>NZ_CP025113.1:623125-934687 GCF_002831585.1 Bradyrhizobium sp. SK17 | reverse complement strand
ATCGGCCGATGCTCGATGTCGCCGTAATGCATCTTGCGCGCCTCATTGGGGAAGCGTTCGCCGACATTGTCGGCGTTCTTGACGATGTGGTCGCGCAGCTCCTTCAGCTTGCTGCGCAGCTCACGCTCCTGCGCCATCATCAGCGACGTCGATTCAGTGGCGGTCGCCTCGACCGGCGCGGCAGGCTGCGGCTGGGCCGGTTCGCGGCCCTTCTTGCTGACGATCTGCGGCGCCATGATCGCGCGCTCGATCTCGGCCGAGCCGCAGGCCGGGCAGTTGATCAGGTGACGCCGCTCCTGCGACTCATAGGCCGAGGAGCTCTGGAACCAGCTCTCGAACTGATGGCCGCGCTCGCAGCGCAGCGTGTAGCGGATCATGCCGAGCCCCGGACGAGGTGCAGATGCTCCGGGCCGGCCTTGGGGTCGGCGATGCCAAATCGCCGCCCGTGCTGAAGCGAGGGGATGGTCTTGCGCGCGGTTTCGACCTTGGCGGGATCGATCTCGGCCAGGAACACGCCCGGCTCGACGCCACCCTCGGCGAGGATCTCGCCCCAGGGGTCGACGATCAGCGAGTGCCCGAAGGTCTCGCGCTTGTTCTCGTGCAGGCCGGCCTGGGCCGCGGCGAACACGAAGCAGCCGGTCTCGATGGCGCGGGCGCGCAGCAAAGTGTGCCAGTGCGCTTCGCCGGTCTTGCGGGTGAAGGCTGAGGGAACGGTGAGGAAGGAAGCTCCCGCCTCGGCCAGTGCGCGATACAGCGCCGGGAAGCGCACGTCGTAGCAGATCGTCAAGCCGATCCGGCCCCAGGGCAGGTCGGAGATCACGGCGGTCTCGCCGGGCTGGTAATTGGCCGATTCGCGATAGCTTTCGCCGCCGGGCAGGTCGATGTCGAACATGTGGATCTTGTCGTAGCTCGCGAGCACGTTGCCCTCGGGCCCGATCAGGAACGAGCGGTTGACCGCCTTCTCCGGCGAATAGCGCAGCGCCAGCGACCCGATATGCAGGTGGATCTTCAGTTCCGCGGCCAGCGCGCGATAGGCCTTGAGCGACTTGTCGTCCTCTTCGCCCGCCAGGTGCTCGAACAGCGCCTTGCGGTTCAACTGCATCATGTTGCTGACTTCAGGCGTCAGCACGTATTTGGCGCCCTGCGCCGCCGCCTCGCGGATCAGCTTCGTGCCCTGCTCGAGGCTCGGCTCCGGCAGCAATCCGGTGCGCATCTGCACCATCGCCGCGGTGAACTTGTTCTCCGTGCTCATCAGGCGCCGCCTCCGTTGCTGAGCAGGCCGTCGAGCTTGCCCTCGCGGTCGAGCGCATAGAGCTCGTCGCAGCCGCCGACATGGGTCTTGCCGATGAAGATCTGCGGGAAGGTCGCCCCGCCGCCGGCGCGATCGTACATCTCGTCGCGGTAGGCCGGGTTGCTGGCGACGTTCAATTCGGTGAACGCGGCGTTCTTGCGCGTCAAAAGCGATTTGGCCGCGGTGCAATAACCGCAGCCCGGGCGGGTGTAGATTTCGATGGCAGCGGTCATGGTGTGCTCGGTTGAACCAGAATGACAGATTATATGGGAGCACGGTGGGTATCGACAACCCGGGCGAACACCAGCACGTCGACTTGAGCCGCCTTGGCCCGCAGCAGCGCCCGCGCGCAGGCATCCACTGTAGCACCCGAGGTCAGGACGTCGTCGACCAGAATGACGCGGCGGCCCTGGATGTCAGCCTTGCGTTCATCGGCGACCCTGAATGCGCCCTGCACATTGCTGGCGCGGTCCTTGCGAGACAGCCCGATCTGCTGCTCGGTGGCGCGGGTGCGTCGCAACGCCTCGGAGACCATTTTGACGCCGCTGTGGCGGGCGATCGTCTTGGCCAGCGCGCCGGACTGGTTGTAGCGCCGGCTCCAGCCGCGCCGCCAGTGCAGCGGAACCGGAACCAGCATGTCGGCGCCGTCGAGCAATTCCTTCCCCGCCCGCGCCATCCAGTGGCCCATTGTCGGCGCCAGATCGGTGCGATCCTGGTATTTCAATGCATGCACCAGGGTACGGGCGATATCGTCATAGCGCACCGCGGCGCGCGCACGCTGGTAGGCCGGCGGATTGGCGATCGCCTCCATCGACAACAGCTCCGGCCCGGGATCGTAGACAAAGGGGATGCCGAGCCGCGGACAGAAAGGCGGCGCGATGAACGACAATTTGGCCCAGCAGGCCGCGCACACCCCCTCGCCATGGACCGGCTCGCGGCAGGACACGCACAGCGTCGGCAGTGCGATATCGAGCGCCAGCCGCGCGGTGCGCAACCAGGCGCCGCCGACCGCGCCGAGCGCGCGCTGGACGTGACCGGTAATGGAGCGTGTCGGTGATGCCTCGGCGTCCATGACACGAAGGCTAGCGTTTGCGCAACGCGGGCTCAAGGCGCATTGCCTGCGGCGGCGGTCCGGCGTAACCAGCCGGCATGGCAACCACCCCGGCCTCAGCCCCCATCCTGTTCGACCGCGCCTTGCTCGGCGCGCGGCTGGCGCGGGCACGGCGTGAGGGGGCGGCGACGTTCCTGCTCGAGCGCGCCACGGAGGACCTGGCTGACCGGTTGCAGGCGGTATCGCGCAGCTTCTCGGCGGCGGCCGATATCTGGACACCGGGCGACGGGCTCGCGGACGCCGTGCGCAAGCGTGTCGCCTCGGTCGATGCGGTCGCGTTCGCCGAGATGGAAGCGACCGGCCTGGCACCGGAGTCGCTCGACCTCGCGGTCTCCGCACTGGCTTTCCAGTTCGTCAATGATCTGCCGGGCGTGCTGGCGCAGATCCGTCGCGCGCTGAAGCCGGACGGACTGCTGCTGGCGGCGATGCTCGGCGGCGATACGCTGACTGAGCTCAGGCAGAGTTTTGCCGCGGCGGAAGCAGAATGCGAAGGCGGGGTGTCGCCGCGCGTCGCGCCGTTCGCCGATCTGCGCGACATCGGCGCGTTGTTGCAGCGCGCCGGCTTCGCGCTGCCGGTCACCGATGTCGACCGCGTCGTGGTGCGTTATTCGAGCGCGTTCGCACTGATGGCCGACCTCAGGCGGATGGGCGCCACCAACGTGCTGCGCGAGCGCCGCCACACCCCGACCCGCCGCGCCACCATGCTGCGCATGGCGCAGATCTACGGCGAACGCTTCGCCGATCCCGACGGCCGCATCCGCGCCACCTTCGACATCGTCTGGCTCTCCGGCTGGGCGCCGCACGACAGCCAGCCGAAGCCGCTGCGGCCTGGCTCGGCGAAGGCCAGTCTGGAGGCGGCGGTGAAGCAGGTGAAGCGCTGAGGCGTAGGGTAAGCACGCGGCTCGGGCTCCCTCTCCCCTTGCGGGAGAGGGTTGGGGAGAGGGGTAGCCCCGGGCGAGATATCAGTGTGATCATCGCTTTTGCAATTCTGAGCCCGTCTTCAAGATGCATGCTGAGAGAGCGCGCCGCGTGGCACCCCTCTCCCCAGCCCTCCCCCGCAAGGGGGAGGGAGCCCGTCCACAGTGTGTCCCTTACGGTCGGTGCCGCTTGATGCGCGCCGGCGAAACCACATCAGATGCGATGGCGGCCTGCCACCATTTCGGAATAATGGAATTGTGCCGGTGAGTTGCCCGACGTGTCAAGTCGCCTGGTCGAACGCCGGCCACCGCCGACTGCTTTGCATGGGGTTGTTTTCGATATTCCGGCAATGCGCCTCTCTCGCGAGGGAGAAGATCATAGCAGCAGATCGATCAGATGCGGCAGCAGCGGGATGTCGGCGGGCGGCATCGGGTAGTCGCGCAGTTTGTTGGCCCGCACCCAGGCGAGGTTCTGGCCCTCGCGCGCCACCGCGATGCCCTCCCAGCGGCGGCAGATGTAGAGCGGCATCAGCAGATGGAAGGTCTCGTAGGCGTGGCTCGCGAAGGTCAGCGGCGCGAGGCACGGCTCGGCCACGGTGACGCCGATCTCCTCGTGCAGCTCGCGGATCAGGGTCTGCTCCGGCCGCTCGCCCGGCTCGATCTTGCCGCCCGGGAATTCCCACAGGCCGGCCAGCGCCTTGCCTTCGGGGCGCTGCGCCAGCAGCACGCGCTTGTCGGCGTCGACCAGCGCGCAGGCGACGACGAGGGTCAGCTTGATGTCAGTCATGCGGTGAGGACTTCCTTCTCGATCTTCAGGTTTCATTAACCAGCAAAGCGCTCCGGGCCAAACGATTTGTGTCCGAGTGTTTTTCTGCGATCGCGATAAGCCTGCCTTAATTCGCAGCCGGCAGGGTGAAGTGTCACGTTATGTGTCCATCATATTCTTTGCCGATATAACCATGCGCATCTTGATCCGGGCTATCAGCCGTTTCCGCCGCGATCGCTCCGGCAACATCGCGATGACGTTTGGCCTCGCCGTGCTGCCGCTCGTCGTCGCCGTCGGATGCGCGGTCGACTATTCCCGGGCCAACCAGATCCGCAGCAAGTTGTTGTCCGCTGCCGACGCCGCGAGCGTCGGATCGGTTTCCAAGTCGTCGCCCGGCTTCATCGCCGCCGGCGCCATGACCTCGGACGGCCCGATCGCGGCCGGCCAGGCCGATGCGACCAACATCTTCAACGGCAATGTCCTGAACCAGAGCGGCTTCACCGTGACCAGCGTGACGCCGACCATGACCAAGACCGGCAGCGTCGTCACCTCGACGGTGCAGTTCACCGCGGTCGTTCCCACCCTGTTTCTCGGCGTGATCGGCCAGAGCAACATGACGGTGAAGGGTTCGTCGACCTCGACCGCCAACATGCCGCTCTACATCGACTTCTATCTCCTGCTCGACAATTCGCCGTCGATGGGAGTCGCGGCGACGCCGACCGACGTGACCAAGATGGTCAACAACACGCCCGACAAATGTGCCTTCGCCTGCCACGACTACAACGATGCCAACAACTACTACAATCTCGCCAAGAAGCTCGGCGTCACCACCCGGATCGACGTGCTGCGCAGCGCCACCCAGCAATTGATGGACACGGCCGCGACCACCGCGACCTATTCCAACCAGTTCCGGATGGCGATCTACGATTTCGGCGCATCGTCGGCGACGATCGGCCTGCGCGCGCTGTTCTCGCTGTCGACCAGCCTGTCGAGCGCCAAGACCGCAGCCGGCAACATCGACCTGATGGGTGTCTACGGCAACAACGATTCCTACACGGCCGACAAGGACACCCAGTTCAGCGCGGTGCTTCCGGCGATCAGCTCTGCGATCAGCGCGCCCGGTCCCGGCACCTCGGCGGCGCCGATGAAATATCTGTTCTTCGTCTCCGACGGCGTCGCGGACGAACCGAATTCGAGCTGCCTGAAGCCGATCACCGGCGGCAATCGCTGCCAGTCGCCGATCAACCCGGCGCTGTGCACCGCGATCAAGAATCGCGGCATCAAGATCGCGGTGCTCTACACCACCTATCTGCAGCTGCCGACCAACAGCTGGTACATGAGCTGGATCGATCCGTTCAACAAGGGTCCGTTCGGACCCTCGCCGAACAGCGAGATCGCGCAGAACATGCAGGCCTGCGCGTCGCCGGGCTTCTACTTCGAGGTCAGCCCGACCCAGGGCATCGCCGACGCGATGAACGCGCTGTTCAAGAAGGCCGTCGCCGACGCGCGGATCAGCAGCTAGCGGAGGCCGATGCCTTCTCTCCCCGTCACCCTGAGGAGCCGCGCTTTCGCGCGGCGTCTCGAAGGGTCGACGGCCCGACTCTCTCCATGCGGCGCCATCCGGGCCGTGCATCCTTCGAGGCTCGCTCCGCTCGCGCCTCAGGATGACGGGTAAAGAGATGAACCCTACGACCGATAGTCCCCGTTGATCGCGACATATTCCTTGGTGAGATCGCAGGTCAGCACGCGGTCCTTGGCCTTACCGAGGCCGAGCGCGACCTTGATCTGGATCTTCGGCGCCTTCATCGCCTCCGACACTTCCTTCTCGTCGTAGGACGGGTCGCGCGCGCCGCTCTTGGCGACACGGATGCCGTTGAAGGAGATCGAGAGCTTGTCGCGGTTGGCGGGCTCGCCGGCCTTGCCGACCGCCATCACCACGCGGCCCCAATTGGCGTCCTCGCCGGCGATCGCGGTCTTCACCAGCGGCGAATTGGCGATCGACATCGCGATCTTGCGCGCCGACGGTTTCGTCGTCGCGCCCTCGACCACGACCTCGACCAGCTTGCGGGCGCCTTCGCCGTCGCGCGCCACCTGCTCGGAGAGGTCGGCGAGGATCTGCTGGAACGCCTTGGCAAAGGCCTTCAGGCGCGGGTCGCTGGCGCGCGAGATCTTCGGCGCGCCGTTGGCCGCCGCGGCGCCGGTCGCGAACGCCAGCAACGTGTCCGAGGTCGAGGTGTCGCCGTCGATGGTCAGCGCGTTGAAGGTGTCCTCGACGCCGGCCTTGAGCAGCGATTGCAGCGCGCCGGCCGACAGCGGCGCATCGGTGAAGATGAAGGACAGCATGGTCGCCATGTCGGGCATGATCATGCCGGCACCCTTGGCCATGCCGTTGATCGTCACCTTGGCCTTGCCGAGCTTCACGGTCGCGGTCGCGACCTTCGGGAAGGTGTCGGTGGTCATGATCGCACGGGCCGCATCCATCCAGAGATCGGGCGTCGCGGTCTCGGCGAGCTGCGCCAGCACGCCGTCGAACTTGGTGGCGTCGAGTGGCTCGCCGATCACGCCGGTCGAGGCGAGGAATACGTCCGAGGTCGAGCAGCCGACCGCCTTGGCGGCGATCTGCGCGGTCAGCGCGGTGGACGCCTTGCCGGTCTTGCCGGTGAAGGCGTTGGCGTTGCCGGAGTTGACCACCAGCGCGCGCGCAGCCCCGCCTTTCAGCTTGGCGCGACACCATTCGACCGGCGCCGACGGGCATTTCGACTTGGTGAAGACGCCGGCGACCGTGGTGCCTTTGTCCAGCAGTGCGAGCAGCACGTCGGTGCGCCCCTTGTAACGGATGCCGGCGGCGGCGGTTGCAAGCCGCACGCCCGCGATCACGGGCATCTCGGGAACATCTGGCGGGGCGAGGGGGAGACGGCGGTGGACATCGGCAAGCTTCCGGCTACGGGGAGGGAAGCGCTGCATAACATCTTGGCGGCTGAATCGGGAGAGGGCTGCGAAGCGAACGCGCAACGCCGTCGTCCCGGACCCATAGCCACCGTCATCAATTGTTCAAGAAACGACTGCCGCGGCAAGAAGTGCTCCGCCGCGGCGTATGGGTCCTGATCTGCGCCGGGACGACGCGATCAACCGAAGGTACCGCAAAAGCAAATGGCCGGGACGTGCCCGGCCATCGCAACGCAATCGGTTCGGCTTCGCGAAGCTTACTTCTTCGCCGGCGCCATCTTGTTGTCGGCCGGCTTCGGCGCGTCCTTGGCGGCATCCGCCGGCGGCGTCGCATCCTTGGCTGCATCGGCCGGCTTGTCCATGCGCTCGACCTTGGCGGCCTCGCGCAGCTTGGCGACATAGTCGGCCTGGGCCTTGCGGGTCACGTAGGTCTCGATCTGGGCCTTGACCTGCTCGAAGTCGGGCGCCTTGCGGTTGCGCTTTTCCTCGACCTTGATGATGTGCCAGCCGAACTGCGACTTGACCGGATCGGAGATCTTGCCCGGCTCGAGCGAGAAGGCGACCGCGGAGAATTCCGGCACCATCTGTTCCTTGGTGAAGAAGCCGAGGTCGCCGCCGTCGGAGGCGCCGGGGTCCTTGGACTTCTTCTTGGCGAGCTCGGCGAAGTCGGCCCCCTTGTCGAGCTCGGCCTTGATCGCCTTGGCCTCGTCCTCGGTCTCGACCAGGATGTGGCGGGCGCGCACCTCCTGCTCGCCGGTGATCTGCTTGGCGGCGTCGTCATAGACCTTCTTCATGGCCTCGTCGGTGGTCGCGGCCTTGCCCTCGCTGGCCAGCAGGCTGTCCATCAGGAGGCGGCTGCGGGTGAAGGCGAGGCGCTTCTTGAAGTCGTCGCTGTTCTCGACCTTCTTGTCCTCGGCGGCCTTGGACACGATCTTCATGTCGATCAGGAAGGACAGCACGTTGTCCTTCTTGGTCGCCGGGTCCATCTGCGCGAGGCTCGGGCCCAGTTCTTCCTCGGCGAGCGCGACGTCGCTGGCGCGGATCTCGGAACCATTAACCTTCGCCAGCACCGGATCGGAATCCGCGGCGCGGACCGGCAGGCTGGCGGCCAGCACTGCGACAAGACAGCCCGTTGCGGCCAGGGTGGCGAGGCCGAGGCGCAGGCCGGTTTTGGTTTCCGGAGGCGAGGTGGTCATGCAAAATCCTTGGTCTAAAGGGGGGAAGCTCGAGCGGGGCGGACACTCGCCCAATCGTGTTACATTGGCAACGCGAAAGTCTTGTCAAAATGATGAATTCCTTGACATCTTGGCGGCGTTGACAACCCCCGGGCGGGCCATATCTCTGGCCGGCCGTGTCGGCGGTGAGAGCGCTTATTTTGCTGCGTTTTTCGCCGTTGAACCGAGGATGGCCGGTTTCCCACTCAATTGGCGGAGGAGTGCCGGGTCGGGGCTCGACCAGCAGTGCGTCACGGTGAGTTGATAGGCGATCCGGCGGACCATCTCAGGCTGTAACGCAAGACCGAATTGAACCAAGACCGAACTCGAGACCGAAGAACAGGAATTTCGCATGATCGGCGCGCTCGCCCGCAAGTTTTTCGGCTCCTCCAATGACCGCCGCGTCAAGGGATATCAGTCCCGGGTCAACGCCATCAACGCGCTGGAGCCCGAGCTCATCAAGCTCACGGACGATCAGCTCAAGGCCCGCACCGCCGAGTTCAAGCAGCAGCTCGCCGAAGGCAAGACGCTCGACGACATCCTGGTTCCGGCCTTCGCCACGGTGCGCGAAGCGGCCAAGCGGACGCTCGGCCAGCGCCATTTCGACGTGCAGCTGATCGGCGGCATGGTGCTGCACGAGGGCGACATCGCCGAGATGAAGACCGGTGAAGGCAAGACGCTGGTCGCAACCCTGGCGGTCTACCTCAACGCGCTCGCCGGCAAGGGCGTCCACGTCGTCACCGTCAACGACTACCTCGCCCGCCGCGACTCCGGCTGGATGGGCCAGATCTACGCGTTCCTGGGGCTGACCACCGGCGTGATCGTGCACGGCCTCGACGATGCCGAGCGCAAGGCGGCCTATGCCTGTGACATCACCTACGGCACCAACAACGAATACGGCTTCGACTATCTGCGCGACAACATGAAGTACCGCCTGGAGGACATGGTCCAGCGCGCGCATTTCTACGCGATCGTCGACGAAGTCGACTCGATCCTGATCGACGAAGCGCGCACGCCGCTGATCATCTCCGGCCCGCTCGACGACCGTTCGGATTTCTACAACACCATCGACACCTTCATGCCGAAGCTCGCCAAGAAGGACGACTACGAGGTCGACGAGAAGCAGCGCACGGTGACGCTGACCGAAGGCGGCATGGAGAAGCTCGAGAACCTGCTGCGCGACGCCGGCCAGCTCAAGGGCGATTCGCTGTACGACGTCGAGAACGTCTCCGTCGTGCATCACGTCAACCAGGCGCTGCGCGCGCATACGCTGTTCACCCGCGACAAGGACTATATCGTCCGCGACGACGAGGTCGTCATCATCGACGAGTTCACCGGCCGCATGATGCAGGGCCGGCGCTACTCGGAGGGCCTGCACCAGGCCCTGGAAGCCAAGGAACACGTCACGGTCCAGCCCGAGAACCAGACGCTGGCCTCGATCACCTTCCAGAATTATTTCCGGATGTACGCCAAGCTGTCCGGCATGACCGGCACGGCGCTGACCGAAGCCGACGAACTGTTCGACATCTACAAGCTCGAGGTCGTGGAGATCCCGACCAATCTGCCGGTGGCGCGCCTCGACGAGGACGACGAGGTCTACCGTACCCAGAACGAAAAATACGGCGCGATCCTCGCCGAGATCGAGCGCGCCAACAAGCGGTTGCAGCCGGTGCTGGTCGGCACCGCCTCGATCGAGAAGTCGGAAGTGCTGGCCGACTACCTCAAGAAGCACGGCTACAAGCAGATCGATTTCACCTCCGAATCCGGCATGGAGAAGCTCTATGCCGCCGCTCGCGCCGGCAAGCCGGCGAAACTGTTCGCGGTGCTGAACGCGCGCTTCCACGAGCAGGAAGCCTATATCGTCGCCGAAGCCGGCGTGCCGGGCGCAATCACGATCGCGACCAACATGGCCGGCCGCGGCACCGACATCAAGCTCGGCGGCTCGCTCGAGATGCGGATCCAGCAGGAGACCGCAGGGATCACCGACGAGGCCGAGAAGGCCAAGAAGATCGAGCAGATCAAGGCCGACATCGAGCGCTTCCGCGAGATCGTGCTGAAGGCGGAAGAGGATTTCGAGGTCGAGCCCGCCAAGGGCAACAAGCCCGCCAAGACCGTGAAGAAGCCGGGCGGCCTCTACATCATCGGCTCCGAGCGCCACGAATCCCGCCGCATCGACAACCAGCTGCGCGGCCGCTCCGGCCGTCAGGGCGACCCCGGTCGCTCGAAGTTCTTCCTGTCGCTGGAAGACGATTTGATGCGCATCTTCGGCTCCGACCGGCTCGACAGCATGCTGCAGCGGCTCGGCCTCCAGGAAGGCGAAGCCATCATCCATCCCTGGATCAACAAGGCACTGGAGAAGGCGCAGCAGAAGGTCGAGGCGCGCAACTTCGACATCCGCAAGAACCTGCTCAAATTCGACAACGTCCAGAACGACCAGCGCAAGGTGATCTTCGACCAGCGCGTCGACCTGATGAAGGATGACAGCGTCGTCGAGATGGTCACCGGCATGCGGCATGATTTCATCGAGGATGTCGTCGCCAAATACATCCCCGAGCACGCCTATGCCGAGCAGTGGGACACCGCGGGCCTCAAGGAGGAATTGAAGCGCGTGCTCGATGTCGACCTGCCGGTTGACGAATGGGCCAAGGAAGAGGGCATCGCCGACGAGGAGCTGTTGGCGCGCATCGAGAAGCATGTCGATGAGCGGATGGCGGCCAAGGTCGCGCAATGGGGTCCCGACGTGATGCGTTACGTCGAGAAGACCATCCTGTTGCAGACCCTCGACCATCTCTGGCGTGAGCATCTGATCATGCTCGACCATCTGCGCCAGGTGATCGGCCTGCGCGGCTACGGCCAGCGCGATCCGTTGCAGGAGTACAAGACCGAGGCCTTCAACCTGTTCCAGGAGATGAGCTCGCATCTGCGCGAGGCGGTCACCGCGCAATTGATGCGGGTCGAGATCGTGCCGCCGGAGGAGCCGCCGCAGCCACTGCCGATGATGGAGGCGCACAAGCTCGATCCCAACACCGGCGAGGACGAGTTCGCACGTGCCAGCCTGACCGAAGCGACCTACGCCCAGGCCTCGCTGGCGCCGGGGTTGCCGGCCGCCGAGCGCAATCCGAACGACCCGGCAAGCTGGGGCAAGGTCGGCCGCAACGAGGACTGCCCTTGCGGAAGCGGCAAGAAGTACAAGCACTGCCACGGCCGGTACGCCTAAGCCGCGGCTTCAATGAGGTCGGCGTCCATTACGGACGCCGGCAATCCGTCGCGAACGGCGTTTCGCGCGATCACCATTGTACAATGTGTCGAAGGTCGGCTTGCTCTTGCCGACGATCGGGACGGTCGGCGGCGTGATCGCCCCGTCACCGGCGGCCCCTGCATGGGCGCCGGCTCGAAGCCGAGCGGGTCATCCGCAAAGCGCTCGGTATCAGCCCCTCGAAGCGATCGTTGACGAAGCTCTGCGAAGCCGTCCCGATAGCCGCGATTCGGGCGTTGCACCCTGGGATTGCGTGATGGTATTGCCGGACGCTATCATAGATTGACCGGCGGGGAGGACGCACTCCAGCCGGCATCGGGAACGATCCAGGATCAAGCCAGCGATGATTGGCCAGGGTGCATGAGCGCCGCCGCGAGAGCATTCCAAGATGCCACAAGGGCGATGAATGGCGGGAAGCCGCTGGAGGCGGAGGCGTTGTTCGCCAAGGCCGTGGCGCTCGAGCCCGGTCTGGCTGAAGCCTGGCTCGGTCGCGGCAATGCGTTGGCGGGACTCGGGCGCCATGACCAGGCGCTTGCAGCCTATGACAAGGCGCTGGCGCTCAAGCCCGGTCTGGCCGGGCCATGGCTCGGTCATCTGCTCGCCAATCTGGGGCGTCACCAGGAGTCGCTGGCGGCTTACGACAAGGCGCTGGCCATCAGGCCTGATCTCGCCGAAGCGTGGCTTGGGCGTTGCCATTCGCTGGTCAAGCTGGAGCGTTATGCCGACGCCCTGGCCGCCCACGACAAGGCGCTGACGATCGAGCCTCGAATGGCCGCGGCGTGGCTCGGCCATCTGTTCGCGAGCCTGGGCCGTCATCAAGACGCGCTTGCCGCCTACGACAGGACGCTGGGCTTGAGGGCGGACCTGATCGAAGCATGGTTTGGTCGCGCAGGCGTATTATTCAATCTGGGGCGTTTCGACGATGCGCTTGCGGCTTACGACAAGGTGCTGTCGCTCAAGCCCGACCTCGCCGAAGCGTGGCTCGGTCGCGGCAATTTGCTGATGGCCGTTCAGCGCTATGAATCGGCGCCCGCGGCTTACGACAGGGCGCTGTCGCTCAAACCTGATCTGGCCGAGGCGTGGCTCGGTCGCGGCAATCTGTTGGTCAGGTTGAATCGTCATGAAGAGGCCCGCGCCGCCTACGACAAGGCGCTCGCGCTCAAGCCCGCTCTGGTCGAGGCATGGCTCAGTCTTGGCAATATTCTTGTGCAACTCGAGCGCCATGGCGAGGCCGATGCCGCCTTCAACAGGGCGTTGGCGCTCAAGCCCGATCTGGCGGAGGTGTGGCTTGGTCGGAGCCATTCATTCGTCAAGAGCGGACGCTTCGACGAAGCGCTCGCGGCCATCGACAAGGCGCTGGCATTGAGACCTGACCTGGCCGAGGCATGGCTCGGTCGGGGCAACGCGTTGTTCGAACAGGGGCGTTGCAACGAAGCTCTTGATGCTTACGACAAGGCATTGGCACGCAAGCCCGACCTCGCCGAGGCTTTGCTTGGCCGGGGCAACGTGTTCTCCAGGCTGGAACGGCCTGACGACGCCCTTGCTGCCTGCGACAAGGCGCTGGCGCTCAGGCCTGACCTTGCCGAGGCGTGGCTGGGTCGGGGCAATGCACTTGCCGAGCAGGGGCGTTGTGACGAAGCCCTTGCCGCCTACGACAAGGCGCTGGTGCTCGGGCCCCGACTGGCCATGGCATGGCTTGGCCGCGGCAATGCATTCTCCAAGCTGAAGCTGCTCGACGAAGCCCTCATGGCTCACGGCAGGGCGCTGGCGCTCAAGCCGGATCTCGCCGAAGCATGGCTCGGTCGCGGCAACGTGTTCGCGGAACTGGAGCGCTATGACGAGGCGGTTGCGGCCTACGACAAGGCGCTCGCGGCAAAGCCTGGCCTGGCCGAGGCTTGGATCGGCCGTGGTGATGTGTTCATGGCAATGGAACGTCATGGCGAGGCGCTTGCGGCCTACGACAGCGCGCTGGCGCTCAAGCCCGATCATGTCGCGCTCGAAGGCCTCCGTCTGCGCGCGAGGCAGAATATTTGCGATTGGGATGGCTTCGAGGCCGATTGCAGCCACCTGATCGAATCGGTCGCCAACAACAAACCGAGTACCGATCCATTCACGTTTCTCTCGCTGGCGTCGCGTGGCACGGACCAACACAATTGTGCGCGGCTGTGGATCGACAGGCGGCATCCGGCAGTCAAGCCGCCGCTCTGGAATGGCGAAATCTATCGGCACGACAAGGTTCGCGTCGGTTACGTATCCGCCGACTTCCAGGAACATGCAACGGCCTATCTGATGGCCGGCATGTTCGAAGATCACGACAAATCGGTGTTCGATGTCACCGCCATCTCGATCGGCCAGCGCGACGATTCACCGATGCGCCGCCGCCTCGAGGCCGCCTTCGACACCTTCCTCGACGCCGGACGACTTAGCGATGCCGAAGTCGCCGCGAAGATACGAGCCGCGGAGATCGACATCCTGGTGGACCTGAAGGGCTTTACCAGAAACGGCCGCACCAGCATCTTCGCGCACCGGGCAGCCCCGATCCAGGTCAACTATCTGGGATTCCCCGGCACGATGGGAGCCGATTACATCGACTACGTCATTGCCGATCGGACGGTCATCCCGAGCTCCAGGCAGAGCGAGTTCTCGGAGAAAATCGCCTATTTGCCGAATTGCTATCAGGTGAATGATTCAAAGCGAGGCATCTCGGAGAAGGCGTTCACGCGGGAGGAATGCGGGCTGCCCGAATCCGGTTTCGTGTTCTGTTGCTTCAACAACAACTACAAGATCACGCCGGAGGTCTTCGATCTCTGGATGCGGATTCTGGGCGCGGTGGAAGGCAGCGTCATTTGGCTGTTCGAGAGCAGCGCGACTGCGGCAGCGAACCTGAAAGCGGCGGCGGAGCGGCGAGGCGTCGCCGCCGAGCGCGTCGTGTTCGCCAAACGAATGCCGCTTCCCGATCATCTGGCGAGGCATCGTCTGGCGGATCTGTTTCTCGATACGCTGCCCTACAATGCGCATACGACGGCGAGCGATGCCTTGTGGGCAGGTCTGCCGGTGCTGACGCGGATCGGCGAGACCTTCGCGGGCAGAGTGGCTGCGAGTCTGTTGAATGCCGTCGGGCTGCCGGAGCTCATTGCGCGGGATGCGCGCGAATACGAACATCGTGCGATCGAACTCGCACAACACCCTAAGGCGGCGCTCCAGGCCATCAAAAGCAAGCTCGCGGACAACCGCCTCACGAGCCCGCTGTTCGACACCAGGCTTCTGACCCGGCAGATCGAGGCGGCCTACATCGCGATGTACGAACGACATCAGGCCGGCCTGCCGCCGGACATGATTGCCGTTCCGGATCGTGCACAGGGCTGACGGTTCCGCAGCCTGCGCGCGCCGGGCGGGTTGTGCCAGACACGATCGGCCTCCGGCTCTGGAGGTATTCGGGTCATCTTTCCTTTCATTGTTGTATTGCCGCAACAGCGCTGGAGGCTTGGCCGCTGTATCGTCGGTGAGGGTGTACTTGAGGGGGACGCATGCTCAAGACAGCGCTCATTGGCCTTGGTGCCATCGCCGTGCTGGCGGGATCGCCGGCCCTCGCGGCTGACATGGCGGTGAAGGCTCCGCCGCCGGTCATGTTGCCCGTCTATAGCTGGACGGGCTTTTATATCGGCGCCCAGGCCGGATACGGTCTCAGTGACTACAGAAGCACATTTTCCGGCTTTGATGCCGGCGACACGCCTCCGCCCCAATCGCCGCATGGCGACGGGTTCGTCGGCGGCGGCGAGGTCGGGTACAACTTTCAATCCGGAAAATTTGTGGTCGGCGTCGAAGCCGATATTTCCTATGCCGACATGCGCGGACGCGCCACCGGCGTCAGCGCGTTCGGCATCGTGCAGACCGTCGAACAGAAGATTGACTGGCTCGGCACGGTGCGAGGCCGTCTTGGCGTCGTGCCGGTTGAGCGGCTGTTGCTGTTCGCGACCGGCGGTGTGGCGTTCGGCGGCACCGGTTTGTCGGGCAGTGATAATCCCGGCGTGAATTGCGCTGTCACGTCGTGCGGTGCGGGATCGACCTCGAGCACCAACACGGGTTGGACCGCCGGCGGAGGCATCGAATATGCCTGGTCCAATCAGCTCTCACTGAAGGCTGAATATCTGCACGTCGATCTCGGCAGCAATTCTCTGACCTATCCGGTTACGCTCGCGGTCAGCCAAAGCACGACCCGCGCCGAGTACCGGGCGGACATCGTACGGTTTGGCATCAACTGGAAGCTCGGCGCCTACAATTGAGTGCGCGCGAATTCCGATCCGCGCCTGGGGCGGGCGCGGACGGGTTGATTGGCCTGGGGCGCGTGACCGGCGTTGCTCAGCCCGCGTACGCCCTGTCGAGATCGGCGATCACGATCTTCTGCATCTTCAGCATCGCCTGCATCACGCGGTCGGCGGCCTTGCGGTCGGGGTCGCCGAGGTAGCGGCCGAGCGCAGTCGGGACCACCTGCCAGGACAGGCCGAATTTGTCCTTGAGCCAGCCGCAGCGCGATTCCTGGCCGCCATCGGTCAGCTTGCTCCAGAAGTAATCCACCTGCTCCTGGGTCTCGACGCTGATGAAGAACGACACCGCCTCGTTGAACTTGTGCTGCGGCCCGCCATTGAGCGCATAGAACCGCTGCCCTTCGAGCTCGAAACTCGCCATGAAGTCGCTGACGGTCTCGATCTCGGCGTTCGGGAACACCGATTGGTAGAAAGCCACGGCGTCGCGGACGTTGTTGTCGAGCCAGAGGAACGGCGTGATCGAAGGCATGATGGGGTGTCCTCGCTAGTTTGTCGAACAGGATGGACCTCATGCGCCCAGGCGCGAAGGCTGCGCCACTGGCGCGCCCAAAGGACGCACCGGTGCGCGATATCCCGACATTTCCCTGCCGGTCTTTTTCGATGATTTTCGATCGTGACGGCGCCAGGCCGGCGCGGGCCTCAGTTGGCGGTGCCGATCAGGCTTTCCAGCAGGCGCTTCAGCTCGCTGGTCGATTTGTCGCCATAGCTCTCGACGATGTGCTCTTCCTGGCTCACCGCCAGCGAGTTCAGCCGGCGGCACAGCGCCTTGCCGCGATCCGAGACGAACATCAGCACCTTGCGGCGATCCTTGGGGTCCTGCACGCGGTAGACCAGGGCATCCGACACCATGCGGTCGATCATCTTGGTCAGCGTCGGATGGTTGAGCAGCACGGCATCCGCGAGCTCGCCCATCGAGTGGCCGTTGCCGTCGGACAGCACTTTCAGGATGCGCCACTGCTCGACCGGCACACCTTCCTTGGCGAGCCGCGTCTCCAACTGCCGGTTGATCTCCCGGTTGGCTTGCGCGAGCAGGTAGGTGAGGTGTTCGGTGATCGGGGAGTTTTCTTTCGGCGGTTTAGCCACGGCGTGAGACCTGGTTCCTGACCCGGTGAATGAATGTCCGGCAACGCATGCCGTTTCTATATGCACTTCAATTGTTGAATATTCAATATTTTCACATAGGATATTCCCCCAACCAAAGGGCGGCTGCCGTGACCGCCCGCTGGCTGCGTTGCGTTCTGCTTCCCAGACAGGAGTTGGCGTGCTTTCGACGGACTCTTCCCAGGCGTATGGCGGCATGCCCGTCGCGCCGCCGAACCTGTTTCGAACCCCGTCGTCCTGCGCGGCCGATCTCGCTTTGATCGCCAAGCCGGGCTCCTCGCGCCGCGGCGGCACCGACAGCAAGCTTCGGGTCGGCAATTTCATCACCTTTTCCGGCGCTCCCGGAATCTGGGGGCCGATCTCGGCCAACAGCGTCATGCTCGCGGTCGCCGAGATCAACAAGCGCGGCGGCATCCGCGGCCGCGAGGTCGAATTGTCGATGTACGATGCCGGCGGGCCGATCGTGGATGTCGTGCGCCGCGCCGAGCGGGCGATCGCGTTCGACGAGATCGACATGATCATGGGGTCGCATATCTCCGCGGTGCGCCTCGCGCTGCGCAAGGTCACGAGCGGCCGCATCCCCTATGTCTACACGCCGGTCTACGAGGGCGGCGAGCGGACGCCGGGCGTGATGGCGATCGGCGAGACGCCCCGCGCCGAAAGCCGGCCGGCGATCCACTGGCTCGCCGAGGTCAAGAAGGCAAAGCGCTGGTATCTGATCGGCAGCGACTATGTCTGGCCCTGGCAATCGCACCGCGCGGTGAAGCACTACATCGCAGAGTCAGGCGGCCAGGTGGTCGGCGAGGAATTCGTCCCGCTCGGCGAGGACGATCACGAACCGCATCTGGCGCGGATCCGCGCCGCAAAGCCCGACGTCGTGCTGATCACCTTGATCGGCACCGACAGCATCACCTTCAACCGCGCCTTCGCCGAGGCCGGGCTCGCTGCCACCACGTTGCGCTATGCCGGCGCAATGGACGAGACCGTGTTGCTCGGCATCGGACCCGACGCGACGGAGAACCTGTTCTGCGCGTCCGGCTATTTCGGCTGTATCGACTCGCGCGCCAATGACGATTTCCGGATCAGCTACCGCGCGATGTTCGGCGCGCACGCGCCGCCCATCGGCTCGGTCGGACAATCCAATTACGAGGGGATGCGGTTCGTCGAGGCAGCGGCCAACCGGGCCGGCTCGCTGGCGGTCGGGCCGCTGTTCGCCGCGGGACGCAACGTCATCTACAGCGGCGGGCGCGGCGACGTCACCATTCGCGACGGCCGCGCCGAAATGCCGATCTATCTCGCCGAGGCCGACGGTCTCGACTTCAATGTGATCAAGACGATCTAGCGTGGCACCGCTGCCCGCGAGGGCAACGCCGGGCTCGCTTCAGGGCGCGGTGCCAGACAGGAGCAGGTGTGCATTCGACGCTCAACGTCAGGGCCGGGCGATTCAACGGGAATGACAATCTCCCGTTCCCGCCATCCCTGCTGTTCAAGAACCTGGCGTCGGCGGGGTCGGATCGCGTGCTTGCGCCGATGGATCGCAGCAGGTTCGGTCCGCGCGGCGCGCGCAACCGGCTGCGGGTCGCCGGCTTCGTCTGCTGCACCGGCTCGCCCGGGATGTGGGGCCCTGCCACGACCTCGGCCGCGCAGCTCGCCGTTGCGGAGATCAACCGGCGCGGCGGCATCCTTGGCCGCGAGATCGAGCTCTCGGTCTACGACGCCGGCGGACCGCTCGAAGAGGTGCTCGACCGCGCCGAGCAGGCGATTGCATTCGATGAAGCCGATCTCGTCATGGGCATGCACACCAGCGCGGTGCGCGTCGCGCTGCGCAAGGTCACCCGTGGCCGGATCCCCTACATCTACACGGCGGTCTACGAGGGCGGCGAGCGGACGCCCGGCGTGGTCGCGATCGGCGAGACGCCGCGCTGGCAGATCCGGCCGTCGATCCACTGGCTCGCCGAGACCAGGCGCGCCACGCGCTGGTACCTGATCGGCAGCGACTACGTCTGGCCGTGGCAATCGCACCGCGCGGTGAAGCGCTACATCAAGGAGACCGGCGGCCTCGTGGTCGGCGAGGAGTTCGTGCCGGTCGGCGAGGACGATCACGAGGCGCAGCTGGAGCGGATCCGTGCCGCGAAGCCCGACGTCGTGCTGATCTCGTTGATCGGCACAGACAGCGTGACCTTCAATCGCGCTTTCGCCGATGCCGGGCTTGCGTCCACCACGCTGCGCTTTGCCGGCTGCGTCGATGAAACGTCGCTGCTCGGCATCGGCGCCGACAAGACCGAGAACCTGTTCTGCGCGTCGGGCTACTTCCCCAGTGTCGGCTCGCATGCCGGCGACGGTTTCAGGGACCGCTATCGCGCGATGTTCGGTCCGTACGCGCCGCCGGTCGGCTCGTGCGGCGAGTCCGCCTATGAAGGCTTCTGCCTGCTCGAGGCCGCCGCCAACCGCGCCGGCACGCTCGACATGCGGCCGTTGCTCGCGGCCGCCGACAACCTCGTCTATCGCGGCCCGCGCGGTCCGGTCACGGTGCGCAGCGGCCACGCCCGGATGCCGATGTATCTCGCGGAAGCCGAGGGCCTCGACTTCAGGGTGATCAAGGCGATCTGAGCCGGGTGCGACGGTGTCGCGAGCCTGTTTGCGAAATAATACTTGAAAAGGAAAATATTTCCGTTTTCAATACAGCGAAGGGGTGAGCGGTTCGCGCGGGTCAACGCGCAGCCCGCTGCCCCGAGGGATCAAATCCAAGATCAAAAACTTCAGGAGAGCGCCGTGACCGTCGTCCTTCCCACGCCAACCCAACTTCGCGCCGTCGCCGAGCAGTGCGGCCTGTCGCTCACCGATGAGGATGTGGCCTCGTTCCGCGGCCTGATGCAGGGCTCGATCGATGCCTACAATCTGGTCGCCGCGATGCCGGACGAACTGCCCGAGGTGAAATATCCGCGCACGCCGGGCCATCGGCCCGCGCCGGAAGAGAACAAGCACAATGCCTGGTACCGCAAGTCGACCGTGAAGGGTGCGGCCTCCGGCAAGCTCAAGGGCAAGACGGTAGCCCTGAAGGACAACATCATGCTGGCCGGCGTGCCGATGATGAACGGCTCGGCGACGCTGGAAGGCTACGTCCCCGATTTCGACGCCACCATCGTCACCCGCATGCTGGACGCCGGCGCCGAGATCGCCGGCAAGGTGCACTGCGAATCCTTCTGCATGTCCGGTGGCAGCCACACTGGCGCGGTCGGCGCGGTGCACAATCCGCACAAGATGGGCTATTCGGCCGGCGGCTCGTCGTCGGGCTCGGGCGTGGTGGTCGCGCTCGGCGAGGTCGATATGGCGATCGGCGGCGACCAGGGCGGCTCGATCCGGATGCCGTCCTCGTTCTGCGGCACCTATGGCATGAAGCCGACCTGGGGCCTCGTGCCCTATACCGGCATCATGCCGATCGAGATCTATGTCGATCACACCGGTCCGATGACCGCGACGGTGGAAGACAACGCGCTGCTGCTCGAGGTGATCGCCGGCGACGACGGCTACGATCCGCGCATCAAGGCGCCGAAGGTCGAGGACTACACCAAGGCGCTCGGCAAGGGCGTCAAGGGCATGAAGATCGGTATCCTCAAGGAGGGTTTCGAGCAGCCGACCGCGGAAGCGGCCGTCAATGAAAGCGTGCGCGAGGCGGCCAAGCGCTTCAAGGATCTCGGCGCCAGCGTCGAGACGGTCTCGGTTCCGATGCACATGACGGGTCCGGCGATCTGGACCCCGATCGGCACCGAGGGCATGACCCAGACCATGATGTTCGGCGACGGCTACGGCCTCAGCCGGGCGGATCTCTATTCCACCACGCTGATGGACTTCCATCGCGGCTGGCGCCGGCAGGCGGACTCGCTGTCCGAGACCACCAAGCTGTTCATGCTGCTCGGCACCTACATCAACAACAATTTCGGTCCGCGCTTCTATGGCAAGGCGCTCAACATCTCGCGCCGGCTGACGGCGGCCTATGACAAGGCGTTCAAGGACTACGACCTGCTGCTGCTGCCGACCACGCCGATGAAGGCGACGAAGCTGCCCGAGGCCAATGCCAGCCGCGAGGACTACGTCGCTCGCGCGCTGGAGATGATCTCCAACACCGCGCCATTCGACATCACCCATCACCCGGCGATGTCGCTGCCCTGCGGCATGGTCGACGGGCTGCCGGTCGGCCTGATGCTGGTCGGTCGGATGTTCGAGGAATCCACCATTTACCGCGCTGCGCACGCCTTCGAGCAGGCCGGCGACTGGAAGAAGATGTGAGGCGCCGCTTGTTGCAGACGCAGGCTGGATGGATCGAGCGCCATGGCTAGCACCTTCGCCGCGGCGTTCGAGATCATAAGCTTCGGCGCGATCATCGTGCTGGTCGTGCTCGGGCTCGGCATCATCGCCAGCATGATGGGCATCTTCAACTTCGCGCAGGGCGAGTTCGTCCTGCTCGGCGCCTATGTCACCTATCTGGCCTACGCCCATGGCGCGCCGGTCTGGGCCGGCATGGTCGCGGCGCCTTTCGTGGTCGGCGCGATCGGCTTCGTGCTGGAGGCGCTGATCATCCGGCGGTTCTACGCCGCGCCGATCGTGGCGATGCTCGGCACCTATGCACTCGGCCTGATCATCCGCGAAAGCGTGCGCGGCCTGATCGGTGGCTTCTATCTCACGGTGCCGGAGCCGATCGGTGGCTCGATCGACCTCGGCTCCGTGCACATCTCGGCCTGGCGCTTCACCATCATCGTGATCACGCTGCTGGTGATGGGCGGCTGCTATCTGCTGCTGGCGCGCACCTCGTTCGGGCTGCGCGTCCGCGCCACGCTGGAGAACCCGGCGCTGGCGCGCGCTTCGGGTATCTCGACGCCGTTGATTTATGGCGCGACGTTTGCGTTCGGGCCGCGCTCGCAGGTCTCGCCGGCGCGCTGATCGTGCCGGTGTTCAGTCTGTTCGCCGATCTCGGCATCCGCTTCCTGATCCAGGGCTTCGTCGCCGTGATGGTCGGCGGGGTCGGTTCCTTCATCGGCCCGGTCGCCGGAGCCGGCGTGATCGGCACGCTCAGTGCCGCGCTGCCATGGGTCATGTCGCCCGTCGTCGCCGACGTGCTCGTCTTCGTGCTCGCCATCGCCTTCATCAAATTCCGGCCGCAAGGCCTCATTGCTGGGAAAGGGGTCTAGTCAATGTCGATTGAACGCATGAACCTCACGCGCCGCCGTTTCATGGGCAATTTCGCCTTCGCGACCGGCGCACTCGCGACCGGGGTCGGCAGTTGGGTGGTCCGGCCAGATTGGGCCAATGCCGCCGAGGGGCCGATCAAGGTCGGCATCGCGACCGACCTGACCGGGCCGATCGCCTATGCCGGCAATGCCGATGCCAACGTCGCCAAGATGGTGATCAAGGAGATCAATGCCGGCGGCGGGCTGCTCGGTCGGCCGCTCGAGCTCTACATCGAGGACACCGCCTCGAACGAATCGGTCGCGGTCGGCAATGTCCGCAAGCTGATCCAGCGCGACAAGGTCGACATGGTGCTGGGTGGCATCACCTCGTCGATGCGCAACGCGATCAAGGACCCGATCGTGGCGCGCGGCAAGACGCTGTACATCTATCCGCAGCTCTACGAGGGCAAGGAGTGCACGCCCTATCTGTTCTGCACCGGCCCGACCCCGGCGCAGCAATGCGACACCTTCATTCCATGGCTGATCAAGAACGGCGGCAAGAAGTTCGCGCTGCCGAGCGCCAACTACGTCTGGCCGCACACGCTCAACGTCTACGCCCGCAAGGTGATCGAAGCGAACGGCGGCGAGGTCGTGTTCGAGGAGTATTACCCGCTCGACCAGGTCGATTTCTCGGCGACGGTGAACCGCGTCATCTCCAACAAGGTCGACGTCGTCTTCAACACCGTGATCCCGCCGGGCGTCGGGCCGTTCTTCAAGCAGCTCTATGAAGCGGGCTTCCTCAAGAACGGCGGGCGGCTCGCCTGCGTCTACTATGACGAGAACACGCTCAACATCAATCAGGCCAACGAGATCGAGGGCCTGGCGAGCTGCCTCGATTACTTCAAGGTGCTGACCAAGGAAAACCCGTTCGACGCCAAGATCCAGGCCGCCTACGAGAAGGATTTCCCCGGCAACTTCCTGTTCGCCGCCGGCAGCGCCGCCACTGGAACCTATCGCGGCCTCAAGCTGTGGGAGGCCGCGGTCAAGGAGGCCGGCAAGGTTGATCGCGATTCGGTCGCGGCCGCGCTCGATCATGCCAAGATCGCCGAGGGACCGGCGGCCCCGCCGAAATGGTGCCGGGCAAGCGTCACTGCAAGATGAAGATGTACACCGCTGTTGCCAAAGGCGGGAACTATGAGATCGTGGCGCGCAGCGACGGTCTCGTCGATCCCAAGGAATGCTGAGCGATCAATGGGTGGAGCAAGCGAGGCCGTCGCACGCGTCGGTGAGGAACCAGATGTCGTGACGGATGAAAGTGCACCGGCCGCAAGCGCGCCGGCGGGACGGGCATCGGCAGGATGGAAGGTCCTGCCGATCGTGGAAGGACTGGTGCTGCTGATCGCACTGGTGCTGCCATGGGTGTTGCAGGACTACCTGACGGTGTTCGCAACCCGCGTGGTGATCCTCGCGCTGTTCGCGCTGTCGTTCGACCTGGTGTGGGGCTATGCCGGCATCATGAGCTTCGGCCAGGCGCTGTTCTTCGGCGCCGCCGGTTACGGCGTGGCACTTCTGGCACGCGACCTCAACGTCACCTCGATCCTCCTGATCCTGCCCGCCGGCACGCTGATCGGGCTCACCGCATCGCTGCTGCTCGGCGGCTTCCTGCTGCTCGGGCGCTATCCCTCGAGCGTGATCTTCGTCTCGCTCGGAACGCTGACCGGCTCCTATGCCGCGGATCGGCTGGCGCGCGGCTGGTACTATCTCGGCGGCCAGAACGGCATCCCGTCGATCCCGCCGCTCACCCTCGGCAGCTACGAATTCGAGGAAGGCGCGGTCTATTACTACATGGTGCTCGGCATCCTCGTGGTCGCCTATCTGCTCTGCCGCTTCCTGGTCCGCTCGCAATTCGGCCTCGCGCTGGCCGGCCTGCGCGAGAACGAGCCGCGCATCGCTTTCTTCGGCTACAAGACGCAGCATCTGAAGGCGATCATCTTCGCGGTCGGCGGCACCATCGCCGGCCTTGCCGGCAGCCTCTATGCCTTCCACGAAGGCTTCGTCTGGCCCAACATGCTGGGCGTCGTGTTCTCGACCCAGGTCGTGCTCTATGTGCTGTTCGGCGGCTCCGGCACCTTGATCGGCGCTGTCATCGGCACCGTGATCATCGAGGGCGTCTCGTTCTGGCTGTCGGACAATTACCGCGACGTCTGGCCGATCATCCTCGGCGTGCTGCTGCTGCTCGTCATCATGTTCCGCCCGCTCGGGCTGATCTCCTTCGTGCTCGGCGAGCGCGAGCGGGTTGGCAGTTTCGGCAAGGCACCCAACAAGGCGTCAAAGGAGGCCGGCAATGCCGCTCCTTGAGGCGCAAGGGATCAGCAAGGTGTTCGGCAAGCTCACCGCGCTCGACGGCGCGGCGCTCACCGTCGGCGAGAACGAGTTTCACGGCCTGATCGGCCCGAACGGCTCGGGCAAGAGCACGCTGATGAAATGCGTCGCCGGGGCCGAGGTGCCGACCACGGGCAAGGTCAGCTTCATCAACACCGACATCACCGCGTTCACGCCGACCGAGCGCGCCCGCGCCGGGATGAGCCTGAAGTTCCAGATCACCTCGGTGCTCCCCACGCTGACGCTGTACGACAACATCCTGCTGGCCTTGCAGGCGCAGTCCTCGTTGTTCGATCTGGTGCTGTCGCGCACCCGCAGGAAGCTGCACGACCAGGTGATGACGATGCTGACCCAGTTCCGGCTCGCCGATCGCGCGCATGATGCCGCGGCAGCGCTGTCTCATGGCCAGCAGCAATGGCTCGAGATCGCGATGGCGCTCGCCGGCAAGCCGCGGCTGTTGCTGCTCGACGAGCCGACCGGCGGCATGAGCCTCGAGGAGCGCCGCGTCACCGGCGAGCTGTTGCAGCCGATCAAGCAGCATTGTTCGCTCGTTATCGTCGAACACGACCTCGATTTCATCCGCGACATCTGCGATCGCCTCACCGTGCTCGACCAGGGCAAGGTGCTGGCGTCCGGTACGGTCGCGGAGATCCAGGCCAACAAGAACGTCCAGGAGATTTATCTTCGCCGTGCCTGACCAATCCTTCCTCGATATCAGGCATCTCGATGCCGGTTATGGCCGCAGCCAGGTGCTGTTCGATGTCAACATCGGCATCCCCTGGCGCGGCGGTGTCGCCGTGCTCGGCCGCAACGGCGCTGGCAAGACCACGCTGATGAAGACCATCGTCGGCGAACTCGCGAGCTCGCAAGGCGAGTTGTTGTTCGACGGCCGCGACATCACCCGCCGCCGCACCGAGGAGCGCGTGCGTTCCGGCATCGGCTATGTGCCGCAGGAGCATTCGGTGTTCGCGCGACTGTCGGTGCGCGACAACCTCGCGGTCGGCTCGCTGTTCAATGCCGATGCCAGCGCGGTCGATCGGGTGCTCGAGATCTTCCCAAGCTCGGCCAGCGGCTCGACCAGCCGGCCGGTACGCTGTCCGGCGGCGAGCGCAAGATGCTGGCGATCGGCCGGGCCATGCTCGGCAATCCGAAGCTGCTGCTGCTGGATGAGCCGACCGAAGGCGTCTGGATCGGCGTGATCGAGGAGATCACCGAGCGGCTGATCGAGCTCGCGAAAAGCATCTCGGTCGTGATCGTCGAGCAGCATCTCGATCTCGCGCTGCGCGTCGCCGACTACGCCTATGTGCTCGACCGCGGCCGCGTCGCGTTGCAAGGCGAGGCGGCCAAGGTGCGCAGCGATCCCGAATTGCTGCGCTATCTTGCACCATAGATCATGATGCGTTTCCATCGAAACGCATCATGATCGCATCTTGGGTTGGCGTGCGGCCTTATGGGCGAATCGCCACCACCTCGATCTCGACCAGGAAGCCCGAATTGGCCAGGCCGGCAACCTGGACCACCGATCGCGACGGCAGGTTCGGCTGCGCCGCGGTGCCGAAGAACTGGGTATAGCCCGCCATGAAGCCGGCAAAGTCCATCTTGCCGCCCTTGGCGGGATCGCCGACCAGGAAGACTTGCATCTTGATGACGTCGCTCATCTTGAGATGGAGGCTTTCGAGCGTGGTGTTGATCGACTTGAACACCGATACGGTTTGAGCCGTGGTGTCGCCATAGGCTGCGACGGAATTCTTGTCAGCCTTCTCGTCGGCAACGCTCGGCACTACGCCGCTAAGGTACACGGTCGTCTTACCTGCCGGAACCTCGACCGCCAGCGAGATCGGAAAGCTTGAATTCGGAATCTTGTGGCGGACGATATCGTCGGCTCTGACGACGGACGCCTGCGTGGCGAGCAGTATCACGGCGGCGGCCGCGGTGGTGAGTCTCATGTCTCGTTCCTTTTACATGGATTGCCGAATCCTGGTCGGCAGGTTGCTTCAGTCCAGTGTGGAGTAGATGGCGTTCGGCTGGCGGTTCGACTTCACGTCATCGCCGGAGACCTTGTCGGTGTAGCTGTTGCCGAA
Organism: Bradyrhizobium sp. SK17; assembly: GCF_002831585.1. Lineage (GTDB taxonomy): Bacteria > Pseudomonadota > Alphaproteobacteria > Rhizobiales > Xanthobacteraceae > Bradyrhizobium. Next base: position 908,132 of record NZ_CP025113.1, on the reverse strand, counting down.
ATTGCTGCGGACATAGTTCACGACCGCCGCGACCTGGTCGTCATCCAGGAAGCCGCCGAAGCCCGGCATGGCTTTCTGCCCGTAGAGAACGAGATAGATCGGATAGCCCGCGCTCTCGAGATTCTTGTTGCTGGCAAGCGCGGGATAAGCGCCTGCGCCGACCGCGCCCTTGCCGTTCGGCATATGGCAGCCCTGGCAGATGGTGGCATAGAGCGTCTTGCCATCCTTGGCTGCGAAGTTATTGGCGCCGACCACGCCGGCCGAATCCGCAAGGCCCGTTCGTGCGGGAAAGCTGATCGCCGCCATCACCATGAGGCCGATCGCGAAGCATTGGGGTGCGCGCCGTACTGCGGGGAGATCACGAAGTGAAGTGCCGTTGCTCGCCATGTCAGTTTCCTCCAACCGCGCGCTTGTGCAGGCGTTCGATAGCGGAGAGCGAGGACAGGATGGCGCCCTCCTGCCAGGCGTTGACATAGGAGCAATGCTCGCCGGCGAGCACGATGCGGCCATCGATGTCGCACAAGTTCTTGTAGTGGTCGCGCCGCGTATCCTCTTTCCACATCCCGAAGCAACCCAGCGTCCAGGGCACGCGATGCCAGGACACGGCGATGCCGTTGTCGAACTCCTTCGTCATCTGGGGATGCAGCTTGCTGCCATGTTCGAGCGCGCGCTTGACGCGGTCTTCCGGCGCCAGCGCGGTGAACTCGACCCCGGCGACGCCGAACACATAGGCGCCGAGCAACACGCCCTTGCCGGGGCTCAGATAATCCGTGCTGGGGTAGGAGATCTGCCCGATCGGCAGGTCGGTGAAGCTGATGCCGCCATAGATCGCCTCGTCCTGCTCCCAGAAACGGCGCTTGAACTGTAGACCGACCTTGGTGGACGGCGCGTAGGGCACCGCCTCGATGGCGCTCTGCATCTTGGGCGAGAAGTTGGCCTTGATCTGGCTGAGAACCGAAAGCGGAATCGTGCAGACGCACCAGTCGGCCTTGAGCTTCTGCACCGGGCCGTCGCCCTTTGCGCCGGAATAGCTGACGGTGACGCCGTCATTGCCCTGGGCAATCTCGGTGACCTTGACGTTGAACTTGATGAGATGGCCGACCTTGCTTGCAAAGGCGTCCGCAATCCTCCCCATGCCGCCGACCGGCTGGAACAGGGTCTGTCCGTATTCGTAGGAGAGCGGGAAGTTCAGATAACTCCACAGCCGCGATCGCAGGATGTCGTTGCCCGCGATCGGGGTGGACGGCGTCGGTGCGCCGTCGGGGCCGCCGCCGGGATCCTTGTCGTTGCCGCGCAGCGCGCTTGCGGTGGCCGCGCTGTATTTGTAGTTCTTGTCGAGCGCTCCCCAGGTGCGCAGCGCTTCGAGCAGGATTTCCCGGTCTTCCTTGCTCACGGGCTCATCGAGCTTGTCGGCATTGGCCGCCTTCGCCAGCAACTCCGATGTATAGCCGTTGAAGTCGGACATGATATGGCGCCAGCGTTGCGGCTTGCCGCCAAAGGCGGCGCTGCGATGCAGATAGGCATTGGCGTTGTGTTCGACAAAAGCCTCCAGCTTCACGCCAAGCAGCCCGCAATAGTAAAGCAGGGCGCGGTGATGATAGGGGATGCGCCACGGACCGGGATTGATATAGAGCCCCTTGTCGAAATTGCAGGTTTGCGAGAAGCCGCCGAGCTCGGTGTAGGTGTCGCCGCCGCGCAGTGTCCAACTGCGGCCGCCGGCCCGCTCGCGATATTCCAGCACCGTGACCTTGTAGCCGGCCTTGCTCAATTCGAGCGCGGCCGTCATGCCGGCTAGGCCCGCGCCGAGGACGACGACCGACGCGCCCTTCGGCGCTCCCTGGAGTTTGATCGGATCGGTAAAGTCGGACTCCGCGGCATGTCCAAGACTGCTCATCGCCTGATACAGCACCGCTGTACTCGTGGCGGTGCCGATCATCGACAACAGATTTCTGCGCGTGAAGGGGGATGAATTCCCGCAATCCATTGATTACCTCTCGGATTTTTCGAGGTCAGCACCGCGAGCGTGGACCGTCGCGCAAGCTTTCGCCAAATCCGGATGACGGGCTGAACGTCTGGGAATTTTGCGGAACCCTCGATTGCATTGTTGAGTATCACACCAAGTGCGAGGCTTGGCAATCGGTCGTGGGAGTTCCGCAGTTGTCGTCAGGAATTCTCTGTTGTCGTGTGAATTGGAATCGCCGCGACCGCAATCGCGATGGCGCCATGATGATTCGTAATGCCCTCCAGAATGCATTGGCGATCAAGAGCTCACGAGCAGCATCGTGCGGCCCGCTTTCATTGGCGCTCGACAAGATGCGCGCGCGACGGTCCGGGATCGAACGCGTCGGCGAAGTACTGCGTTTCGTGCGCGACCAGCCCGTCGCGGAATTCCATGATGCTGACCACATAGGATGGCCTGCCGTCATAGGTCAGCACGAATTCGGTGACCCAGAGGTCGCCGCTGCCGATCATGCGCCGGATCGTGAATCGCTTCGTGTTCGGCTGGACCGTCCGGCTCTCCTGGATCTTGCGTCGGCCGCGGATCCGTTCGCCCGATTGCGGATAGTCGAGCACGGCATCCTCCCGGTAGATGTCGTGCTCGCGCTCGAAATCGCTCGCGTCCGAAGCGTCCCAATGGCGCTGCAGCGCCGCTCGCGTGGCTTGATCGTCCATCGCTGCCTCTCACGTCGACATCCCGCTTCATGTCATCGCGGTCCGCGCGCTTGGCAAGGGGGCAAGGGGGATCAACGCGACGCTGACGCCATATCGCCGAGCCTCGAAGAGTCCGATGCTGCCGTGCCGGGCGGTTCCAAGGCTTGATAATCTCCGGCCCTTGGCGCACGCTGACCCGATTGGGCTATGTTTTTGCGAGCCTTGGCGGACTTTGGTCCAACCGGGATGGTGCATGGAACCGTTTGATCAGGAACGGATCACGCGTGCCTTGGCCGCCGCCGCGGTCGATCCCTCGCTTTGGACCGAGGCGCTCGAGACAGCTTCCAAATGCACGGGATCATTTGGCGCCGTCCTGTTCCCGCTGGTTGGGGCGCTGCCGTTCGTCTCGTCCGCCCCTGCGATGGAGAAGAGCTGGAATCTCTACGTCGAGGATGGTTGGATCGATCGGGATGAACGCTACCGCGCGGAGGCCAAGCTGTTGCGCGACGGCGTGGTGACGGATGATGATTGCCTGCCCGCCGAGGTCCGCAAGCGGTCGCCCTACTATCAGGACTTCCTCGGGGCCTGCAATCTGACCGACTGGGCCGGCGTGCGGGTCGGTCGCGGCGAATTCGTCTGGGTGCTGAGCATTCAGCGAACCCGCGACCAGGGGCCGTTTTCCGCGACCGAATTGAGTGGGCTCGCCGCATTGTCGAATACGTTCGACTCGGTTGTCCAGACCGGCGCAGCACTCGGATTGGCCAGGGCGGAGGCCGCGCTCGATGCATTCGATTTTTCCGAGCGCGCCGCGATCCTGCTCGATCGGCGGGGAAGCGCGGTCCGCGCCAATGCCGCGGCCGAGCGCCTGATTGGAGAGGACCTCGGCATATCCGCAGGGCGGATCTTCTGCCAGGATGCCGAAGCCAACGAGCAACTGGCGGGTGCCATCAAGACGCTGCTGTGGAGCCAGACGACTTCGACGGTGCCACCGGTCGTGCTGCCCAAGAGGTCGGGCGGCAAGCTCGTCATCTATCCGATGCGGCTTCCCGGGCTGACGCGTTCTCCGCTGTCAGCATTTCACGGAATCCTGGTCATCTCGGATACCGATGCGCCGTACGCCGCCGCGACGGCAACCTTCAGCGAGGTGTTCGATCTGACGGCCGCCGAGGCGCGCCTTGCGGTGGCAATCGCCACCGGCAAGGACCTCAATTCGTTCTCCGTCGAACGACGGCTCTCGAAGGAGACGGTGCGCAACCAGCTCAAGTCGATCTTCCTGAAGACCGGGACCAACCGCCAGGCGCAACTGGCGGTGATGTTCTCGACCCTCGTCCCGAAGAAGTGATGTCGTGCGGTGCGCGCCGCGACTACTTCACCGCCGAGAAGCGGGTGTCGAACGAGTTGGACTGCACCACCGGCGCGGAGCCGGCGAGCTGAGTGCCGGTGCCTGCGGCCGGAGCGGCTGCGGCAGTGTCGGTGACCGACGGCTTCAGCGCCGGCCTGGCGGCCTGCTTCGGTTCGGCCTTCGGTGCGACGCGAACCACGGATTGCGGTTTTGTCTCGGCGACCTTCGGCCTGGCCGGCGCGGCGACGACCGGGGCCTGTGGTTGGGGCCTGGCGGCCGGCTGGCTCGCATCGGCGGTGCCGCCGATGCCGACCTTGCGCGCGAAGCTGGAGAGGAAGCCTTCCGACTTGTCGGACGCGTTCGCCGAGGCGACACGGGTGCCGGCCGGCGGGGTGGACGACGGCGCTCTCGCGACCGTGGTCGATGATGTCGTCGCGACCACAGGCTCTTCCTGCTGGACCGCGAGGTTGGGCCGGGGCGGATTGACCGTTCCGGGGATCGTGCCGGGCGCGCGGGCGAGCGACATCGATTGCAGCGCCTGGCTGTCGCCGCCTTCGGAGAGACCGGTGTTTCCTTCCGGAATCTTCGAGGCGAAGATCGCGTTCATGCCGCCGTCGATGCCGGTGTTGAGGCGCGCGACCGGCGTGCCCTTGGCGGCCAGCTTGGCCATCTCGGCGTCGTCGCGCTGTTCCTTCTCGCGCACAGCGCTCGCGATCTCCTCGGGGATCACATAGGCCGGGCACTTCGCCGAGGCATTGAAAACCGGATCGCGGGTCGCGTCTGCCGGCTTCGCTGCGTCGAAGACGTACTTCTTCTCGCAGAAGTCGACCTTCGGCTCCTGCTTCGTCACTTCGAAATGATCATTGCCGACCTTGATCATCTTCCAGAACGGCATGTTCGGGTTGTTGCGGTGCTTGGCCATGTTCACCGCGGTCATCCGGAACGGATAGGCCTGAAACTGGAACGCCTTCTGGCCGCCGAAGAAGGATTCGCGGCCGAGCGAATAGATTTCCGCGATCTGCTCGTCGGTCATCGCGTAGCAGCCGCGCGACGAGCAATCGCCATGCACCATCAGCTCCGAACCGGTGCGGCCGAGCGACTTGTCGAAGGCGTTGGGATAGCCGGTGTTGAACGACAAATAATAGGCCGACTGTGGATTCATCTGGCTGGGGTTGATCGAATAGAACCCTTCGGGCGCCTGGCGATCGCCTTCGCGGACCTTCGGGCCGAGATCGCCCGACCAGCGGCAGATCGGATAGGTCTTGAGCAGCGCGAACTGGCCGGAGCGGGTCTGCTTCCAGACCTCGAGCTCGGCCTCCTGCTTGAACAAGCGGATCAGGATCGGCGACTGCATATCCATGTCCTTTTCGGCCATGGCAGCGACGAGTTTCGGCGGGACCGGCTGGTTGGCCTTGGCGTTCTGGGCGAGCGAGATCTGATCGCTGTCGCAACCGGCGAGCAAGGCACTCGCGGCGAGCATCGCCGAAGTCAGAAGCGCGCGTACGAGCGTGCGATGAGTCAAGTCCGAGCTCCACACCCACCGGGCGATTTTCGCGACCCCAACACGGCGAATATGCCCTGAAGCCATTGTGTAAAATATTAGCCTTCGACGACCCCTGCTCGCAACCTGAACAGGGGCTGACGGCCCTCACGGTAGCAAGCATGGTTCAAGGAACGTTAAAGACCCGGCTCGGGCCCAATTGCGGCGAAATTGCCCAGTTTGGGCGAAAAATCCGGCGTTTGGGCGCCTCAGCCGAGCTTGCGGCCGATATCCAGGAACTTCTGGCGCCGCTGCTTGCGAATCGCGTCCGGATCAAGATTTCGTAGGTCGTTGAGCGCCTGGGCGACGGCATCGCCGGTGGTCGCGATCATCGCGGCGGGATCGCGATGAGCGCCGCCGGCGGGCTCCTTCAGGACCTGGTCGATCACCCCGAAGCGCAGCATGTCCTGGGCGGTGATCTTCATGCTGTTGGCGGCTTCCTGTGCCTTGCTGCCGTCGCGCCACAGGATCGAGGACGCCGCCTCGGGCGTGATCACGCTGTAGATCGCGTGCTCCATCATCAGCACGCGGTTCGCGGTGGTGATGGCGATGGCGCCGCCCGACATGCCTTCGCCGGTGACGATCGCGACATTGGGCACGCCGAGCGACAGGCAGGCATCGATCGAGCGCGCGATCGCCTCGGCCTGGCCGCGCTCCTCGGCGCCGATGCCGGGATAGGCGCCGGCGGAATCGACGATCGACAGCACCGGGATGCCGAAGCGGTCGGCCATCTCCATCAGGCGCACCGCCTTGCGATAGCCTTCGGGACGCGCCATGCCGAAATTGTGCTTGATACGGCTCTCGGTGGTGCCGCCCTTCTCCTGGCCGACCACGCAGATGCTCTCGCCGCGGAAGCGGCCGAAGCCGCCGATCAGCGCCTCGTCGTCGGCGAATTTGCGGTCGCCGGCCATTGGCGTGAATTCGGTGATCAACGCGCCGACGAAATCGGTGAAATGCGGCCGCTGCGGATGCCGCGCCACCTGCGTCTTCTGCCACGGCGTCAGATTGGCATAGAGCTCGGTGAGCGCCTGCGCCGCCTTGTCCTCGATCCGTGCGACCTCGTCGCCGATATCGCTGCCGCTGGCGGCAAGCGTGCGCAACTCGTCGATCTTGGATTCAAGCTCGGCGACAGGTTTTTCGAAGTCGAGATAGCTGCGCATCGGGTCGGGCATCAACTCAATATAGGGAGGAACGGTGCGAGGGGCGAAGCGGATTCAGCGAATGACAAAGAAGTTTTGTAACTTCAATCGGTTAACGCGCATTCAGGCGGAATGCACGCCTCGGGATCGCAGGCAGGTAACGCTGTTTCTGCGGAGATGCTGCGGAAGTCAAGGCGGATGAGGCGACGGTATCGATGTCCCGACGCGATCGGGGTGCGCCGGATTTACTTCTCGGCCAGCGGATGCAGGTCGCGGACCATGCTCTTCAGCCGCTCCTCGACCACATGGGTGTAGATCTGGGTGGTCGAGATGTCGGTGTGACCGAGCAGGGTCTGCACGATGCGCAGGTCCGCGCCATTATGCAGCAGGTGGCTGGCGAAGGCGTGACGCAGCACATGCGGCGAGACCAGCCGCGGCGCGAGGCCGGAGGCGCTCGCGAGCTCCTTGAGGTCGCGGGCGAAATGCTGCCGGGTCAGATGGCCGCTCTCGCCGGAGGAGGGAAACAGCCATTTCGACGGCGCGGCCTTCTTCGCCTTCGGCGTCATCACCTCCAGCGCCGCGAGGTAATCCGCCATCGCCTGGCGCGAGGCATCGTTCAGCGGCACCAGCCGCTCCTTGTTGCCCTTGCCGCGCACCACGATCATCCGCGCGTCGCGCCGCGCTGCCGAGACCGGCAGCGACACCAGCTCGGAGACGCGCAGCCCGGTGGCGTAGAGTACCTCGAGCAGGCAGTGCAGCCGCAGCGCACGCAACCGCTGCGCTGGCGAGACGTCGGTCTGGGTCAGTTGCTTGGCGCGGGTCAGCATGCGGTCGACGTCGGCGATGGAGAGCACCTTCGGCAGGCCACGGCCGCGCTTCGGCCCGGACAGGATCGCGGCCGGATCGTCGGTGCGGATCCGTTCGTTGAGCAGGAAACGATACAGATGCCGCATCGCCGACAGCCGCCGCGCCACGCTGGTCGACTTGAAACCCCTGGTATCGAGGTCGGCGAGATAGCCGCGCAGGGCCTCAGTGTCGGCGCCGGTGAAATCGGCGCCCGCACGGGCGAGATAATCGGAGAAATCGGTGAGGTCGCGCCGGTAGGCGTCCAGTGTGTTGGCGCCGGCGCCCTGTTCCGCGGCGAGCATGTCGAGGAACAGCGCGGTCAATCTGGCGTCGGAGGACTTCGGCTGCGCGGTCCTGGCCGGAGCCGTTGCGGGGGTCTTGCGGGCGATCTGGGTGGTGATCTTGGCGGATGCGGTCATGCCAAGACTCATAGCGCCTATTTCTTGAGGAACTTATCCGGTGGGATGGTCACGGTCATTTCCCGCGGCTTCGGATGCACGAAATTCGCCAGCGCAAAGACGATGCCGTAGCCGATCCCGAAAATCACGGCGACGACCGTCAGGAAGCGGAACAGGCTGGGCATGGAAGCGACTCGGGCGGCGAATTAACCAATGAAATCATCCAACATGTTCCCCGCGCGGTTGCAAGAGTCGCTGGTAACGGTATCGCCGGGGTAGTATAGGTGGCTCGAATTCTGAACAATTCGTCCCAATATCCGAGCTTTTTGATGTCCGACGCGGCCGTACCCGCACCCACCCACCCGACCCTGGAGGCCGACATCGCGGCCGCGCTGGGGACGCGGTCGATCGTGCTGGTCGGCATGATGGGGGCCGGCAAGTCGACCATCGGCCGGCGGATGGCGGCGCGGCTCAAGCTGCCGTTCACCGATGCCGACACCGAGATCGAGACCGCGGCGGACATGACGATCCCGGAGATCTTCGAGACCCATGGCGAGCCGTATTTCCGCGACGGCGAGGCGCGCGTGATCGCGCGCATCCTCGACAGCGGCCCGGTCGTGCTGGCGACCGGCGGCGGCGCCTTCATGCGCGAGGAGACCCGCAACCGGATTCGCGAGCGGGCGATCTCGATCTGGCTCAAGGCCGACAGCGAGATCATCATGCGCCGGGTCCGCCGCCGCGCCGATCGGCCGCTGCTACAGACCGCCGACCCCGAGGCGACGGTGATCCGGCTGCTCGGCGAGCGCGAGCCGATCTACAGCAACGCGGATCTGACGATCGCTTCGCGCGACGTGCCGCACGACCGCATCGTCGACGAATGTCTCGAGGCCCTGCATGCGCATCTGTGCGGCGTGCGTCCGGCCGAAGAACCACCATCTGATGGAATGAACACGACCTCATGACTGCGCCCTTGAAACACCCTGCTTCCGTTACCGTCGATGTCGCGCTCGGCGACCGCGCCTACGACATCGTCATCGGCCGCGACGTGTTGCAGTCCCTCGGCGCGCGCGTCGCGGCGCTGCGGCCCGGCGCGCGCACCGCCATCGTCACCGACCGAACCGTCGCCAGGCACTGGCTGGAGCCGACCGAGGCGTCGCTCGCATCGGCAGGCGTGCCGACGTCGCGGATCGTCGTCGGGGAGGGTGAGGGCTCGAAGAGCTACGCCACGCTGACAGAGGTCAGCGAGGCGCTGATCGCGGCGAAGATCGAGCGCAACGACCTGGTGATCGCGCTCGGTGGCGGCGTGGTCGGCGATCTCGCAGGCTTCGCGGCCGCGATCCTGCGCCGCGGCGTCGACTTCGTGCAGGTGCCGACCTCGCTGCTGGCGCAGGTCGATTCCTCGGTCGGCGGCAAGACCGGCATCAATTCGCCGCAAGGCAAGAACCTGATCGGCGCGTTCCACCAGCCGGTGCTTGTGATCGCCGATACCTCCGTGCTCGATACGCTGTCGCCGCGCCAGTTCCGCGCCGGCTACGCCGAGGTCGCGAAATATGGCATTCTTGGTGACGAAGCGTTCTTCGCCTGGCTCGAGACCAACCACGCCGACATCTTCGCCGGCGGCGCCGGACGCGAGCACGCCATCGCGACCTCGTGCCGCGCCAAGGCCGGTGTCGTCTCCCGCGACGAGCGCGAGACCGGCGAGCGTGCGCTGCTCAATCTCGGCCACACTTTCGGCCATGCGCTGGAGGCCGCGACCGGCTTCTCGGACCGGCTGTTTCATGGTGAGGGCGTTTCGGTCGGCATGGTGCTCGCCGCCGAATTCTCCGCGCAACTCGGCATGATCTCGACCGATGATGCAGCCCGCATCGCGCGTCATCTTTCCGCGGTAGGATTGCCAACGCGCCTGCAGGATATCGCAGGCTTCACGCAGGAGGGGCTCGCCGATGCCGACGCGCTGCTGGCGCTGATGGCGCAGGACAAGAAGGTCAAGCGCGGCAAGCTCACCTTCATCCTGCTGGAGGCCGTCGGCCGGGCCGTGATCGCCAACAATGTCGAGCCGCAGCCGGTGCGCGACTTCCTGCAGCGCAAGCTTGATCAACGCTAGGGCATGATGTGGAGCCGGCGGACCGTATTGGCGAAAGGTCGAGGCCGGCTCTGCAAGACGTGCTCGCAAGGTTCGGGTGAACGAAGTTGGACTGGATAACCCTTTCCATCGTCATTGGCTGTCTGCTGGTCTCCGCTTTCTTCTCGGCGAGCGAGACCGCGCTGACGGGCGCCTCGCGCGCCAGCATGATGCGGCTGTCGAAGCAAGGCAATGGCGAGGCCACGGTCGTTTCCAGCCTGATGGCGATGCGCGAGCGGATGATCGGCGCGCTGCTGCTCGGCAACAACATCGCCAATATCGGCGCCTCCGCGCTTGCGACCGGCATCTTCACCGCGTGGTTCGGAGATGTCGGCGTGCTCTATGCCACCGGCGTGATGACGGTGCTGGTGGTGATCTTCGCGGAAGTGCTGCCGAAGACCGTTGCGATCAACGCGCCGGAGCGGGTGTCGCTGCTGGTGGCGCGGCCGATGCGGCTCACGGTGCTGGTGCTCGGTCCGCTGCTGACCGTGATCGAGGTCATCGTTCGCGCCCTGATGAGGCTGCTCGGCATCAAGGTCGGGGCCCATCAGGCGGTGCTGTCGCCGACCGAGCGCCTGCGCGGCGCGGTCGATCTGCTGCATCACGAAGGCAAGGTCGAGAAGCAGGACCGCGACATGCTCGGCGGCTTGTTGGACCTGAGCGAGCTGCAAGTGTCGGACGTGATGGTCCATCGCACCGAAATGACCACGGTCAACGCCGACCTGCCGCCCGAGGAGCTGGTGCGCGAGGTGCTGGCGAGCGAATACACCCGCATTCCGCTGTGGCGGGAGAAGCCGGAGAACATCGTCGGCGTGCTGCACGCCAAGGACCTGCTGCGCGCGATCCGCGCCAACGAGGGCGACATGTCCGCGATCGATGCGTCGGCGATCGCACTGCCGCCCTGGTTCGTGCCGGAGATGCGTCCGGTCTCCGAGCAGCTGAAAGCGTTCCGTCGCCGCAAGACCCATTTCGCCCTCGTGGTCGACGAGTATGGCGAGGTTGAAGGCATGGTGACGCTGGAGGACATCCTGGAGGAGATCGTGGGCGACATCTCCGACGAGCACGACGTCGTCGTCGCCGGTGTCCGCGCCCAGCCGGATGGTTCGGTGGTGGTCGATGGTTCGGTGCCGATCCGCGATCTCAACCGCGCGATGGACTGGCACCTGCCGGACGAGGAGGCGACCACCGTCGCCGGGCTCGTGATCCATGAGGCGCGCTCGATTCCCGATCGCGGCCAGAGCTTCACCTTCCACGGCTTCCGTTTCCGCGTGCTCCGCCGCGAGCGCAACCGCATCACCGCGCTGCGCATCGTCGCGGTTCCGCGCGAGGCGGCCGAACTCGACGAGCGGAAGCCGAAGCGGGCGGGGACGGCGTTCTAGAGCCTTTCCCGTTCCGATGGAATCGGAACGGGGCTCTAGGTTCTTGTGTTGACGCGTTTTCTTCACGCGAACCGGTATCCACTTCGCTCGAAAACGCTCTAGTTCGCGCGAGCCGTCCGCCGGCACCGTCACCCCCGCGCAAAAGGCTCCGCCTTTGTCGCGGGAGGCGCGCGCGTCGTGCGCGTCTCGAAGGGTCGACGGCCGGACTGGTGGCCGTGCATCGTTCGAGACGCCGCCTCGCGGCTCCTCATCAGGATGACGAGATCTGATAGGCGGCGCCGGCTGCTGCTAATGGATGTCGATCGCGATGCCGGACAGCTTCCACGCGCCGTCGGAGGAAATGAAGCCGAGTTGATAGTTCACCTGCTTGGGCGTGGTGTCGAAATGGCCGTTCAGCCGCAACACGCCCTTCTCGTCTATCTTGGCGTCCTGATCGAGGACGATCGGCTTGGCGACCACGGCATCGAACACCGCGTGCTTGTCGACCAGATCCTTGAAGATGGTCTTCAGCTTGTCGGGCGAAAACTGGTCGCGGAACGGCTTCGAGATCTTGGTGTGAAATACCGTGAAATTGTTCGCGGCCACCGCATCGTTGAGCGAGACCAGGATGCTCTTGATCAACACTTCCTGGACGAACGGGCTCGGCATGTCGAGAGCCGCGGCCGGACGCATCGCGCAGATCAGCAGCAGGCCGACGGCGGTGATGGTCGACCGGAAGCGCGGCCAGCAAGGGATCATGAACGGCCCATCCAAATCGGCGGCGATACCAAGCGCAATGTCCGGCTCAGATCTGAAGCAGGTCGATCGCCAGGGTGCTCGTCTCAATATCGGAAAACCGGCGTGGCGTCTTGCGGCAAGCACGGACTAGCGCGGCTTTTCCCCGGGGGCGTGTGCGTGGATCGCCAACGCATGCACCGAGCCGGCGAGTTCCTGCGCCAGTGTCGCATTAATCGTGCGATGGCGTTCGATCCGGCTCTTCCCTTCGAAGGCCGGAGACACAATATATACCCTGAAATGTGTCTCCCCGCCTGGCCTGTGGCCGGCGTGGCCTTCATGCAGATGTGACTCGTCGATCACGTCGAGGCTTTCCGGCAAGAAAGCTTCACGCAACTTGTTTATGATAACGTCTTTGGTGCTCATGGCGGCGGAGTTAGGTTCGCGGCGGCTTTTCGTCAATGGTGCAAGCGGGAAACAAGGTCTGCGCAATGTCAAGACTTGAAGAATTGTGCATTGCGTAGTCAAAGAGAACATGCCGATCGATTCATCAAAATTCTTCGACTCCATTCGCATCAAGCCGACCAAGGTGAGTGCGAAGCGCCAGGCGCAGGCTGGCGAGCAGGCTGTGACCTGCGAGTGGGCGGGTTGCCAGAACAAGGGCGCGCACCGCGCCCCGAAGGGCCGCGAGAATTCGCGCGAGTATTGGCACTTCTGCCTCGATCACGTCCGCGAATACAACCAGTCGTACAATTTCTTCCAGGGCATGAATCCTGACGACGTCGCGCGCTACCAGAAGGATGCGCTGACCGGTCACCGTCCGACCTGGAAGATGGGCGCCAACAACGGCAAGAAGGAGAGCGGTCTCGATGCCGCCTCCGATCCGTTCCATGTCTTCTCCGAACTCAACGGCCGCGGCCGCTGGCGTCCGGGACCTGGTGGCGCGGAGCCCAAGCCCGAGACCCGCAAGGTCATGAACGCCGAGCGCAAGGCGCTGCTGGTGATGGGGCTCGGCGCCGGGGCGACGCTCGAAGACGTCAAGTCGAAATACAAGGCGCTGGTGAAGCAGCACCATCCCGACGCCAATGGCGGCGACCGCTCCACCGAGGATCGCCTGATCGAGATCATCAAGGCGTATAATTATCTGAAGACCGTGGTGCGCGAGGCCTGAGTTCGCACTTCCGTCGCCCCTGCGTTCGCAGGGACGACGGCGGAGTTCGTGGCTCCGCCGCCGCATGTTTTCCGCTGTTTCAGCCCTTCGGCACTGCCCCGACATAGGACGAGCTCGGCCGGATCAGCCGCCCGGTGCGGCGCTGCTCGAGCGCGTGCGCGGTCCAGCCGGCGGCGCGGGCCACGGCGAAGATCGGCGTGAACGCCTGTCGTGGGATCTTCAGGGCGTCGAGCAGGATCGCGGTGAAGAACTCGACATTGGTCTCGAGCGGCCGCTCCGGATTCTTCTTCCGCAACGCCTCGCGGATATAGGCTTCGACCTCGCCGGCGAATGGCAGGTCGGCACCACTGGCTTCCAGTCGCTCGATTGCGACCTTCAGCACGTCGGCCCGCGGGTCGCGCACGCGATAGACGCGGTGGCCGAAGCCCATCAGCCGTTCGCCATGCGCCAGCGCGCCGTCGACCCAGGGCTTGATGCGCTCCCGCGTGCCGATCGCGTCCAGCATCTCCAGCACCGGCTCCGGCGCGCCGCCATGCAGCGGGCCAGTCAGCGCGCAATAGCCGCCGGTGATGGCCGCGAACAGGTCGGCCTGCGTCGAGGCGATCACCCGCGTGGTGAAGGTCGATGCATTCATGCCGTGATCGCAGACCGTGACGAAATAAGCATCGAGCGCGGCAGCTTCGCGCGGCTCGGCCGTGTGACCCAGCAGCATCCGCAGCGTATCGGCGGCGTGGCTCGCATTCGCCTCCGGCGCGATCGGATCATGCCCCCTGGCGCGCTGGACCAGGGCGCCGGCGATCACCGGGAAGGCGCCGACAATGGTTGCCTCGTGCTCCAGCCCGTTCTCGCCGCGCAATCCCGCGATGGCGGCACGGAAGCCGTCGACGATCGACATGCCGCGGGTCGCCGGCAGCAGGTCCGGCAGCCGGGCGAAGGCGCGTTCGCGGGCGGCCCCGAGGCTGGCGCGGACATTGGCTTCGCTCAGCGACTTGCCGGTGGCGCCGTTCCACAGCCGCGCGGTAACGCCCTCGAAGCTCGACTTGCCCGCGAGGTTGGCGACGTGCTCGCCGGCGATGATCAGTTCGCCGCGCTCGCCGTCGACATGGCTCAACACGGTCTCGGCGGCGGGAACGCCGTCCAGACCGATCTGGCTCTTGGTGAGAATCATGTTCATGGCCCGATCTCCTTGCTTCACACCGCAAAGGTCGGGCCTCTCGACGAGTTGATCAATCTTGATTATATCAATCAATATGAAAAAATCCGCCGAGCTTTACCTCTCTGCCCGAGAAGCCGCCGCCGAGCTCGCGATCTCGCCGGCGACCCTCTATGCCTATGTCAGCCGCGGGTTGATCCGCTCCGAGCCGTCGCCGGATTCGCGCAGCCACCGCTACCGTGCCGAGGACATCAGGGGCCTGAAGGAGCGCCGTGTGCCGTCGCCGGAGCCGCGCGGGTTCCGCAATTTCGACGCCGAACTGCCGGTGATGGATTCGGCGATCGCCACCATCACCGAGCAAGGCCCGATCTATCGCGGTGTGAACTGCGTCGATCTCGCTGAACGGGATACGCTGGAGCACACCGCGACGCTGCTGTGGGACGTCACCGGCGTCGATCCGTTCGTCCCCGACAATTGTCCGCACGTCTCCGATGAAATGCGCGCGATCGCGGAGGCGGCGCGGCGGGCGCAGCCGATCGACCGCACCGTCGCCGTGCTGGCGCTCGCGGCAAGTGCCGATCCCGGCGCCTTCACCCGCGCGCCCGACGGCCGCGCCATGGTTGGCGGGCGGATCTTGCGGCTGCTGGTCGCGACCATGCTCAACGCCGTGCCGTCGGCCGAACCGCTGCATCAGCAGGTGGCGCGGGTGTGGGCGGCCGACAACAAGCATGCGCCCGACCTGATCCGCCGCGCACTGGTGCTGCTCGCCGATCATGAATTGAATGCCTCCACCTTCACCGCGCGTTGCGCGGCATCGACCGGGCTCAATCTGTACGACGCGGTGATCGCAGGCCTCGTCGCGCTGAAAGGGCCGATGCACGGCGGCGCCGGCGTGCTCGCCTCGCGCCTGGTCAAGACGATGCTCGACAACGACGTAGCGCCTGTGGTCCGTGAGCGCGTCGCGCTTGGTGAGCGCTTCGCCGGCTTCGGCCACGGCGTCTACAAGAAGGGCGATCCGCGCGCGATCTCGCTGCTCGAGGCGCTGACGCGGGCCGGTGCGCCGCGCAAATTCACCCGGGAGGTGCCGGAGCGGATCGCGGAGGCGACCGGCGAGTTCGTCAACATCGATTACGCGCTGGCGGTGCTGGTGCATGCGCTGCGGATGCCGGCAGGCAGCGAGCTCGCGCTGTTCGCGATGGCCCGCAGCGTCGGATGGATCGCGCATGCCAGCGAGCAGCTCGCGCTCGGCAGGCTGATCAGGCCTCGTGCCCGCTATGTCGGTCCGGCGCCGGGGCGGGCCGGCGCGACCAACAGCATCTAGCTATTTCGTCGGCTTGGCGGTTTCGATCAGGCCGCCGCCATGCCGGCGGCGGATGGTCCAGACCGCGAGCGCCAGGATCACGGCACAGCCCGCCACCGCGAACATCCACAGGTGCTTGCCGACATGCTCGTGGTGCGGCAGGCCGGCATAGTCATGCAGCGCGGTGACCGCGAGCACGCCGGGCAGCACATGCGCCGGCGCCCAGAGCAGGATCGCGGGGATGTTGACCGCGTAGAAGCGCTGTGGCGGCATGTCGAGCGCGCCCGCCGTGAGCGGTACGAAGGCGCGGATCGGCGGCACGAAGCGGGCGAAGAACACCGCCAGCACGCCCCAGCGGTTGAAGAAGGCCTCGCTCTGCGCCACCACCCGCGGATAATTGGACAGCGGCCAGGCCGACAGGATCTCGCGCTGGCTGCGATAGCCGATCAGGTAGGCGGTGCCGTCACCAAGCATTGCGCCGGCGGCTGCGGCGGCCAGCACCGGCCACAGCTTCAATTCGCCGCCGGGCACCAGCGCGCTCAGCGCCAGGATGATGGTCGAGCCCGGCACCAGCGAGCCGACCACCGGCACGGCCTCCAGCAGGGCAGCCAGAAACAGCGTCAGATAGGCGAGCCAGGCATGGGCCGAAACGAATGTGATCAGGGGATCGAGGAATGAAGTCACAAGATTCCTGTGGCGGCGTGCGTGTGGGTGTCAGACCTAACAACTCGGGTCAGGGGTGAAAAGTGCCTGGTTCCGGTCAGGCGTCGGCGTCGATCGGACAAAAGTACGGCGCGATTCGCAGGGCAGCCCTCCAAAAACCGAACGCCGGCCCTATCTTCATGATAGAACAACGGAACTTTGATTGGCCCTCGGGCTTCTGCCGACCGTTGCTCTCTGCTAGGCTGGCGTTTAGCACCCAATCCGCAGCCAAACGATCAATCTGGTTTCGGGAATGCCCGGGACCTCGGAGGATGAATGACGACCGCCGTCCAGACCAAGAATCAGGAACCCGTCGGCTTGCCCGACATGAAGGTGTCGGTCCGGCAGGTGTTCGGGATCGATAGCGACCTGGAAGTTCCCGCCTATTCCGAAGTCGATCCGCACGTGCCTGAGGTCGACAGCGACTATCGCTTCGACCGCGCCACCACGCTCGCGATCCTTGCCGGCTTCGCCAAGAACCGCCGCGTGATGGTCACCGGCTATCACGGCACCGGCAAGTCGACCCATATCGAGCAGGTCGCGGCCCGGCTCAACTGGCCTTGCGTCCGCGTCAACCTCGACAGCCACATCAGCCGTATCGACCTCGTCGGCAAGGACGCGATCGTGGTCAAGGACGGCAAGCAGGTCACCGAATTCCGCGACGGCATCCTGCCTTGGGCGTTGCAGCACAATATCGCGCTTGTGTTCGACGAGTATGACGCCGGCCGCCCGGACGTGATGTTCGTGATCCAGCGCGTGCTGGAAGTCTCCGGCCGCCTGACGCTGCTCGACCAGAACAAGGTGATCAAGCCGCATCCGGCGTTCCGCCTGTTCTCGACCGCCAACACGGTCGGCCTCGGCGACACATCGGGCCTCTATCACGGCACCCAGCAGATCAACCAGGGCCAGATGGACCGCTGGTCGATCGTCACCACGCTGAACTACCTCGCCCATGACGAGGAAGTGGAGATCGTGCTGGCCAAGGCGAAGCACTATCGCACCCAGGAAGGCCGCGACATCGTCAACAAGATGGTGCGGCTCGCGGATCTGACCCGCAACGCCTTCGCCAATGGCGATCTGTCGACGGTGATGAGCCCGCGCACGGTGATCACCTGGGCCGAGAACGCCGATATCTTCAGCGACATCGGCTTCGCGTTCCGCGTCACCTTCCTCAACAAGTGCGACGAGCTGGAGCGGCCGCTCGTGGCCGAGTTCTACCAGCGCTGCTTCAACGTCGAGCTGCCGGAATCCTCGGTCAACGTGGCGCTCAGCTAGTCCATGCCGAAACTCTCCGTCGAGCGCACAGTCACACAGACGAAGAAAGCGGTGCTCGGCGGATTGCTCCGCTACAACAACGAGAAGATGGGGAAGCAGAAGTACAAGCGCTTCGCCATCTCGCTGCGCCAGGGTGACGAGATCGTCGGCGGCGTCGTCGGCGAGGTCTGGACAGCGGTGTTGTTCATCCAGTTGTTCTGGCTGGAGCAGAGGTTTCGCAGCAAGGGCTTCGGCGCCAAGCTGATCAAGGCGATCGAGGACGAGGCGCGGCGCTTCGGAGCGACGCAATCCTACGTGGATACGATGAACTTCCAGGCGCCGGGCTTCTACCGCGCCAACGGATATAAAGAGTTCGGTTCGATTGAGGGATATCCCGGTGGCGTCACGCGCCATTGGTTTACGAAATCGCTATGACAACCTCCAACATCAAATTCCGTCCCGGGTCGAAGGAAGCACCGACCGAGCCGTTCAAGCGCTCGGTGTCGGCGTGCCTGAAGGCGATCGCCAAGAAGCCGGAGCTCGAGGTCTCGTTCGCCGCCGAGCGTCCCGGGCTCGCGCCCGGCAAGGCGCGGCTGCCGGAGCCGGCGCGCAAGATGACCAAGCGCGATGCGGCGATCGTGCGCGGCCACGCCGATTCGATCGCGCTCAAGATCGCCTGTCACGATCCCAAGGTGCATCGCAAGCTGATGCCCGGCAATCCGCAGGCGCGCGGCGTGTTCGAAGCGGTCGAGCAGGCGCGTGTCGAGGCGATCGGCTCGCGGCGGATGGCGGGTGTGGCGAAGAACCTGACCGCGATGCTCGACGACCATTTCCATCGCGGCAAGTATGACGAAATCACCGATCGCGCCGATGCGCCGCTGTCGGATGCGCTGGCGATGCTGGTGCGCGAGCGCCTCACCGGCCTCGCTCCGCCCGCCGCCGCGAAGAAGATGGTCGATCTCTGGCGTCCGTTGCTGGAGGACAAGATCGGCTCGCGGCTCGACAAGCTCAGCCGCTTCACCGAGGACCAGGCCCGGTTCGGCGACCTCGTCCATGATCTGCTGTCGGCGCTCGATCTCGGCGACGACCGCAACATGGATTCCGACGATGACGACGACCAGGACGAGAACCAGGACGGCGAGAGCGATCAGTCCGGCGCCGAAGGCTCGCCCGATTCCGATGCCGCGCAGGAGATGAGCGCCGACCAGGCGCAGACCACCGCGGAGGAGATGAGCGAGAGCGCGATGGAAAGCGCGCAGGCCTCCACGTCTGATACGTTCGACGACGGCGAACTCGGCGACGACGAGACGCCGGGCGAGGCGACGCGGCCGAATTCGCGCGGCCAGAACGAGCCGCGCGGTCCGGAGTATCATGCCTTCGCGCCGAAATTCGACGAGGTGATCGCGGCCGAGGATCTCTGCGATCATGACGAGCTGGAGCGGCTGCGCTCCTATCTCGACAAGCAGCTCGCGCATTTGCAGGGTATCGTGGCGCGGCTCGCCAACCGCCTGCAGCGCCGCCTGATGGCGCAGCAGAATCGCGCCTGGGAGTTCGACCTCGAAGAGGGCATCCTCGATCCGGCGCGGCTGTCGCGCGTCGTCACCGATCCCTATCACCCGCTGTCCTTCATGCACGAGAAGGAGGCGACCTTCCGCGACACCGTGGTGACGCTGCTGCTGGACAACTCCGGCTCGATGCGTGGCCGCCCGATTACGGTCGCGGCCACCTGCGCCGACATCCTGGCGCGCACGCTGGAGCGCTGCGGCGTCAAGGTCGAGATCCTGGGCTTCACCACCCGCGCCTGGAAGGGCGGGCAGTCGCGCGAGGCGTGGCTTGCCGCCGGCAAGCCGGCCAATCCGGGCCGCCTCAACGACCTGCGCCACATCATCTACAAATCGGCCGATGCGCCATGGCGGCGTGCGCGCAAGAATCTCGGCCTGATGATGCGCGAGGGTCTGCTCAAGGAAAACATCGACGGCGAGGCGCTGGACTGGGCGCACAAGCGCCTGCTGGCGCGTCCCGAGCAGCGCCGCATCCTGATGATGATCTCCGACGGTGCGCCGGTGGACGATTCCACGTTGTCGGTCAATCCCGGCAATTATCTCGAGCGGCATCTGCGTCACATTATCGAGGAGATCGAGACCCGCTCGCCGGTCGAACTGATCGCGATCGGCATCGGCCACGACGTGACGCGCTATTATCGCCGTGCCGTCACCATCGTGGACGCCGAAGAGCTTGGCGGTGCCATCACCGAAAAGCTCGCCGAGCTGTTCAGCGAGACCCACGGCTCTGCGCCCGCCCCGGGCACCCGGCGCCGCCTCCACTCGTGAGACATGCGCTCACATTCTAGCCGCCGCCATTTCCTGAGAGATATGGCGGCGGGGCTGTCGGTCGCGGCATTGCCGCGTCTCGCGCAGGCGCAAAACGCGACGCAGCCTCCATTGCCGCCGAGACCAGCCGCCGGTCCGAGTGCGTCCCGCGTCAACGAACCCGTTTCGATCGAGGTCAAGGCCCGGCCGCTGGCCTCATTCGATATCCGCGATCGTTCGCGGGTGCGGTTCGGTGCGCTGGAATTTCGCAGCGGCCTGATCCTGACCTCGTCGTTCGCAGGTTTCGGCGGCTACTCGGCGTTGCGCCTCGATCCCAGGGGTGAGCGCTTCATCGCGGTCAGCGATCGCGGTAGCTGGCTCACCGGCCGCATCGTCTATCGCGGCCGGGAGATGGTCGGGCTGGGTGACGTCGAGGCTGCACCGCTGCTCGGCGCAGATGGCAGGCCGATCACAGTCAACAGGGGCTGGTTCGATTCGGAATCGCTCGCGCTCGACGGCTCGATCGCCTATGTCGGGCTCGAGCGGGTCAACCAGGTGCTGCGCTACGATTTCTCCAAAGGCTTCACCCGCTCGCGCGGCGAGGTGGTGCCGCTGCCGGCGGCGGCGCGCAAGCTTCCCAACAACAAGGGGCTGGAGGCGCTGGTCTTCGTTCCCAAGACGATGGCCAACGTTCAACCGCTTGCCGGCACGCTGATCGCACTGTCCGAGCGGGGCCTCGATGCCAGCGGCAACCTGATCGCCTTCCTGGTCGGCGGCAAGACGCCGGGTCAGTTCAGCGTTCGCCGCACCGACAATTTCGACATCAGCGACGCGGTGCTTCTGCGCTCTGGCGATCTCTTGATCCTGGAGCGGAAATTCTCCTGGATCGGCGGCGTCGGCATCCGCATCCGCCGCCTCGCATTGTCGGACATCGCGCCGGGTGCCCTGGTCGATGGACCGGCGATCTTCAACGCCGATCTCGGCAACGAGATCGACAATATGGAAGGCATCGATGCCCATGTCACCGACGAGGGAGAGACCGTGCTGACCATGATCTCCGATGACAATTTCTCCCTGATCCAGCGCAATCTGCTGCTGCAATTCACGCTGGTGGAATGATCCGCGGGCAACGGCGTCAGAGCATTGCTGCTCTGCGTCCCGGCCTCTCCGCGGCTCCTGCCTGTTGGTGATCGACCGGGCGGCCCCTATGTTAACGGCGCCTTTCCCCCGATCCCGGATATCCCCGCATGAGCACCCTGTTCTCTCCGATCGAACTGCGCGGCCTCAAGCTCTCCAATCGCATCATGGTTTCGCCGATGTGCCAGTATTCGGCCGACGACGGTTCGGCCAATGACTGGCACTTCACCCACATCAACACGCTGGCGCTGTCGGGAGCTGCGATGTTCTGCATCGAGGCCACCCATGTCGAGGATATCGGGCGGATCACGCCGGGCTGCCTCGGCCTTTACAGCGATGCCAACGAGGCGGCGCTGAAGCCGATCCTGGCCTCGGTGCGCAAGCATTCGAAGGCTGCGGTCGCGATGCAGCTCGCTCATGCCGGCCGCAAGGCCTCCAGCCAGCGTCCCTGGGAGGGCGGACAGTTGATCCCGATCGCCGAAGGCGGCTGGCAGACGGTGGCGCCATCCGCCGTCCCGCATAAGGACGGCGAGGCCGCGCCGGTGGCGCTCGATGATACCGGCCTGAAGCGCATCCGCGAAGCATTCGTCGCTGCCGCGAAGCGCGCTGACCGGCTCGGCATCGACGCGCTCGAACTGCACGGCGCGCACGGCTATCTGCTGCACCAGTTCCTGTCGCCTCTCGCCAACAAGCGCACCGACCAGTATGGCGGCTCGCTCGAGAACCGGATGCGCTTTCCGCTGGAAGTGTTCGACGCCGTGCGTGCTGCATTTCCGGATCGCAAGCCGGTCGGCGTCCGGGTCTCGGCGACCGACTGGGTCGAGGGCGGCTGGGACGTCGCGCAGACCATCGAATTCACCAAAGAGCTGAAGAAGCGCGGCGTCGACTGGATGGACGTCTCGTCGGGCGGCGTCTCGCCGTTGCAGAAGATCCAGCTCGGGCCGGGCTACCAGGTGCCGGCGGCGCAGGCGGTGAAGGAGGCGACCGGCGTCACCACGATGGCGGTCGGCCTGATCACCGAAGCCAAGCAGGCCGAGGAGATCGTCGTGTCAGGCAAGGCCGACATGGTGGCGCTCGCCCGCGGCATGCTCTACGACCCGCGCTGGGGCTGGCACGCCGCCGCCGAACTCGGCGGCGAGGTCTCGGCACCGCCGCAATACTGGCGCTCGCAGCCGTCGACGCAGAAGGCGCTGTTCGGCAAGATCACCTTCGGTGCGCGGTAAGGCTGCATCGGTCGCGAAGCCCGCTTCGCCATGAGGCTTTCGTCGATGCGAGGAGCGATGCCGGCATCGCTCCTCGCATCGGTTTGGAGGCGGAATAATTGCATCGCGGCATACCCGCGTGCTAGCGTTCCACTCGCATCAAGAGTTGGGGCGACGCCCAACGCCAACCTGCCAATCCGGGCAAGGTGGCACTCCCTCCCGGGAGGATGTGGCCGAGCCGGCAACCAAGCGGACCCGAGCCACCAGCGTCGTTCCTCAGGCAAAGGAATGCCGCGTCATGCCGATCAAGATCCCCGACGATCTCCCCGCCCGTGAAACGCTGGAAGCAGAAGGCGTCGCGGTCATGCGCGAGGCCGACGCGATACGGCAGGACATCCGCCCGTTGCGGATCGGGCTGCTCAATCTCATGCCGAACAAGATCAGCACCGAAACGCAGATCGCTCGTCTGCTGGGCGCAACCCCGCTCCAGATCGAGCTGACGCTGGTACGGATCTCCGATCATGTGGCGCGTCACACGTCGGCCGACCATCTGGCGGCGTTCTATCGGCCATGGAGCGACGTCAGCACCGAGCGCTTCGACGGCTTCATCATCACAGGCGCTCCGGTCGAGCGCCTGCCGTTCGAAGAGGTCCGCTACTGGCCCGAGTTGCGGATGATCTTCGAGTGGACGCAAACCCACGTCCACAGCTGCTTGACCATCTGCTGGGCCGCTCAGGCGGCCCTCCATCACTTCCATGCGGTGCCGAAGCACGAGCTTGCCCGCAAGGCCTTCGGAATTTTCCAACATCGCAACCTGGCCCCGGCGTCGCCGTACATGAGAGGATTTTCGGACAGATTCGACGTCCCGGTCTCGCGCTGGACGGAGGTCAGGACCTCCGACATTTCGCAAAGCCGCGGCCTGCATGTCCTCGCCGCCAGCGAGGAGGCCGGTCCTTGCCTCGTGAGCGATCCGCGGCGCCGTTCGTTGCATATCTTCAATCATTTCGAGTACGAGACCGACACGCTCGCGGATGAGTATGCGCGCGACGGCAACGCTCAGCTGCCTGCCAATTATTTCCCGGGCGATGATCCCTCGCGACGCTCAGAGAACGTCTGGCGCAGTCACGCCCACCTTCTGTTCGGCAACTGGATCAACGAAATCTACCAAACCGCGCCGTTCGATTCCGCCGCGATCGGCCGCGCCTCGCCGGTGATGTCCTAGCGCGTTACCGATCACGGAGTCGTCGTCGCTCGCTGCGGATCATGGAGCGACAAAGCCATTGTCCTGCCGCGGCCTGGGCAGGTACTCTCGGAGCGCGTGCGCAAGACACGCATCAACAATGCGAGAGAGGAAACCCATGGAACTCGGATACTTCGCGATGCCGTCGCATCCGCCGGAGTGCGGATTGAAAGAGGGCCACGACTGGGACCTGCAAGTGCTGCGCTGGCTCGATGAACTCGGCTATCAGGAAGCCTGGATCGGCGAGCACCACACCGCGCCCTGGGAGCCGCACCCGTCGCCCGATCTCTTGGTGGCGCAGGCGCTTTTGCAGACCAAGAATCTGCGCATCGGGCCGGGCGGCTTCCTGCTGCCGTATCACCACCCCGCCGAACTCGCCAACCGCGTCGCGATGCTCGACCACATCTCGAACGGCCGCCTGAATTTTGGCGTTGCGGCATCAGGCCTGCCGAGCGACTGGGCGATGTTCAATGTCGACGGCATGTCCGGGCAAAACCGCGACATGACCCGCGAGGCGCTCGAGATCATCCTGAAGATGTGGACCGAGCCGGGACCCTGGACGCACAAGGGCAAGTTCTGGACGGTCACCAAGCCGGACACGATGTTCGACTTCCTCAAGCCGCACATCAAGCCTCAGCAAGCGCCGCATCCGCCGATCGGCGTCGCCGGCCTGTCGAAGAACTCGGATACCTTGAAGCTCGCCGGCGAGCGCGGCTTCATCCCGATGAGCCTCAACCTGAACCCGGCCTATGTCGGCAGCCACTGGGATTCGGTAGAAGCGGGCGCCGCCAAGACCGGTCGCAAGCCGAGCCGCAAGGACTGGCGGATGGTACGCGAAGTGTTCGTCGCCGACACCGACGCGGAGGCCTGGAAGCTCTCGACCGGCGACATGATGGGCCGGATGATGAGCGAATATTTCCTGCCGCTGCTCGGTCACTTCGGCTTCAAGGATTATCTGAAAGCCTCGCCCGACGTGCCCGACAGCGACGTCACGGTCGAATATTGTGCACGGAACAACTGGATCGTCGGCTCTCCGGCAACCGTCACCGAGAAGATCGAGAAGATCTATCACGAGGTCGGCGGCTTCGGCGTGCTGCTGGTGTTCGGCTTCGACTACAAGCACAAGCCCGAGGCCTGGCACAATTCGCTGCGGTTGCTCAAGCAGGAGGTGCTGCCGCGACTGAAGCATCTCGATGCATCGGTTGGCCGCGCGGCCTAGCTTTTGACGGTGAGAAAGAACACGGGGCAGCGGCGAGGCTGCCCCGTTGTCATGTGAGGTCGGACAATCGACGTCATGCGCAGGCGGAATGCGCCGCATGCGTTGATCCGATCCCCCTGTGGATCGGTGTAACTGGTTGCAGTAACCGCAGAGTGTGGCGCCGGTCGCAGTCATGTGAGTGGGGAGCACTATCGCGATGCAACGAAAAGGCCTAGCCTGAACGACGGCGCAATTCGTTGATGAGGCAGAGCAATGCGCAGCCGCGTCAGAAAATTTGCCCATGTGCTGGAGCGCTTCGGGCTTGCCCTGGCGGGAGCCGCGAGCGGCCTGTTCGTCGCCATCCATGTCGGCTCGAGCGTCTCGGCGCTGACGTCGCAGGCGTTCCTGCTCATCATGATGCTGGGCGGCGCGATCGGATTCTATCTCGGCATCGATACACCGCCGAAGCTGTTTCACCCGAAGGACTCGGCCTCTACGCGCAAGATCGACGCGGCGGAGTTGCTCAGCGCGGTCGGCACCTTCCTCGCCACGCTGGTGGCGTTCTTCTCGGTCGGCGTGATCGTGCTGCGCAGCGAGCCGGACATCGCCTGGACCGCGGCGATCATGACAGGCTGGGTGCTTGGCGTCGCCATGCAGATCGTCGCCGGCACGATCGCGCGCACCCGGGCCTGATTGGACTCAGCCGGCGATGCCCAATCCGGCGAGATGCGTGTCGACGAATTGCGTGAGCCGCTCGCGTAGCCGGTCCGGCGGCACCGCGACCATGCGTTCCTCGAGGCCGAGCGAGATGATGCCGTGGACCGCGGAGAACATCATGCGCGACAGCAGCGCGATATCGTCCGGATCGCGATCGGGCAACAGCCGCACCAGCGGTGCGTGCATCAGCGCGAACGCGTCCATCACCATCGCGAGGATATCTTCCGGAAACGGCCGGTCGTTCTCCATCCGATGCTCGAACAGCGAGCGCAGCAGATTGGCGTGCTCGGTGGCGAAGCCGAGATAGGCATCGGCGAGCCCGTGCAACTGGCGCAGGGGATCGTCGGCGGGAACCGCCTTGAGCCGGGCGGTCAGGGCCTGAACGGTCTCCCGGTTCACGGTCAAAATCAGGCCGTCGAAGTCGCCGAATTCATTGTAGACGCTGCCGATCGAGCAGCCGGCAGCCTCGGCAACATCACGAACCTTCAATGATCTCAATCCTTTAGTGGTGATGTACCGGCGCGCGATCTCGATCAGCAGAGCTCGCCGCTGAAGTTTTCTCCGGTCCCGTCGCGATTCTTCTTGAACAATGTTCATTTTCGTATTACTAATTTGAGCGTTGCTCAAGTTGGCATAGGAGGCCACTCACATGCAGACCCTAGCACTTCAATTGACCACCACCTTTGTCGATGACGCGATCGAGTTCGTGAAGGGCTTCGGCCGCGTCATGTTCGATCTGGCGACTGCGCCGATCGAGCGGATCGCCCGCGCCTGCGACGTCGCCGGCGTGCTGGAGCAGCGGCGCGCGGATCGACACGCGCCGCGCCCGTCGGCTGCTGGCGGCGGCCGTTGCAAATCGCGCAACTGCCGTTGGTCGCCGTTCCGCGGCCTGAGTGAACTGACCTGAAGTGCGCAGTCCGCAATTGTCGCCGAAACCGCAACAAAGCACTCACTATGTCCCCGCGAACTGATGTCGAGATCAAACAACCCCAAGTCTGGATAAGGTCTCGTACATCTCTCGCGGGCAATGTCCCGTCGTTTCGGCGCTGCGGATGTGCGCCGGTTCGAACCGAACCATTGCGAAAAAGACTAAAAGCTGCGGCATCTCCGTCATTGTCACCCCGCCCATCCATCTCTGCCACGCGAACTCCCTGACTGCTGGCGCCGTGCGCGCTAACCCAAGGAACCGGTCATGATCAAGGAATTGATGACGTCCCGCCGCTTCGCGCCGCTGTTCTGGTCGCAGTTCTGTTCGGCATTGAACGACAACGTGCTGAAGAATGCGCTGGTCATCATGCTGCTCTATAGCGTGGCGACCGAGCAGGGGCCGGCGCTGGTGCAACTCGCCGGCGCGGTGTTCATTGTTCCGTTCTTCGTGTTGTCTGCGCTCGGCGGCGAACTCGCCGACCGCTACGTCAAATCCATCGTGGCGCGGCGCCTGAAATTCTTCGAGATCTTTGCCGCGGCCTTTGCCGCCGCCGGTTTCTTCATGCACTCGATCCCGCTGCTGTACGTCGCATTGGCGCTGTTCGGCGTCGTGGCTGCGCTGTTCGGCCCGGTGAAGTATGCGATGCTGCCCGACCAGCTCTCGGTTTCGGAGCTCGCGACCGGCAACGCGCTGGTCGAGGGCGCGACCTTCATGGCGATCCTGATCGGCACCATCGCGGGCGGCCTGTTCGTCGCCGGCGCCAGCCACATGGGCTGGATCTGCACCGCTGTGGTCGGTCTGTCGGTGCTGTCCTGGGCGTTCGCCTCGCGCATCCCGGTGACGCAGCCCTCCGCGCCTGAGCTTGCCATTACCAAGAACCCGTGGACTTCGACGGTGCGGCTGCTGAAGTCGCTCTATGCCGAACAGCGGCTGTGGGACGGCATGGTGATCGTGTCCTGGTTCTGGATGGTCGGCGCGATCGTGCTGTCGCTGCTGCCCGCGCTGATCAAGGAGGGCGTCGGCGGCACCGAGGGCGTGGTCACGCTGTGCCTCGCCGTGTTCGCGATCGGCATCGCCGCCGGCTCGCTGTTCGCCGCGCAGCTGAGCCATGTTCGGCCGAACCTCGCGCTGGTGCCGATCGGCGCCATCGTGATGGGCCTGGTCGGCCTCGACCTCGCACTTGCGATCGCCACCACCTCGCTCGGCAAGGACGTCACGGCGGCTGCGTTCGCGACCTCGTTTGGCGGCTTCCGCATGCTGGCCGACTTCTTCCTGTTTGCCTTCGGCGGCGGCCTGTTCGTGGTGCCGTCGTTCGCTGCGGTGCAGGCCTGGACCGCGCCGTCCGAGCGCGCCCGCATCATCGCCGCCGGCAACATCTTGCAGGCCGGCTTCATGGTCGCCGGTGCGGTGTTCGTCGGCGCGCTGCAAGCCATCGGTCTTCCGATCGCCTGGATCTTCTTCGGCCTCGCCATTGCGAGCTTCGGCACGGTCTGGTTCGTGCTGAGCAAATGGGGCAAGGAAGGCGTCCGCGATTTCGGCGCGTTGCTGTTCCGCGCGCTGTTCCGGGTCGAGGTCCGCGGCATGGAGAACCTGCCGCCCGAGGGCACGCGGATGCTGATCGCGCCCAACCATGTCAGCCTGGTCGACGGTCCGCTGCTGCACGCCACGCTGCCGATCGACGCGAGCTACGCGGTCGATACCGGAATCTCCAAGGCGTGGTGGGCCA
Source organism: Bradyrhizobium sp. SK17 (assembly GCF_002831585.1). Classification (GTDB taxonomy): domain Bacteria; phylum Pseudomonadota; class Alphaproteobacteria; order Rhizobiales; family Xanthobacteraceae; genus Bradyrhizobium. The sequence continues at coordinate 879,963 of NZ_CP025113.1, read as the reverse complement.
AGCCGTTCCTGAAGATGATCAAGCACTACACGATGGATCCGTCCAAGCCGCTGGCCGCGCGCGACCTGATCAAGCTGGTCGCGGCCGGTGAGCCGGTGGTGATCTTCCCGGAAGGCCGCATCACGCTCTCCGGCTCGCTGATGAAGGTCTATGACGGCACCGCGATGATCGCCGACAAGGCCGATGCCGTCGTTGTTCCGGTCCGCATCGAGGGCGCGCAGCGCTCGCATCTGAGCTATCTCAAGGATGGCCAGATCAAGCGCTCCTGGTTCCCCAAGGTGACGATCTCGATCCTGCCGCCGGTGAAGCTGCCGATTGACCAGGCGCTGCGTGGCAAGGCGCGCCGCAACGCCGCCGGCGCCGCGCTCCAGGACGTCATGATCGACGCCATGGTGCAGAATGCGATGCTCGACCAGACCCTGTTCGAGGGCCTCGGCCATGCCTATCGCGACCGCGACACCGGCAAGCCGATCATCGAGGACGCGCTCGGCACCAAGCTGACCTATCGCAAGCTGATCCTCGGCGCACAGGTGCTGAGCCGCAAGTTGGAGCAAGGCACTGCGGTGGGCGACAATGTCGGCGTGCTGTTGCCGAATTCGGCCGGCGTCGCCGTCGTGTTCTTCGCGTTGCAGACCATCGGCCGGGTGCCGGCGATGCTCAACTTCTCGGCCGGTCCGGTCAATGTGCTGGCCGCGATGAAGGCGGCGCAGGTCAAGACCGTGCTGACCTCCAAGGCCTTCATCGAGAAGGGCAAGCTCGAAAAGCTGATCGCCGCGATCGCCGGCCAGGCGCGCGTGGTCTATCTCGAGGATGTCAGGGAGGGCATCAGCCTCGCTGACAAGATCGCGGGCTTCCCCGCCGGCATCGCGCCGCGTGTCGCGCGCAAGGCCAGCGATCCCGCGGTCATCCTGTTCACCTCGGGTTCGGAAGGCACGCCGAAGGGTGTCGTGCTATCCCACCGCAACATCCTCGCCAACGCGGCGCAGGCGCTGGCGCGGGTCGATGCCAATGCCGACGACAAGGTGTTCAACGTCCTGCCGGTGTTCCACTCGTTCGGTTTGACCGGCGGCATGATGATGCCGCTCCTCGGCGGCATCCCGATCTTCATGTATCCGTCGCCGCTGCACTACCGGATCGTGCCCGAGCTGATCTACCAGACCGGCGCCACCATCCTGTTCGGTACCGACACCTTCCTCACCGGCTATGCCCGCTCGGCGCATGCCTATGACTTCCGCACCCTGCGGCTCGTCATCGCCGGCGCCGAAGCGGTGAAGGAGCGCACGCGGCAGGTCTATATGGAGCGCTATGGCATCCGCATCCTCGAAGGCTACGGCGTCACCGAGACCGCGCCGGTGCTCGCGATGAACACGCCGATGGCCAACCGCCAGGGCACTGTCGGTCGCATCTCGCCGCTGATGCAATATCGCCTCGATCCGGTCCCCGGCATCGAGGAAGGCGGCCGCCTTTCGGTGAGGGGCCCGAACGTGATGCTCGGCTATCTCCGCGCCGAGAATCCCGGCGTGCTGGAGCCGCTGCCCGAAGGTTGGCACGACACCGGCGACATCGTCACGATCGATGCGCAGGGCTTCATCGCGATCAAGGGCCGCGCCAAGCGCTTCGCCAAGATCGCCGGCGAGATGGTCTCGCTGTCGGCGGTCGAGACCATGGCGACCACGTTGTGGCCGCAGGCGATCTCGGTTGCGGTCACGCTGCCCGATCAGCGCAAGGGCGAACGCATCGTGCTGCTCACGACGCAGAAGGATGCCGACCGATCAGCGATGCAGCGCCAGGCCAAGAGCGTCGGCGCCTCCGAGCTCGCGGTACCTGCCGACATCCGCGTCGTCGACAAGGTGCCGCTGCTCGGCACCGGCAAGACCGACTATGTCGGCGCGACGGCGCTCGCCAAGGAACTCGCGGCTGCGCCGGTTGTGCAGGCCGAGGAACAGCCGGCCGAGCCGGAGCCGCTCGCGCAACATGTCGCATGAGTGTTGGCATGATGGTTGTGCTTTTCGGGCGCATGTTGTCAGATGGACGGCAACTGCTCCCGAGAAAGCACGATCATGCTGGACAGACTGAACCCGGCTACCGAAGACAGGCCTGAATTCGTCGCCGAACGATGGATTGCCGCGCTCGATGCGGCGCTCGCCGACCGTTCTCGTGAAACCGTCGCCGGGCTGTTCGCGCCCGAGAGTCACTGGCGCAACATCTTCGGCATCTCCTGGCATTTCGCGACCTTCAGCGGGCAACAGAGCGTCGTTTCCGAGCTGCTCGCGCGCGCTGCGGCGGTCAACGCGCGCGGCTTTCGTCTCGACGACCGTGCCTTGATACCGCGGCGCGCGGTGGTGGCCGGACGTGAGGTGATCGAAGCCGTCTTCGCCTTCGAGACGTCGAACGGCCCCGGCACCGGCGCGCTCCGCCTGCTTCCCGGGGCCAATGGAAATTCCGCGGCGTGGACCTTCTCCTCCATGCTCGACTTCGACCGCATCTGTGATGCTCGCGCCGGGCAGGCCGCCGAACAATCTCACGCGCGCGATTTCGCCGCACCCGACTGGCTCGAGCAGCGGCAGGCCTCGCGCGCCTATGCGGACCGAGAGCCCGATGTCCTCATTGTCGGCGGCGGGCACGCCGGCATCGCGGCCGCGGTCGAGTGCAAGCGGATCGGGCTCGACGCCTTGATCGTCGATCGCGAGCGCCGCATCGGCGACAATTGGCGGCTGCGCTATCGCGGCCTCAAGCTGCACAACAAGACGCCCGTCAATCTGTTCCGCTACCTGCCGTTCCCGCTGAGCTTTCCGGACTACATTCCGAAGGATAAGATCGCGAACTGGCTGGAAAGCTATGTCGACATCATGGAGCTCGACTTCTGGACCGAGACCTCGTTCGAAGCCGCGCGTTATGACGAGGCGACACAACGCTGGACGGTAACGCTGCAACGGGGCGACGGTCCGCGCACGCTGCATCCGAAGCACATCGTGCTGGCGACCAGTGTCAGCGGCACGCCGAACATCCCGACCATCCCCGGCATCGAGCGCTTCGACGGCAAGGTGCTGCATTCCAGCCAGTTCGCCGCCGGGCGCGAATGGGCCGGGCGTTCGGTGGTCGTGTTCGGCACCGGCACCAGCGCACATGACATCTGCCAGGAGCTGCACGCCGCCGGCGCCGACGTCACCATGGTCCAGCGCAGCCCGACCATGGTGGTCAATGTCGAGCCGGCGCAGCTCTACGACAAGACCTATCTCGGCGACGGCCCGCCGATCGAGGTGCGCGACATTCTCAATTCCGGCGTGCCGCTGCCGGTGATGAAGATCGCGCACAAGATCATCACCGACGAGGTGAAGCGGCTCGATGTACCCCTGCTGTCGCGGCTGGAGCGCGCCGGCTTCCGGCTCGAATTCGGCGAGGACGGCACTGGCTGGCCCTTGAAATTCCGCTCTCGTGGCGGCGGCTATTATTTCAACGTCGGCTGCTCCGAGCTGATCGCCGACGGCAAGATCCGCCTGGTCCAGGCCGCCGACATTGCCGGCTTCACCGCAGACGGCCTTGCGCTCAACGACGGCACGTTGCTCGCCGCCGAGCTGCTGGTGCTCGCCACCGGCTACAAGGGTCCCGACCATCTGGTCGGAAAACTGTTCGGCGACGATGTCGCCGCGCGCGTCGGCCGGGTCTGGGGCTTCGACGAGGCGACGCAGGAGCTGCGCAACATGTGGACGCGTACCGGCCAGCCCGGCCTCTGGTTCACCGGCGGCGCGTTCTCGCAGGCCCGCATCTTCAGCCGCTTCATCGCGCTGCAGATCGCAGCGATCGAGGCCGGCACGCTTCCGAAATCATCCAACTGCAAGCACTGATCTGAAGGATACCCATGCCGCTCCCGCTCGATGCCATCATCGCCAACATCATTCCGCTGCTGCCGCTGCGCGATCCCACCACCATGACGCCGCAGAGCGCGCGCGATTCGCTGCGTGCCTTGGCCGATGCCCGCGCCGCGGTGCCGCCGCCGCCGGTCGATGTTGCCAGCAATATCGAGGTGCAGGGCGCCGGCGGCAAGCTCGCCGCGCGGCTCTATCGCAACGGCCGCGGCACGGCGCCGACCGTGATCTTCTTCCACGGCGGCGGCTGGGTCGCCGGCGATCTCGAGACCCATGACCGCCAGGCCCGTAACCTCGCGATCGAGACCGGCGCAGTGGTGATCTCGGTCGATTACCGCCGTCCGCCGGAGACGCGCTTTCCCGGCGCGTTCGAGGATGCCTTCGCCGCGGTCCGCGACGTGGTGGCGCGGATCACGGAATTCGGCGGCGATCTCTCCCGCGTCGGCGTCGCCGGCGATTCCGCGGGCGGCAATCTCGCCGCGACCTCGGCGCTGGCCTGCCGCGATGCCGGCATCGCGCTTGCCGGGCAGCTTCTCGTCTATCCCGTCACCGACGTGGTCGGCAGTTTCGCCGATCCGGCGGAGAACGCGAAATTCCCGTCGCGCGCGGAGAATGCCGAGGGCTATTTCCTGTCCCGCGCGGTGATGGAATGGTTCTGCGGACATTATCTCGCAAACTCCGCGCAAGGCACCGACTGGCGCGTCTCGCCGCTGCGTGCGTCGAGCCTCAAGGGGACCGCGCCGGCGGTCGTCACCACCGCCTGGTTCGACCCGCTGCGCGACGAGGGCCATGCCTATGCCAGGGCGTTGCAGGCGGCCGGCGTGCCGGTGACCTATCACACCGGCGAGGGCCTGATTCACGGCTATTTCGGTCTCGGCGACGCCTCGGAGGCCGCACGCGCCGAAGCGCAGCGCGCGCGGGCGGACTTTCGGCTGTTGTTGGAGAAGGGGGTGTAGCCACGCTGTCGTCCCGGCGAAGGCCGGGACCCATAATCACCGCAGCCCGTTGTTCGAGCGGGCTGTGGCCCCAGCATCCCACCCAATTGTCATTCGGGGTAATGGGTCCCGGCCTGCGCCGGGACGACGATGGGGATGGTTCAGCGTCCCATCACCCCTCAGTCATTCTCTTCTCACTCGCCCCTCAATCGTTCCCGATGGTGTCGCCGAACAGCTGCCAGGTCTCGCCGTTGAACTTCTGCAGCCGCATCGCCTCCACCGGGAAGTAATCGGTCGGCGAGGTCTTCACCTTGATGCCGGGCAGGAACATCGGCAGCGCGATGTCGAGATTGGCGGCCTGCTTCATGATGTTCTCATGGGTGAGGTCGTCGCCGCATTGCTTGAGCACCTGCACCGTCGCCTCCGCCACCACATAGCCGTAGACGATCAGCTGGTCCTGCAAATTGCCGTCCGGAAAATACTTCGTCATGAACTCCTTCCAGGCGATGACGTCTTTATCGTCCTTCCACTGCGGATCGTTCGGATCCTTCAGCGAGTAGGACGAGATGATGTCCTTGGAATACTCGAAGCCGGCCGGCTTCAGCACCGAGGACACCGAGGTCGAGGTCGCGGCGAGGAAGAACATGTCGGGCTTCCAGCCGATCTCGCCGATCTTCTTGATCGCCTGCGCCGCCTGCTTGGGGATCGCGTGCATGAACAGCACGTTGGCGCCGGAGGCCTTCAGCTTCACGATCTGGCTGTCGACCGTGGGATCGGTCGATTCATAGGTCGTCTCCGCCACCACCATCTTCGCGGTGTTCTCAGGCCCCAGCCCCTTCTTGAAGCCGTTGCCGTAATCCTTGCCGGCATCGTCGTTCTGGTAGAACAGCGCGATCTTGGCGTCCGGCTTGTTGGTCAGCACGTATTTGGCATAGACCGCGGTCTCGGCCTGGTACGACGGCTGGAAGCCGATCGACCACGGATAATGCTGATAGTCGCCCCACAGCGTGGCGCCGGCGCCGACGAACAGCTGCGGCACTTTCTTGTCGTTGAGATATTTGCGCACCGCAAGCCCGGTCGGCGTGCCCAGCGGATTGAGGATCGCGGCGACCTCCTCCTGCTCCACCAGCTTGCGGGTCTGCTCCACCGTCTTCGGCGGCGAATAGCCGTCGTCGAGCGTGATCAGATTGATCTTGCGGCCGTTCACGCCGCCCTGGTCGTTGATCATCTTGAAGTAGGCGGCCTGGGTCTTCGCGATCACGCTGTAGGCCGATGCCGCGCCGGAGAATGGCGAGGTCTGTCCGAGCTTGATCTCGGTGTCGCTGGCGCCGGTGCCGTATTTCTTCTCGGCGGCATGCGCCTGTGTCGCGAGCGCAAGCGCTGCCAGTGCCGTGATGGCCTTCCAGATCATCGTGAGCCTCCCTGTGCGTTTTTTGTTGTTCGCGGACGCGAGCTTACGCAGGTCGGGGGAGGCAGGCTTGCGGCGAGACGCCGGGGCAGGGATGCGAAAATGCGGCGGGAGGTAATTAGGGGCGGGATAAAACCACCCTCGTCGTCCCGGCGAAAGCCGGGACCCATTACCCCGGCTGTTTGTTTGGTGCGGCGCTAGGGCAACATTCCGCTTAGCGGCAAATATCTGTGGTCATGGGTCCCGGCTTTCGCCGGGACGGCGACGTTGGAAAGATCAGCGATAACGCACGCTGCCGGTCGTCACCGGATCGGTCGGCAGCACGGTGGCGCCGGCGCGGCTGGCGGCGGCGGAGGTGATCATGCCGGGCTCGCCCGTTCGCACGGTCTTGGGCGGGCTGAATTCGAGGACGACGAGCGCGGCCGTCGCGAGCACCGCCACGGCGGCGGTTGCGATCGCTGGCACCAGTCTTCCGCGCGGATCGAGTGCGCGAACTTGCATTGATCAATTCCTTTATCGGGGTCGTTCTCTGGACGTGATGTAAGAACGGCCTGGCTTGTTCCCAAGAGTGCGGCGCACATGCCTCACAATCAGTTGTGCTGGCCGTGATGTCCTTCACGGTTCTTGCATTCGCGCAGATCTTCCATTCGCGTAGGTCTCGCCGCGCCGAATCGCAATCGTGTCGGACGGCTTGTTTGCACACCAGGAGTTGGAAGAGATCGTGGCGTTCTACATGCGCCTCATGCGCTCGTGATGAAACGAATGAGTTTGTGATTAACGAGCCCGTGATCCGCCTTCGCCGAGGCCACGGCGCGACAAGAGGCCCCGCTTTGCCTTAATTTATAGGGTTTCTGAACTGGCCAGGCCGCGTGCGTTAAGCGTTTCTTCACGCCCGCCCAGCGCATCAGAACAGATTCGTGGAGACGCGAGCGATGACACCGTTATCACTGGCGGCAGCTGTCAGTGGACGTGCCGCAGCCTTTCGCGGACGCCGTCATGACCCAACGGGTCGCGCGAATGCGCTCCGGATCACAGGCTTCGCGACGATGCAATCCGTCTCCGCGTGTCCATCGTGATGGATAGTCTTGCTTCGCATGCAATCCCGCAAAGAAGAATCCACTCGCCATTCGCCCGCGCTCGCGCGCGCATGAATTGCGGATCGACCGGAGCAACGATCATGGACGCATGAACCTTATGCATCATCTCACGCCGGAGATTCTGAGGAAGTTACGTGGAGTCAGCGCTACCGATTGAGTATCGGTCGAAGTTTTCTTGACTGCCCAAACAAAAACGGCCGGGTCATCGACCCGGCCGTTTCAAAACTCTCTTCGCGAATTCCGCTCTCGCGTCTCGCCGCGCTCAGCTCGCCTTCTTCACCGGGGCCTGCTTGCCGACCTTCTTCTCGATCGCGCGCTTCAGGTCGAGGGCGCGGGGCGAGAGCACGTCGGCCTTGGCCTTGAGCAGGTAGGCATCGAGGCCGCCATTGTGGTCGACGCTCTTCAGCGCGTTGGTCGAGACGCGCAGGCGCACGTTGCGGCCGAGCGCATCCGAGATGAAGGTCACGTTGGCCAGGTTCGGCAGGAAGCGCCGCTTGGTCTTGATGTTGGAGTGGCTCACCTTGTGGCCCGTCTGGGGGCCCTTGGCCGTCAGTTCGCAGCGCCGGGACATCTTACAAAATCCTTATTGCATCCCCGCCTCTTGGCCAGGCGTGCAATCGCACGGCCCGCGCGGGGGTTTTGAATTCGCGTCCATTTTCCAGGAACCGCGGGTGTATACGAGCAGATCACCCGAGCGTCAAGATTATATCGCCGCATGGCGCTACCGGGGAATGCCGGTTCATAAGCCGTTGCAGCCACTTAACGCCGGATATGGCAACCATATAAAGGGCGTATTCGGTTGCAAGTCTTGGTTCCATACGAGATGCGCACGTTGTCCGGCCGAATGGGCTCACGACGAAACGGACGACGAACAGAGCGCCGATAGCAGGACCGTCAGGTACGTAAGTGACCACCACGATTGCCCTTTTGCCTCCGCTCGGCCGGCTGATCGGCCTGTGCGCCAGCGCCTTGCTGCTGTTTTGCGCCGAGCGCGCCAGCGCCCAGGGGCGGCTCGACGCCCAGTATGAGGCGACCCTGGCCGGAATTCCGGTCGGCAAGGGAACCTGGACCGTCGAGGTCGGCGACGACAGCTTCTCGGCCACCGCCCAGGGCGGCACCGCCGGGCTCTTGAAGGCGTTTTCCGGCGGCAGCGGCTCGGGTGCCTCGCAGGGCCGCATCGTCAATGGCGCGCTGGTTGCCAGTTCCTACACGGCGACCACCACCACCTCGAAGAAATCGGAGACGATCCGGATGGTGCTCGCCAATGGCGGCATCAAGGAATCCACCATCGAGCCGGAGCCCCGGTCGATGCCGACCGCCTGCCGGTGACCGACGCGCAGAAGAAGAACGCGTTCGACCCGATGACCGGCTCGCTGCTGCGCGCGCCCGGCAACGCCGAACTGATGAGCCCGGATGTCTGCCGCACCGGCGCCGGCGTGTTCGACGGCCGCATGCGCTACGACCTCAAGCTCGATTTCAAGCGGGTCGAGATCGTCAAGGCCGAGCGCGGCTATCACGGCCCGGCGCTGGTCTGCGCGCTCTATTTCGTGCCGGTCTCGGGCTACATCCCGGACCGACCCGTGATCAAATACCTCGCCGCCCAGCGCAACATCGAGATCGCCTTCGTGCCGATCGCCGGCACCCGCCTCCTGGTGCCGTTCCGCATGACGATCCCGACCCCGCTCGGCCAGGCCATGCTGGAAGCGACCTCGTTCGTGACCACAGCCGCGCCGCCGCGCGTGGCGAAGACGCAGTAGGGATTTTCGCCCGCGGCCGCGCTGCCCGACCGTCACCCTGAGGAGGCCGCGCAGCGGCCGTCTCGAAGGGCGACGCCACCGGCGGAGGCCGTGCATCCTTCGAGACGCGCTTCGCGCTCCTCAGGATGACGGGTTGGGCAGGGGCGAGGCTCAAGCCTCATGCAACAAACGTCATGGAATCCGGTTGACTCTTGCCCGCTTCTGATTCGACTCGGGTACCTCTGGAATTTAAGGAATTCAGTCCGCATATCCTGTGCTTGTGGAGCCCTCTCAAACTTGATCTAGTGCCGCCGCCGTCAGCTCACCCGAGATGTTGCGGTGAACGTTTCGAGCCTGGAATGGAGTCAGCGATTCGGCCGCGATTCGTTCCGGACTCGTTCCGAAGCTTAAGAGCGACACGGAAAGCGTCGCATTGTGAGACAGATTTTGCGAAACACTCTGCCGGTGCGAAACACGCTGCCAAACCGTCACCCTGAGAGGATGTGAAGCTTTGTCCTCATCCACCGTTGTCGTCGCCCGGCTTGACCGGGGCGACCCAGTACGCCGCGGCCTATCGGCTCAAGCACGACCGTCTCTGGAATACTGGATCACCCGCATGCGCGGGTGATGACACCGAGCAAGCCAATGACGGATTGAGCGTTTCGCCAACAGTTCAAGAAACACCTGCAAAATATGGTTTTCTCAACTTCGTTCGGAAATGACCGCGTGCCCGGGGCTGGTGTCACCGCGGTGCTGGGGCCGACCAACACCGGCAAGACGCATCTGGCGATCGAGCGCATGCTGGCGCATTCGTCGGGGCTGATCGGGCTGCCGCTGCGGCTCCTGGCACGCGAGGTCTACAACAAGATCGCGGACCGTGCCGGCGTCGACAATGTCGCGCTGGTCACCGGCGAGGAGAAGATCAAGCCGAAGGCGCCGCGCTTCTGGGTCTCGACTGTCGAGGCGATGCCGCGCGATCTCGACGTGTCGTTCCTCGCCGTCGACGAGATCCAGATCGCCGCGGATCTGGAGCGCGGGCATGTCTTCACCGATCGCATCCTGAACCGCCGCGGCCGCGACGAGACGCTGCTGCTGGGGGCTGCGACGATGCGTCCGATCATCGAGCGGCTGCTGCCTGGCGCATCGATCATCACGCGACCCAGATTGTCGCAGCTCGAATTCGCCGGCGACCGCAAGATCACGCGGCAGCCGCGACGAACTGCGATCGTGGCGTTCTCCGCCGATGAAGTCTACGCGATCGCCGAATTGATCCGCCGCCAGCATGGCGGCGCAGCCGTGGTGCTGGGCTCGCTCAGCCCACGCACGCGCAACGCGCAGGTCGCGATGTTCCAGAACGGCGATGTCGACTATCTCGTCGCCACCGACGCGGTCGGCATGGGGCTCAATCTCGACGTCGATCACGTCGCCTTCGCTTCCGATCGCAAGTATGACGGCTATCAGTTCCGCCGCCTGACCCCGGCCGAATTCGCCCAGATCGCGGGCCGCGCCGGCCGCGCCACGCGCAACGGCACCTTCGGTACCACCGGCCGCTGCGCGCCGTTCGAGCCCGAGCTCGTCAATGCGTTGCAGAACCACACTTTCGACAGCGTGAAAATGCTGCAATGGCGCAACGCCAAGCTGGATTTCTCCTCGCTCGGTGCGTTGCAGGTGTCGCTGGCGCTGTCGCCCAATCATGAGGCACTGACGCGGGCCCCGGTCGCCGAGGATATGCGCGTGCTCGAGCATGTCGCACGCGACGCCGAGGTGCGCGAATGGGCGCATGGGCCCAAGGCCGTGGAGCGGCTGTGGGAGGCCTGCCAGGTTCCTGATTACCGAAAGCTGTCGCCGGCCGCCCATGCCGAACTCGTGACCACGCTGTACGGCTTCCTGATGCAAAAGGGGCGTATCCCTGACGCATGGTTTGCCGCCCAGGTCGACCAGGCCAACCGGACCGACGGCGATATCGACACGCTATCGGGCCGGATCGCGCAGATCCGGACCTGGACCTTTGTTGCCAACCGGCCGGACTGGCTCTACGACCCGGACCATTGGCAGGGCATCACGCGCGACCTCGAAAATAAATTATCCGATGCGCTGCATGAACGGCTCACGGAGCGTTTCGTTGACAGGCGGACCAGTGTATTGATGCGCCGCCTGCGGGAGAACTCAGTTTTGAATACGGAAATTGGCAAGACCGGTGAAGTGATCGTGGAAGGCCACGTGATCGGCCGGCTCGATGGTTTCACCTTCGCACCCGATGCGGCCGAGGCCGGCAGCGACGCCAAGGCGCTGCAAGCCGCCGCCCAGCAGGTGCTGGCGCGCGAGATCGATGCACGCGCCGAGAAGCTGGGTGCGGCCCCCGACGAACAGTTCGTGCTGACCTCCGACGGCACCATCCGCTGGACCGGCGACGCGGTCGCCAAGCTGGTCGCGGCCGACGACGCGCTGCATCCGCGGCTGCGCATCATCTCCGACGAGCGGCTGACCGGGGCCTCGCGCGAGGCGGTTCAGACCAGGCTCGATCTCTGGCTCAAGACCCATGTCGAGAAGCTGCTCGGGCCGCTGTTCGAGCTGTCCAAGGCCGAGGATCTCCAGGGCATCGCCCGCGGCATCGCCTTCCAGTTGGTCGAGGCGCTCGGCGTGCTGGAGCGCACCAGGATCGCGGCCGAGATGAAGGATCTCGACCAGCCGTCGCGCGCGGCGCTGCGCAAATACGGCGTGCGGTTCGGCGCCTACCACATCTATTTCCCGCAGCTTCTGAAGCCAGCGGCACGCTCGCTGGCCTCGCTGTTGTGGGCCGAGAAGCAGAGCAATGTCGACATGGCGGCGCTATCCAATGTGCAGCATCTCGCCTCCAGCGGCCGCACCTCATTCCCGGTCGACAAGGCCCTGCCGCGCGATGGCTATCGCGTGCTCGGCTATCGCCAGTGCGGCGAGCGCGCGGTGCGCGTCGACATCCTGGAGCGGCTTGCCGACCTGATCCGCCCGGCGCTGGCCTGGCGCGAGACCTCGCCGGGCGAGAAGCCCGCCGGTGCATTCGACGGCCGCGGCTTTGTCGTGACCCAGGCGATGACCTCGCTGACCGGCTCCGCCGGTGAGGATTTCGCCTCGATCCTGCGCGCGCTCGGCTACCGCATGGACCGCCGTCCGCCGCTGCCGCCGAAGCCTGTCGAGGCTGCCCCGGCTGAGGCCACCGAGACCGTGACCACCGAGACGCCGGCCGCCGAGGCGTCCGTCGAGGCAGGCTCCGATGCCACTGTCGATGCGCCAGCTGAGGCCGCTGCCGAGGTCACGGCCGATGCGCCGGAGGCTGTGACCGATCAGGTCGTGTCCGGCGATCCCGCGCCGTCGGCCGCGCTGCTGCCCGATGTCGGCTTCGCCGAGGTCGTCTCCAGCGAGGCGACGCCGGTCGTGATCGAGACCAAGGTGGAGGCCGCCGCGGAGCCCGCTGCTGTTGCCGAACAGCCGGTTGCCGAGGCGTCCGCTGCCGAGGCCGCGCCTGCGGTGGAAGAGCCCGCCCCTGCGGTGGAGGCGGTCGCGGAGACGCCGGCCGAGGCCACTGCTGAGGCTCCTGCTGAGACCGCGGGTACCGAGGCGGCGACCACTGAGGCCGCTGCTGCGCCGGCGGAGACGCCGGCCGAGCCGCAACTGGTCGAGGTCTGGCGTCCCGGCGGCCGCTCAGACGAGCGCCGTCCGCATCACCATCGCGGCCAGGATCGCAACCGCGGCCGTCACCAGGGCAAGCCGGGTGAGGGCGCGCAAGCGGCCGAAGGCGGGGCCGAAGGGGAAGCCAAGCGCGAGCAGCATCGCCGTCCGCGCCGTCACCAGGATTTCCGTGCGCCGCGTCCCGGTGCGCCGGCCGATCCGTCTGCGGCGCCCGCCGACGGCGCGCAGGCCCGCGACAACCGCCAGGATCATCGTGACGATAAGGGCCAGCGTCGCGAGCGCTTCGAGGGCCAGCGCTCTGAAGGCAAAGGCCGCGATCGCGACAACAATGAGCGTCGCCGCGACAACAAGTTCGGTGGTGGCGATCGCAAGGGCGAGCGCGGGGATCGCGATCGCGGCGGCCGCGACTTCGGCAAGGGCGGCGGTCGCGACAAGCGCGACGGCGGTCCTTCGCATCGGCCCTACGCCTCGAGCGCGCCGCGCGAGCGCGACCGTCCGATCGATCCGAATTCGCCATTCGCCAAGCTCGCGGCGCTGAAAGAGCAGCTCGCAGGGCGCAAGGAATAGTCCAACCCCTGGTCTGACTTTTGGATCGACAGCGCCTCGACAAATGGTTGTGGCACGCGCGGGTGGTGAAGGCCCGCACCAGCGCGGCTGAGCTCGTCGCGTCAGGTCATGTCCGCATCAACGGCACGCGCGAGAAATCGCCGGGCCATGCGGTGAAGGCCGGCGACGTCGTCACCATAGCGCTCGACAACAGTGTCCGCGTGCTGAAGGTGATCGGCTTCGCCGAACGGCGTGGCGACGCGACCGCGGCGCGCGTGCTGTATGAGGATGTGCAGGCCGGCAATTTGCAAGCCGGTAAGGAGTAGTTATCTAGCGCTTGCTATCTGAATTTGGGGTGGCAGGGGCGTGAGAATACTGGCGTTTTTCAGAGCCAGCTTCCCTTGCGGCCCCGGTATTCCTGCGCTACGCAACCCCAGAAAAATCGATCGTCCCGGAGTTTTGGATGACCTACGTCGTCACTGAAGCCTGCATCAAGTGCAAATATACCGACTGCGTCGAGGTCTGCCCCGTCGATTGCTTCTACGAGGGCGAGAACATGCTGGTCATCCATCCCGACGAATGCATCGATTGCGGCGTGTGCGAGCCTGAATGCCCGGCCGACGCGATCAAGCCGGACACCGAGCCGGGGCTGGAAAAGTGGCTCGAGGTCAACCGCGACTACGCCAAGAGCTGGCCGAACATCACCCAGAAGAAGGACTCGCCCGAAGACGCCAAGGAGTGGGAAGGCAAGGAAGGCAAGTTCGAGAAATATTTTTCTCCGAATCCGGGCAGTGGCGACTGATTCGTCACGATCGACCGAGATCAGCCTGAGACTACCCCGATAAGGACGGGCTTTGGCCCGCGGTCGTTCCGTCCGGCCGTCGATTTAACCCTAATGACGGACATATGACCGGCAGATCCCCTGTTATGCCCGGAATCGGGCGTAAATCATTGATTTTTGCGGAAAATGTGCTATATTGGGCACATTACAGGCCAAGAACCCCCTGCCATGCGTACCTTGTGGCTTCGAGGTTCCCGCAACATCGAACAGGGGCGTGGCAGTTTCCGCGCGCAGGCTGTGTCACAGAAAACGCGTAAAAAGAGTGCTTCAAAGACGACAAAGAAAGCCGCTGTCGTTGCTCGCAGCGCAACCAAAGGCCGTGCCAAGGCGTCCGTGAAGGCGCCTAAGAAGGCGGCGGCTGCAAAGTCCTCAAAGAACAAAAGAAGCGTGATGCCAGAAAAGACTGCCAAGCCTGCCACCAAGGCGACGGCTGCGAAACCCGCTGCCGCCGCGAAGGTCGCCCCAAGACTGCTGCTGCTGCGCCGAAGCCGGCTGCCCCGAAGGCCGCCGCGCCCGCCGCTGCCCCGAAGGTTGCCGCCAAGCCGGCCACCGCCGCCCCGCGCGTCGAGGAGCCGAAGAAGGTCGTGACCCAGCGCCAGGGCTTCAAGGCCAACGAATTCGTCGTCTATCCCGCTCACGGCGTCGGCCAGATCCTGGCGATCGAGGAGCAGGAGATCGCGGGCGCCAAGCTCGAGCTGTTCGTGATCAATTTCATGAAGGACAAGATGACGCTGCGGGTGCCGACGGCGAAGGTCGCCAATGTCGGCATGCGCAAGCTGTCGGAGCCGGCGCTGGTCAAGAAGGCGCTGGAGACGCTGAAGGGCCGTGCCCGCGTCAAGCGTACCATGTGGTCGCGCCGCGCCCAGGAATACGAAGCGAAGATCAACTCGGGCGACATCGTCGCGATCGCCGAGGTGGTCCGCGATCTCTACCGTTCGGAATCGCAGCCCGAGCAGTCCTACTCCGAACGCCAGCTCTATGAAGCGGCTCTCGACCGTCTGTCGCGCGAGATCGCTGTCGTGCAGCACTCGACCGAAACCGAGGCGATCAAGGAGATCGAAGGCCAGCTCGCCAAGAGCCCGCGCCGTGGCGCCAAGGCCGAGTCCGCTGAAGGCGACGCCGAGGGCGATGCCGACGGTGAGGATCTCGACAACGACGGCGACGATACCGCCGTCGAGGACGAAGCCGCCTGAAAGGGTTCGACGGATTGAAAAACAAAAGCCCGGTCGCGAGACCGGGCTTTTTGTTGTCGCGTTGCTAGAGCATGATCCGGAAAACTGCGAAGCGGTCTCGGTTTCCGACCGCTGGTGGAAGTGGGCTTCTCAAGATGAGCATCTACGTGACGGAACTCGCGACCCTGATGGCGATCTTTTCCTTTGTGATCGTCTCGCCCGGTGCCGATCTTGCGATGGTCCTGCGTCAGTCGGTGGTGCACGGTCGCAGAGCGGCCATCGTCACGTCGTTCGGGCTGGGCATCTCGCTGCTGTTCCACATCAGCTACACGATCCTTGGCCTCGGGATGATCATCTCGAAGTCGATCCTGCTGTTCAATATCGTCAAATGGTGCGGCGTCGCCTATCTCGTCTATATCGGGATCAAGGCGCTGCGCGCGGGCTCGCTCACCACGGAGAAGACCCCGCCGCAGGACCGCGCGTTTGGTCCTGAGCAGAAGCCCGTCGCCGAACAGGGGCTGATCAAGGCTTTTGTCCTCGGCTTCGCCACCAACGCGCTCAATCCCAAGCCGGTGTTCTTCTTCCTTTCGGTGTTCGCCACCGTCGTCAGCGTCCACACGCCGGCCATGGTCCGGTTTGGCTACGGCTTGGTGATGGCGAGTTGCCTGATCCTCTGGTTCGTCGGCGTCAGCTATTTCATGACGACGCCACGGGTGCGCGCGGCGTTTGCGCGTGCAAGCAAATGGATCGACCGCGTGAGCGGTGTTGTTTTCATTGCCCTGGGGCTGCGGCTGGCAACCGAAAAGGCCGGCTGAGGCGGGATCGGTTCGCTGCATTGCATTCGCCAGCCAACTCAGCTTCATCCGGTTCGTCGTCGCGATCGGGCCGCGACGGTCGCCGACAGCAGCCTGTCATTATTGCACTCGGCCATTAGTTCGATCCACTCGCGCAAGACCTTGGTGGCACCCGCTGCGTGCCGTGGGGGCGGCGGTGTCGCCCAACCAGCGACGTGGTCTCTGCACTCTGCAAGGCTTAAAACCATTCGGCAGCGACCAGATTTCGCTGCCATGGCGCCGCCATGCTGCCATGTTACGGACAAGACGTCCTCTCTCGATCGCGGAGCTGGCCATGATAGGCATCTTGATCTTTCCCGGCTTTCAATTGCTGGATGCGACCGGCCCAATCGCGGTTTTCGAGTTTGCTGCCCGGTTCGCATCAAAGACCTCCGAGGTTCGGATGCTCGCCATCAACGCCGGGCCCGTGCCGAGCTCGGCAGGCGTCGAAGTGCTTGCATCGAGCCTCGCTTCGTCGAATTCGCTCTCGACTCTCGTCGTGGCGGGCGGCCACGGCGTGCATTCGGCTATCGAATGCAGAGAGACGATCTCCTTTGTGCGTCAGCTGGCCCAGCAAGGCGTGAGGTTGGCTAGCGTTTGTTCTGGCGCTTATATCCTTGCCGAAGCAGGCTTGCTGGACGGACGGCAAGCAACCACACATTGGGGGCGCGCGCGGGATTTCATTTCGCGTTATCCCAAAGTGAAGCTGGATCCCGACCGCATCTTCCTCCGCGACGGCGACATCTGGACCTCCGCCGGCATCACGGCAGGAATTGATCTGGCGCTTGCCATGGTTGCCGAAGACCACGGCGACGTGATCGCTCGGGACACCGCGCGCCAGCTTGTGCTTTACCATCGACGCGGCGGCGGCCAGTCGCAATTTTCGTCCCTGCTGGAGTTGCAGACGCCGACCGGTCGTTTCAGCGCCTTGCTGTCGTGGGCGCGCGAACATCTCGATCAACCGCTGACGGTCGAGATCCTTGCTGAGCAAGCGGGCCTCAGTTCTCGCCACTTCGCGAGAGTCTTCACCGCCGAGACCGGATCGACACCGTCGAAGGCCATCGAAAGGCTGCGGCTCGAAGCGGCGCGTGAGCGGGTTTTGTCCCAGGGGGAGCTGATTGATCGCGTCGCTGCCAGGACCGGTTTCCAGGATCCAGACAGGATGCGGCGCGCTTTCATCCGCGCCTTTGGCCGGTCGCCTCAATCGCTTCGCAGAGCTTCGCGCGGTATCTGACCCCCGCTCCCGTCAATGACCGAAAATGACGGATATTTGGCCTTGTCGCTCACCCGTTCCCGACCTTAATTCCGCTCACCATGAAACGTGGATGTAAGACGCGACGCCAACCCGGTTGAGCAGCAAATCCTTCCTCGGCTGCGGCTGCCCCGTAGAGGGAAATCATCGTCGAACACCAACAGGAAATCGCAGCCATGCGCACGGCGCTTGGCGATCGCTTGCCTGTGCCTTCATCGGAGCGCCGGTCGTGCAGACGACGAGCCGGCCAATTGAAAGGACCGAACCCGTGCGACTTTCTCTTCTGCGCCTGGCCCTTCTCGCCGCGAGCATGTTCACCCCGATCGCAAGCTTTGCCGGGCAGGCACCAGGCGCCGCATCCGATCCCGATATTCCGATCAGTCACAAGGATCGGCTCTACGCCGCCGAGCAGTATTCCAACACGGTCTCTGTTTCCGATCCGGTCGATAACAAGCTGCTCGGTGTCATCAGGCTTGGCGACCCGCAGCCGGCCAATCTGAGCCCGCTCTATAGGGGGCAAGTCCTCGTTCACGGTCTCGGCTTCTCGCCCGATCACAAGACGCTCGTTGTCGTATCGATCGGTACCAACTCGTTGACCTTCATCGACACGGCGACCAATGCGGTCAAGCATACGACCTACGTTGGTCGTGCGCCGCACGAGGCATTCTATACCCCCGACGGCAAGGAGGTGTGGGTCACGGTACGCGGCGAGGATTATGTCTCGGTCGTCGACGCCAATAGTTTCGAGGAGAAAACCCGCATCAAGGTCGCCAACGGGCCCGGGATGCAAATCTTCTCGCCGGACGGCAAATACGGCTATGTGTGTTCGTCCTTCACGCCCGAAGTTGCCGTCATCACTGTCGCCGACCACAAGATCGTCGGCCACGTGAAGCAGGCGAGCCCGTTCTGCCCGAATATTGCTGCATCCGCCGACGGCAAGCAGGTCTGGTTTACGCTGAAGGACACCGGCAAGACACAGGTTTTCAATGCCCAGCCACCGTTCGACCTGGTCAAGACCATTGATACGGGACCGATCTCCAATCACGTCAATTTCGTCATCAACAAGAATGGCAGCTTCGCCTATGTGACTGTCGGCGGACTGAACGAAGTCAAGGTTTTCCGCACCGACACATTCGAACAGGTCGCGACCATTCCGGTCGGTAGCCTGCCGCACGGCATATGGCCTTCCGGTGACGGCACGCGTGTTTATGTCGGTCTCGAAAATGCCGACCAGTTCGCGGTGATCGACACTTTGGCCAACAAGGTCGTCGCCAACATTCCGATCGGTCAGGGAGCACAGGCTGTCGCCTATGTGCCGAATGCCGTGCCCGAAGGCGACGGTCTGCAGAACCTCGTGCCGCTCGGCGTCGCAAGTCAGGCCGCCCATCTGAAGCTGGTTACGAAAGGAAGCCGCGAAAACAGCAAGGCGCCGACAAGCGTATCGCTGTTCGAGCAAGGTCTGACCCAGTTTGTCCAGGCGGCGGTCACCGGTCTCGAGCCGAAGAAGCTCTATGTCCTCGCTCTGTCCGACAAACCCGACGGCAGCGGCGCGCTCGAGGGCCTATCGAGCTTCATGACCAATGCTGCCGGTGCGCAAGTCGTCCAGGCTGTCGGTCCGATCCGACAGATCGTCGATGCGAAACACAGCGCCGCGAAGCGTTATCTCGTGATTGCGACCTCGATCGACGGCAAGCCCGGCGAAGTCCTTCAGGTCCAGTCGGAATGACCGCCGTGGCCTGTCCTTCCGGGGCGGGCCACCGTCCGCCGGATCAGGTGGAAGCTTCGAAGTCTCGCGTCAACAGAGGAGAAATCGACGTGTCGAGCGTCGGTTCAGCAACATGAAACGTCTGAAGACATCCGCGGTCTATCTCATCTGCGCACTCTTCGGTGCAGCTGCGATGTTTGTTGCGATAAGCAGGCTGGCGCCGCCGGCAGCGTTGAAGTCGCCTTCGCAACTTCAGCTTCTGGTGTCGAACCTGATGTCGATCTGCAATGCCGGGACCGACAAGTTTGGTGATGAGACCGCGTACCTGATCGCCATGAACAATTCCATGGAAAAGATGATGTACGGCATGATCGCGCCGCCAACCGGGAAGCTCGACCACGACTTCGTTCAGATGATGATGCCGCATCATCAAGCAGCGATCGACATGGCCCAGGTCTATCTGCTCTTCGGCAGCAATGCGCAACTGCAGCGCATTGCCCAGGAGATCATCGTCGAGCAACAGCAAGAAGTGGTGGCGATGCGGCTCGCGATCGGCGAGGAACTACCGCCCTCGGCACCGGCGCCAACGCGGATCGGGAGTATCGAAATCGAAATTGGGTCCCGTTGATCGGCCGTGAACAGCAGCGTCAGTCCGAACAGCGCGAGCAACACCCGTGCGATGTTGCGGCCATACTCGTGACAGCACGGCAACGAGTCGTCATTTCACCCGCTGCTTCTCCAGCTTGCGGGCCAGCGTCCGGCGGTGCATGCCGAGGCGGCGGGCGGCCTCGGAGATGTTGAAGTCGGTCTCCATCAGGGTCTGGTGGATGCGCTCCCATTCCAGCGTCTTGATCGAGGTCGGCCGCGCGCCGACCTCGATGGCGGCGTTGCCGGCGGCTTTCTGGAACGCGGCCTCGATGTCGTCGGTGTTCGAGGGTTTTGCCAGATAGTGGCAGGCGCCGAGCTTGATCGCCTCGACCGCTGTTGCGATACTGGCGAACCCGGTCAGCACCACGATCAGCATGTCGGGATCATGCGCATGCAGCGCTTCGACGCAGGCAAGTCCCGAAGCGCCGCCGGCGAGCTTCAAGTCGACCACGGCATAGCCCGGCGATTGCTGATCGAGCAGCTCGCGGACCTCGTCGAGCGAGGCCGACACCGCGACGCCATAGCCGCGGCGCTCGAACGAACGCTTCAGCGTGCGCGCGAAGCCGGCGTCGTCCTCGACGATCAGGAGCTGGCGTTCATCCGTCAAGGTCGTCTCCGATCGCGAGTGTCGAGAGCGGCAGCTCGAGCCTGACCGCGGCGCCGATGTCCGGCCGATTGCGCGCCGTCACCACACCGCCGAGCTTGCGCACGACGTTGACCACCAGGAACAGGCCGAGGCCGCTGCCGGAGCTGCCCTTGGTCGACTGATAGGGCTTGCCGATATGCGCCAGCATCTCGCGCGAGAAGCCGGGGCCGCGATCGGTCACCGACAGCAGCAGCCTGTCGGCATTGCGCTCGGCCATCAGCTCGATCCAGTCGCGCGAGACCTCGGCGGCATTGTCGAGCACGTTGAAGATCGCCTGCTTGAGCGCGATGTCGGAGACGATCGCCAGATCGGAGCCGAAGGCGTTGCGGAAGTACAGCGTGGCCGACGGTCGCGTGGTCCGCCATTCCTCGACCAGCGCGGTCAGGAACTCGGCGACCGTGGTCGGGGCGGAGCCTTCGCCGCGGGCCTCACCTGCCGACAGCAGGATGCCCGTCACGATCGATTTGCAGCGCTGGACCGCGATCTCCATCTCGCCGAGGTCCTGTGACAGTTCGGGATCGGAGGCGAGCGCGGGCATCCGCCGCCAGTCGCCCAGAATGACCGAGAGCGAGGCGAGCGGCGTGCCGAGCTCATGCGCGGCGCCCGAGGCGAGCAGCCCCATCTGGACGATGTGGTCCTGCTCGGCGGCTTGCTGCCGCATCGCGGCGAGACGAAGGTCGCGATCGCGCAGGTTGCGGTTGATCCGGGTCATGAAGATCACCAGCAGTACGGCGTCGAGCGCAAGCCCGATGAAGGTGCCGATGACATAGAGATTGAACGCGTCGGCAAAGCCGTGCTGCGGTAGCTCCAGCGGCCGGTAGTAGCTGGTCAGCCAGGCGAAGTTCATGCAGACCAGTGCGACCAGCGACCAGATCGAGGGTGCATCGAGCAGCACCGCGCCGAGCGTCACTTGCAGCAGATAGAGCGACGTGAAGGGATTGGTGGCGCCGCCGCTGAGATAGAGCAGGGCGGTCAGCGCCGCCACGTCGAGCGCCAGCGCGATCAAGAGCTCGCGGTTGTTGATGTCAGCGCGGTAGCGCAGCCACAGCAGGCTGACGAGGTTGAGCACCACCAGCCCCGAGATCACTGCCGCCATCGGCAGCAGCGGCAGCGCGACGCCCATCCAGAACTGCACGAAGCCGATGGTGGCGATCTGGCCGATCACGGCGATCCAGCGCAGCTGGACCAGCAGGGCCATGTTCTTGCGATTGGTCGCGAGGTCGGCCGGTGCCGCGAGATCGAACGGCATGCCGGAAGCCGCGCTCACGGTGGCGCCGGTCGCGGCTTTCTCGTCATGCGGGTCCGGTGTGCGCTCGAGCATCGGGGCCTGGGTCGCGAGACAGGTTGCGGGCTGCGCCAATCAGGCGGCGCACGGCGGCGCGTCGTGAGTCCCACCTTGGATCGGAGACGCCGGCGCGGCCCCTGCCGCGTGCGACGCGCAGGAGCGCGCCCGCCAGCATAAGGGCCAGCGCGAACCATGTCAGCGCGTAAATCAGGTGGTTGTTCGGAAACCGGACGATCGTGAGCCCGCCGACCGGGTAACCGCCAGGATTTGGCGTCGCATCGGCGTCGACGAAGAACGGCGCCACATTCGACAATCCGTGCACTGCCGCGATCGCGGCGACGTCGCGGGAATACCAGCGTCCGGCCGCGGGGTCATTGCTGCGCAAGAAGCCGCCGTTCGGCTCCGAGACCCGCAGCAGCCCGGTGACGCTGACCGGTCCCTGCGGCTCGCCGCCGCGCCGCGTCGCGGGATCGCGCCTGTCTGGCGGAACAAAGCCGCGATTGACCAGCACCGTGGTTCCGTCAGCGACTTGCAGCGGGGTCAGCACCCAGAAGCCGGGACCATCCGCCGTGACGGCTTGCACCAGCGTTTCGTCGGCATCGAGGAAGCTGCCGCGCAGGGTGACGCGGCGGTACTCGTCGCTCGCGGCGGTGACCGCCGGCCATGCCGATGGCGGCGGCGGCGCGACCGGCACGGCATGCATGCGCTGCTCGACCCGCTCGATCAGCGCCAGCTTCCAGGTCCTGCGTTCGATCTGCCAGACGCCGAGCGCGCTCAGCAGTACCACGCCCAGCATGCCGAGCGTGAGCAGCACAAGCGAGGGTCTGGCGGATCGCATCATCACGGCATCTGGCTCATGTCGTGCATCGGCATCATGTTGACGTTGAGGTGATGCATGACCCACAGCGAGCCGGTCAGCGCGATCACCACCATGATCACGGTGAAGATCAGCGCCAGCATGGTCCAGCCGTTCTCGGACCGCGTGTTCATGTGCAGGAAGTACACCATGTGCACGACGATCTGCACCGCGGCGAGCACCAGCACGATCAGCGCGGTGACCTGCTTGTCGGCGATCGCGCCGGTCATCACCAGCCAGAACGGGATAGCGGTGAGGACGACCGAGAGACCGAAGCCGATCAGATAGCTCTTCAGCGAGCCGTGCGCGGCGCCGCCGTGGTCGTCATGGCCGTGGCCGCCACCATGGCCTTCGAGGGTACGGGCTTCTGTTGTCATCGCAGCATTCCCAGCAGGTAGACGAAGGTGAAGACGCCGATCCAGACCACGTCCAGGAAGTGCCAGAACATCGACAGGCACATCAGCCGGCGCCGGTTGGCTTCGGTCAGGCCGAAACGCGCAGTCTGCACCATCAGCGTCACCAGCCAGACCAGGCCGAAGGTGACGTGCAGGCCGTGGGTGCCGACCAGCGTGAAGAACGACGACAGGAAGGCGCTGCGCTGCGGCGTCGCGCCCTCATGGATCATGTGGGCGAACTCGGTGAGCTCGATGCCGAGGAAGGCGAGGCCGAACAGCCCGGTGATCGCGAGCCAGAGTTGGGTCTGGCCGATCTTCGACTTCTCCATCGTCAGCATGGCGAAGCCATAGGTGATCGAGGAGAGCAGCAGCATCGTGGTGTTGAGCGCGACCAGCTTGAGGTCGAACAGGTCCTTCGGCGCCGGACCGGCGGCATAGTTGCCGCCGAGCACGCCATAGGTCGCAAACAGCATCGCGAAGATGAGGCAGTCGCTCATCAGGTAGATCCAGAAGCCCAGCATGGTGCTGGCGCCTTCCGGATGATCGTGCTCGTCGACGACGTGGAAGACCGGCTCGGAATCCTGAGTGGTTATCGTTGCTACGCTCATGTCTGGGCTCCCGCGGCGAGAACACGCGTCCGCGCGTCTTCGGTCCGCACCACCTCATCCGCAGGGATGTGGAAGTCGCGGTGATAGTTGAAGGTATGGCCGATCGCGACCGCGAGCAGCGCAACGAAGCTGACGGCGGCGAGCCACCAGATGTACCAGATCAGCGCAAATCCCATCACCGTCGCGAAGCCGGCGAGGATGATGCCGGTGCCGGTGTTGGAGGGCATGTGGATCGGCTTGAAGCCGGTCAGCGGGCGCTTGTAGCCGCGGCGCTTCATGTCCCACCAGGCGTCGTTGTCATAGACCACGGGCGTGAAGGCGAAGTTGTAGTCCGGTGGCGGCGAGGAGGTCGCCCATTCCAGCGTCCGTGCGTTCCAGGGATCGCCGGTGGTGTCCTTGAGCTGCTCGCGCCGGAGGATGCTGACCGCGAACTGCACCAGCATCGCGCCGATGCCGAGCAGGATCAGGAAGGCGCCGAAGGCCGCGATCACGAACCAGATCTGCAAGGAGGGGTCGTCGAACACGCGGAGCCGTCTCGTCACGCCCATCAGGCCGAGCACGTAGAGCGGCATGAAGGCGAAGTAGAAGCCCGAGACCCAGAACCAGAACGACAGCTTGCCCCAGAACGGATCGAGCCGGAAGCCGAACGCCTTCGGGAACCAGTAGTTGATGCCGGCGAACAGGCCGAACAGCACGCCGCCGATGATCACGTTGTGGAAATGCGCGATCAGGAACAGGCTGTTATGCAGCACGAAATCGGCCGGCGGCACCGCGAGCAGCACGCCGGTCATGCCGCCGATCACGAAGGTCAGCATGAACGCCACCGTCCACATCATCGGCAGCTCGAAGCGGATGCGGCCGCGATACATCGTGAACAGCCAGTTGAACATCTTCGCGCCCGTCGGGATCGAGATGATCATGGTGGTGATGCCGAAGAACGAGTTTACGCTGGCGCCGGAGCCCATCGTGAAGAAGTGGTGCAGCCAGACCAGGTAGGAGAGGATCGTGATGACGACGGTGGCGTAGACCATCGAGGTGTAGCCGAACAGCCGCTTGCCGGAGAACGTCGCGGTCACCTCGGAGAAGATGCCGAACGCCGGCAGCACCAGGATGTAGACCTCGGGATGGCCCCAGATCCAGATCAGGTTCACGTACATCATCGGGTTGCCGCCGAAGTCGTTCGTGAAGAAATTGGTGCCGACGTAACGGTCGAGCGAGAGCAGCGCCAGCACCGCGGTCAGGACCGGGAAGGAAGCGACGATCAGGACGTTGGTGCAGAGCGAGGTCCAGGTGAACACCGGCATCTTCATCATCGTCATGCCCGGCGCGCGCAGCTTGACGATGGTGCAGACCAGGTTGATGCCCGATAGCGTCGTGCCGACGCCGGCGACCTGTAGTCCCCATATGTAATAGTCGACACCGACGTCAGGACTGTAGCCGATGTTCGACAGTGGCGGGTAGGCGAGCCAGCCGGTGCGGGCGAACTCGCCGACGAACAGCGACATCATCACCAGCACGGCGCCGCCGACCGTCATCCAGAAGCTGAAATTGTTGAGGAACGGGAAAGAGACGTCGCGGGCGCCGATTTGCAGCGGCACCACGTAGTTCATCAGGCCGGTGACCAGCGGCATCGCCACGAAGAAGATCATGATCACGCCGTGGGCGGTGAAGACCTGGTCGTAGTGATGGGCCGGCAGGTAGCCGTCGGAGCCGTTGAAGGCGATCGCCTGCTGCAGGCGCATCATCAGCGCGTCCGCGAAGCCGCGCAGCAGCATCACGATGCCGAGGATCATGTACATGATGCCGATGCGCTTGTGGTCGACGGTGGTGAACCACTCGCGCCACAGATAGCCCCAGAGCCGGAAGTAGGTGACGAGCGCGAACAGCGCGAGGCCGCCGGTCGCGACCACCGCGAAGGTGCCGACCAGGATCGGCTCGTGGATCGGCAGCGCTTCCAGATTGAGGCGGCCGAAGATCATCTTGACGAGATCGGGATTCATGCGGTCCTCCTCAGGACTCTGATTTCGGACGCTGGCCGAGCAGCAAAGAGGTCGATGACGGATGCGCCGGCGAGAACGGCGGGCGCTTCAGCCCGAAGCCGCGCAGCGGCGTCAGGTCGAGCGGCGCGGTGACCTCGCGCGACGGCGCGTCCTTGATCTCGTCCATCGAGCAGATGCCGGCGACGAAAGTCGGTCCGGTGCCGAGCGGTGCGCCGCGGCGGGCGTATTTGTCGTAGGTGAGCGGCAGCGTGTTGTTGAGGCCCTCGCGCCCCAGGCCGCCCTTGGCGTCGATCGCCATCATCTCGCTCATGCACATCTTGCCGGGCTCGACGCACATGTTGAGGATCGCCTTGTAGAGATCGCGATCCACGGTGCCGTAGAGCCGCACCGGATCGTCCTGGCTCGGGCGCTCGAGCTGGAGATAGTCGCTGCGGCCGAGCATGTTGGAACTGGCCTTGGTGTTGGCGATCCATTTGTCGAAGCCTGTGGCCGACAGGCTCTTGAACTCGAAGTGCATGCCGGAGAAGCCGGCGCCGCTGTAATTGGCGGAGAAGCCGCGGAAGGTGCCTTCCTTGTTGGCGACCGCGTGCAGCTTGGTCTCCATGCCGGGCATGGCGTAGATCTGGCCGGCAAGGGCGGGGATGTAGAACGAGTTCATCACGGACGAGGCCGTGATGCGGAAGCGGATCGGGCGATCGACGGGAGCGGCGAGCTCGTTGACGGCGGCAACGCCGTAATCCGGGTAGATGAACAGCCACTTCCAGTCGAGCGCGACCACCTCGACATTGAGCGGGGCGTCCTTGCTCTCGATCGGCTTGTTCGCGGCGATGCGGCCGAGCGAGCGGTAGGGATCGAGCAGATGCGTGCCCATCCAGGTCAACGCGCCGAGGCAGATGATGATCAGCAGCGGCGCCGACCAGATCACCAGCTCGAGCTGGGTGGAGTGATCCCACTCCGGCTCGTAAGGTGCCGCGGTGTTGGACTGGCGGTAGCGCCAGGCAAAGAACACGGTCAGCGCCATCACCGGGAGCACGATGATCAGCATCAGGACGGTGGAGATCACGACGAGGTCGCGCTGCTGGACGGCGACGTCGCCGGCGGGCGCCAGGACGACGAAATCGCACCCGCCAAGGAGCGCCGCGAAGGGCAATAAGGCCAATAATTTCAAGGCGCGCACGGCTCACCCCACTGGAATTTTATGATTTCGGCCAACGGGTAGCTGCGATGCAGCAAAGTTGACATTGGACAATTTGTCCAATGTTGCACTGCGGGATAGAAGCTCAGAAAGTGAGGTGGACCGCGTGGCAAAGCGCCCGTGGACGCATCTCTTGCTTGAGCAACATCCGGCCGGAAAACCAGTTTCCATGTTCCCGGATTATGCTCCAAAGGACGGTTCTCCGGCGATGGCACAGGCCCCAGCAATGGCTCACGGCACCCCGACGGCATCAGGTCACGGGCAGGCGAAACCCGGCGAGATCGCCATCGGCGTCATCATCGGACGGACCTCGGAATTCTTCGACTTCTTCGTCTATGCCATCGCCTCGGTGATCGTGTTCCCGAAGCTGGTGTTCCCGTTCGTCAACGAGCTGACCGGCACGCTCTATTCGTTCGGCATCTTCGCACTGGCGTTCGCCGCGCGGCCGCTCGGCACCGTGATCTTCATGGCGGTCGACCGCCGCCACGGCAAGGGCGCCAAGCTCGTCATCGCGCTGTTCCTGCTCGGCACCTCGACGGTGGCGATCGCCTTCCTGCCCGGCTACGACACGATCGGTGTCGCCGCGATCTGGCTTTTGGCCGCCGCGCGCGTCCTGCAAGGCATCGCCTGGGGCGGCGCATGGGACGGGCTCGCCTCGCTGCTTGCGATGAACGCGCCGGCAAATCGCCGTGGCTGGTATGCGATGGTGCCGCAGCTCGGCGCGCCGCTCGGGCTGATCGTGGCGAGCGCGCTGTTCGCCTTCTTCGCCGGCAATCTCTCGGCCGATGATTTCTTCGACTGGGGCTGGCGCTATCCGTTCTTCGTCGCCTTCGCCATCAACGTGGTGGCGCTGTTCGCGCGGCTGCGCATGGTGGCGACCGACGAATATTCCGAGCTGTTCGAGAGCCGCGACCTGGAGCCGGCGCCGGTCGGCGAGACCGTCGCGCAGGAAGGCCGCCACATCCTGCTCGGCGCCTTCGCGCCGCTGGCGAGCTTCGCCCTGTTCCACATGGTCACGGTGTTTCCGCTGTCCTGGGTGTTCCTGTTCACCAGGGAAAGCCCGGTACGCTTCCTGATCATCGAGATGATCGGCGCCATGGTCGGCGTCGTCGCGATCATCGCCTCCGGCATGATCGCCGACCGCGTCGGGCGCAAGCCGCTGCTGCTGGGCTCGGCGGTCGCGATCGCGGTCTATAGCGGCTTTGCCCCGCAGTTGCTCGATGCCGGCGCGTTCGGCGAAACCGTGTACATGGTGCTCGGCTTCGTGCTGCTCGGCCTGTCGTTCGGCCAGTCGTCGGGCGCGATCGCCTCCAGCTTCGCATCGACCTATCGCTACACGGCCTCGGCGCTGACCTCGGATTTCGCCTGGCTGTTCGGCGCCGGCTTCGCGCCGCTGGCCGCGCTGCTGCTGGCCACGCATTTCGGCCTGATCTCGGCCGGCGCGTATCTGTTGTCGGGCGCGGTGTGGACGCTGCTGGCGCTTTGGCTGAGCGGCCTGCGCGAAGCCGAGGGTTGAGCTAGCGGAACAGTCCGTCGACGCGGAACGAATAGCCCAGGCCGACGATGGTGTTCGGCGAGTTGCGGTTGAGCCCGAAGGCGACATGGAGGTCGACCTGCTGGGTCGGCGTGATCTGAACCATGCCGCCGGAATTGATCAGCTGGGTCGGCCGCGCGCCGTCGGGATAGTCGCCGACATATTCGGTGAAGACGCTGATCCGCGCGGTCAGTTTCTTCTCGATCACGAAGGTCGCTTCCGACATCTGCCGGCCGGTCAGCTCGGAGGGGCGAAAGAATTCCGTGAACATGCCGCTGACGCCCCAGCCGTCATGCAGCTCCCATGACCATGGCAGTTGGATATAGGGCTGCGTGCCGCGCCCGGCGACGTCGACCGCGCCGGTCGGCAGTGCGACGCCGGCCGCGAGCGAGAGGTCGATCTTCCCCGGCACTGGGCTGATCTGCCATTTGATGCCGGGCGCGACGTCGGAAAAGCCGGATGGACCGGGCGATCTCATTGTTCCGAGATAGCTCGGCAAGTCGACCAGCACCTCGAGGCAGGGCGCGATGCCGAGCCGCCAGCGGCTGTTGCTGCCGTCGATGCTGCGGCCGCCGTCGCGTCCGGTCAGGTTGCTGCCGTTCTCGTTCTGCAAGCTCCCGACCGGCACGACGATGCTCGAATTGGTGACGTCGGGCCGGTCGGTCGCAATGTCGTCGCCCGGCTTTGGACAGCCGTCCGCGCGCGCGGCGGTGGCTGCTGCGGCGGTGAACGCAGCAAGCATGCACGCGCATCCGGCAAGTCGAGCGACGGCGCCGAACCGATTGCGAAACACTGGGGATGCTCCCATAGCGCGGCGCCGCTGCGGAGGTGGCAGCTTCCGAGTGAGATTGCCGGTGGCGCGCGGATATTCCTGGCGGCTTCAAAAATCTCCCTCAAGCGAGGGTGTGCGGCATGTCGAGGAATAGAATGGTGGTGTGGCTGCTCCTGTCGTCGTGGCAAACAGGAGACCACTGCAATGACCATTCGTTCGATCGCGGGCGTGCCGGCGCTGCGGCACGCCAAAATCGCCGCGATGGCGGCCATCGCGATCCTGCTTTCGTTGAACGGCGCCCGCGCGGCGGGCGATCCGGTGCGCGGCGCCACGCTGTACCAGGGCTGCGGCGATTGCCATTCGATCGAGAAGAACGATGTCGGCCCGATGCACAAGGGCGTCGTGGGCCGCGTTGCCGGGACCGTCGCGGGCTACAATTACTCGCCGGCGCTGAAGAACTCGAAGATCGTGTGGACCGAGGCCAATCTCGACAAATGGCTCTCCGGTCCGGACGCGATGGTGCCGGGCACCAAGATGTTCTACGAGGTTCAGGATCCGAAGGACCGCGCCGACATCATCGCCTTCCTCAAGGAGAAGGCGAAGTAGGGCGCCAAGCTTCTCCACCCGTCGTCCCGGCGAAGGCCGGAAGGTGGATTCACACTCGAAGTGCAACACTTGAGCAGCAAAGACCTCTGTCGGGGTCTTGAAGTCAAGGCATTTGCGCGGGTGTTGTTGTAGGCGGCGATGGACTTGCGAAGGCGGCGGGTCGGCAGCTTCTCAAGGTCGGTGTTGCGTGGGATGAAGCGGCGCATGCGGCCGATGGCGTTCTCGATGCCACCTTTCTGCCAGGGGGCGTGGGGATCGCAGAAGAACGTCTTGATCAAGAGGCTTTGCAAGGAAAGGTGAGCTGCGAACTCGGTGCCGTTGTCGAAGGTGACGGTCCGGCGGATCGGTTGTGGCAGGACCTCGAACAGGCGCACGAGATGGTGGGCGACGCCGGAGGCGAGCTTGCTTGCGAGGGGGACGCCGAGCAACAGGCGGGAGGTGCGCTCATGCACGGCCAAGATCTGCTGACCGTATTTGGAGAACATCATGAGGTCGGCCTCCCAATGGCCCGGGGTCTTGCGATCGGCGACCTCGATGGGACGCTGATCCAGCGAAACACGGCCTTCGATGAAGCTTGCGGGACTGCCGCCCCGCTTGCCGCGACGACCGCGCTTGCTCTTGCCGCGCGGCAAATAGCGTCGCCAGCTGAAGTCCGAGGTGCGGGTGAGCTGGGCATAGATGAAGCGGTAGATGCTCTCATAGGAGATCACCCTGCGGCCGTGCTCACGCGCCAGCCGGCCGGCGACCTGCTCGGGCGACCAGCCCCGACCAAGACGTTCCAACACCGCGCGGCGCAGGCCGGGCTCTCGTTCGAGGCGAGAGCCCGTCCAGCGCCGCGCTCGCATCTGTTGCTGGGCATAGCTGGGCTTGTAACCGACCTGAACGCCAGAATTGCGGTTCAGCTCCCGAGAGATCGTTGATGGCGGGCGATCCAAAGCTGCCGCGATTTGCCGGATCGAGCTACCACCGGCCGAAAGCCTGGCAATCTCGCATCGCTCCTCCAGGCAGAGCTGCTTGTAAGTCCGCCCCATGGCAACACCTCCAGATGGAAGTGTTGCACTTCGTTTGTGAACTCAGGGAACCCTTATCACCGAAGGTGATTGTTGGAAGCGGCTGGGGCCACAGCGCGCTCGAACAACGCTACCCTGTGGTTATGGGTCCCGGCCTTCGCCGGGACAACAGCGGTGGTGAGGTGCGAGCGCGACGCTTCGCAGGCTCAATCCACCACGATCTTGACGCGGTCGCGCGGCTTCACCTGGGCGTGGGCGTCGAGGCCGTTGAGCACGCGGAAGCGCTCGGCCGGATGATCGACGCCGGCCATGCGGTGCGACAGCGATTCCACGGTGTCGCCGGGCTGCACGTTGATGACCTTGATGCGCAGCGGGCGCGCGGCCTGGATCTCATCGAGCGTCAGACGACGGAATGAATTGACGGTCTCGCGCGCATTGCGCTCGCTCTCGG
The DNA here is from genome assembly GCF_002831585.1 of Bradyrhizobium sp. SK17. Lineage (GTDB taxonomy): Bacteria > Pseudomonadota > Alphaproteobacteria > Rhizobiales > Xanthobacteraceae > Bradyrhizobium. The sequence continues at coordinate 848,900 of NZ_CP025113.1, read as the reverse complement.
TGGATTTCTGCTTGGCGGCGAAGATGAAGCGGTAGACGTCGCTGCCGAAGCGCAGCGCGTAGACCTTGAACTGCCACTGGTCGCCATGCGCGGTGGCCGAAGCTGCCGGAAAACCATTGATGTTGAGGTCCTCGGTCGAGGATTTCTCGACGCCTTCCATCCAGCCGGAATTCAGATAATCGCCGAGCGTCTGCTCGGCCGGCACCCGTACCACGTCGAAGCGCATCGCCTGGCTGCCGCCTTCGCGCACGCCGATCACCGCCTGTGCGGTGTTGTCGAGCGTGAAATTCTCGGGCGCGGTGAAGGTGAAGCCGAGCTTCGGATGCAGGAATCGGCGGCCGCGCACGAAGCCTTCGCTGGGATCCTCGCCATAGACGATGTTGTCGATCGCGGCGAGATAGGTCTCGCGGTCGCGCTCGTCGTTCTCGGGCGACGAGTATTGCCGCGCGGTGGTCTGCGCATTGGAGATGCGCTCCGGCGTCGCCGGATGCGACGAGGTGAAATCTTGCGCGCGCGGATCGAGCGCGGTCTTGCCGACCTTCAGCGCAGCGTTGCGCTCCATTGCGGTCAGGAAGCGCGCCGCGCCATAGGGATCGAAATGCGCGCGCGCGGCGATCCCGACGCCGATGCCGTCGGCCTCGAACTCCTGCTGCCGCGAGAAGCTCGCCATCGTCAGCTTGGTCTTGGCCAGCGCCAGCGCCGTGAGATCGGGGTCGCTGCTCATGTCGGTGACGACCCGCGTCACCACCGCGGCCTGGCGCGCCTGGTCCTCGCGCATTGCGGCGTGCTTGGCCAGCACATGCGCCATCTCGTGGCTCAGCACCGAGGAGAGCTCGGAGGTGTCGCTGGCCAGCGCGATCAGGCCGCGCGTCACATAGAGCTGGCCGGTCGGCAGCGCGAAGGCGTTGACCGCGCCGGAATTGAGGATCGTCACCTTGTAGGCCTGGTCGGGCCGTTCGGACGCGGCGACCAGCCGCTCGACGGTCTTGTTGATCAGGGCCTCGAGCCTGGGATCGTCATAGGCCCCGCCATAGGACGACAGGATGCGTTCGTGCTCGCGCTCGCTCGAGGGCGTCTGCTGCACCACGCGGTTCGGTTTCACCGGCGGCGCCGCCGCTGCGGTCGGGGTGACCTGCTCGAACCGGCCGACATTGCCGCAGGCCGACAGCGTCAGGGCCGCGCAAACGAGCGCCGGCGCAGCCGAAAGGCGGCGGCCAGTCCCTTGTTCACGCCGTCCTGCGCGTTCAATCACGTCCAAAACTCACACATTGTCCCGCAACCGGTCAGCGGCATGGCTTGTGCGGCCTAGTTCCCGCCGAGTAGCTCAAGCTGTCCCACCCGGAGCAGTTCGATTCGCGGCCCACGTCGTGCCTCAACCCAGCCTCGCACACGAATCCTGCGATTTTCCAGAGACTTGGGCGCAAGCCCGGCGGCCTCGAACGCAGGGACTATGCGCTTTGAAATAGTCACAGCAAAGTCCTGTGTCCAGTTTCGGCCGAAATTCAGGTAGGTCGTCGCCCCCGCCTGGCGCACGGACAAAACCCTGCCCTCGACCACTGTAAAGCGCCCGATCCCGGCCAAAATATCGCCGGGACTTTCGGCGTTTTTTATGACGCTGGCCTCGCCCCAGGTTCCCGATCGGGCGGCCCGCGCCTCGGCCTCCGCGGCCATCAGGGCGGTGGCGCAGTCCTTGTCGGCGATATCAGATGATGCCAGCGCGAGGCCATGGCGCAGCAACTCCCCCTGCACCGGCAAGTCGCTGGCCGCGAGGAAGGCATAGGCCGGCTGCCGTCCATAGCGGTCCGGCGTGTCGTCCTGGCCGCGCAGCGTCACGTCGCGACCGAGCAGCAGCGCCGACAGCGCGGCTGCGGCCCTGGCCCGGTCGGCAATCTCGATGCCGGCAAGCTTGACCTCGCGGCCGTCGTCCAGCCGAAAGCTGCGCGCATCGACGATGGCGGCGACGCGGCCCTCGCCCTGCACCTCGAAATTGCATCCTGCCGCCTCGGCAGGTCCGATGCATGCGACGATCGCGAGCGCGCAGGCAGCCATCGTCAGAGCCGCCGGCCGGCGACGCCATGCTCTATCGCGGCGAGACGTCATGCTGCACTCGTCGTCACTCCGGCGCGCTCCGTTGCAAGCGTTGTCGTCACCAAGGACAGTCTGGCGGAAAGCGCGTCCCGGGGCCACAAGCGAAGCGAGACCACGCCGACCATCCCTGGTTCTGCCGCCGATCATTTTCCTGCGGCGCTTCTCATCGTACGCATGATCGTAGCGCGTGTTTCACGCCGCCGCATGTTGGCCGCGCGACGAGCGTGTTCTCGTGTGCCCGGTATCGTGCCGAAGATTGTCGTTTACGCCGGAGTAGCGCGTCGTCGCGCCCGTCAACCTTACCCATTGACCATTGCAACTCCGTGCACGGAATGAGAATTTGTTATTATTGCCAATGACTTGCGGCGCAAGCTAACTGTCGGAAATTTTTGGAAACAGCGGCCCGTTGCGGTTGCTCGCACATATTTCCGAGGTCCTTGTGTCGAATCCCGTTGTTCTGACGCTGACGACCAGCGATCCCGTCCACGACTACACCCAGCTCTATGCCGCGATCACGGCGATCAGCGTCGGCGGTGGCCTCGCCGCGGCCAACACCGATTACGTGATCAACTTCTCGCTGTCGTCCGGCGCGCGCACGCTGCAATTGCTGGACGATCTGCCGGCCATCAATCTGATGAACGGCTCGACACTCACCTTCGACGGCAACTCCGACTACAACAATCAACTCGGTGGCCAGGACTACAGCGACGTCATCGACGCGCGCGGCTATCAGGGCTTCGTCGTCACCTCCGGCACGGTGACGTTCAAGAACCTCTCCATCATCAATGCGGTTGCGAGCGGCGGCAATGGCGGCACCGGCGGCGGTGGTGGCGGCGCGGGACTCGGCGGCGGCCTGTTCGTCGGAGCGAACGCCGACGTCACGCTCAACAATGTCAATTTCGGCAACAACACCGCCAAGGGCGGCGATGGCGGCGCGGTCGATCCAGCCGGCGGCGGCGGTGGTGGTGGCGGCATCGGTGCCGATGGCGGAGCCGGCAATGGCGGCGGCGGCGGTGGCGGCGGCTTCGGCGGCCAAGACTATTACGGTTACCACGGGACCGGCGGCAATGGGTACACCGAGACGGGCTCTAACACCCAGCATCCCTCGACCGGCGCGAACAACGCGGGCGGTACGCCGGCGACGATCGGCGGCGCGGCCGGCGGCGGGCAGGGCGGGGACAATTACGGCGGCATCGGCTACGGCGCGCATGCCGCCGGTGGTGCGAATGGCGGAGGCGGCGGTGGCGGTGTCGGCGGTGGTGGCGGCGGCATCGGTGGCGGCAATTCGACTGCCAACGGTCTCGGTGCTGGCTTCGGCGGAACGGGTGGTATCGGCGGCGGCGGCGGCGGCGGCATCTTCGCCGGTGGCAATGGCGGCTTCGCCGGCGGCGGCGGCGGATCCGGCAACGGCAGCGGATATGCGCATACCGGCGGCAATGGCGGATTTGGCGGCGGTGGCGGCGGTTCGAACGGCACGCCCGGCACCGGCGGCTTCGGCGCGGGCAATGGCTCGCTCGCGGGCGGTGGCGGCGGCGGGCTTGGCGCCGGCGGCGACATCTTCGTCCAGCAGGGCGGCAAGCTGACCGTCATCGGCGGCACCCTGACGAATGGCACCGAGATCGGCGGCACCGGCGCCAACGGCGCCGGCAATGGCTCCGCCTATGGCGGCATCTTCATCCAGGGCACGATGACCGTCACGCCGACGCACACCGTGCCGACGGCGACCCAGGGATTGCAGACCGTCACCACGCTGACGATCGCCGACACCATCGCGGATGAAAGGGGTATCAGCGGCACCGGCACGAGCGGGAAGCTGGTCGTCTCCGGCGGCGGCACGCTGACACTGACCGGCGCCAACAGCTACGTCGGCGGCACCCAGATCGACGGCGGCAACACGCTCGCGATCGCCGCCGATAACAACATCGGCGGCTCGGCGGGCGCGCTGATCCTCAACGGCGGCACGCTGACCACGAGCGGCGGCTACACCTTCACCCACGACATTCAGGTCACCGCCAATGGCGGTACCTTCAACATCTCGTCCGGCACGATCGCCGACACCGGCTCGATCAGCGGCTCCGGCACGTTCACGCTATCTGGCGCCGGCACCTTGCAACTCGGGCTCGGTCAGCTCGCCGGATTGACCGGCACGCTCAACCTGAATGGTGGCCATCTCGGGTTGACCACCGGCGGAATCTTTGACGACGCGATCGTCGTGAACGGCAGCACATCCGTTGCGGTCGGGACCGGCGCGACCGTCACTGACACCGCGCTGATCAGCGGCGGCGGCAATCTCGGCATCGACGGCGGCGGCACCTTCGTGCTCAGCCATGCCAACACCTATGGCAGCACCACGATCTATTCGGGGACAGCCTGGCTCACGACCTATGGCGCCGCCGGCACCGGCAACATCTCCTTCAGCACGGGGCTTGCCGGCACGCTGAAGATCGACAATGCCGCGCTGAACGGCAATGCGTTCACCAACACGATCTCGAATTTCAATCCCGGTCAGAAGATCGATCTCACCGGGCTGCAATACAACACCCTGAACCCGTCGCTCAACACGGTCAGCCTGTCCGGCAACACGCTCTCGATCTCCAACGGCACCACGACTGATACGTTGACTGTGAACGGGCTCGACGGCGGCACCCGCTTCCAGCTCACGCAGGATGCGACCGGCGGCACGATCGTGCAGATCATCTCGACCCGGGTGTTCAACGTCGCCAGCGTCGCCGATCTCAATGCGGCGATCCTGCAAATGGACTCTGGCGGACAGAACGCCGCGCAGAACGCCAATTACACGATCAACATCACGGCCAATTTCAGCCTGACGTCGGAGTTGTACGCTTTCAACCTGCTGAGCGGATCGAGCGTCACCATCAACGGCAGCGATGGCCATGGCGGTACCTACACAATCGACGGCCTCAACGCCCAGCGTGGCTTCTTCGTCTATGCAGGCAACGTCAATCTGGAAAACCTGACCATCCAGAACACGGTGGCGGCGGGCGGCGGTGTCGTCCGCGGTGGCGGCGGTGGCGGTGCCGGGCTCGGCGGCGCGCTGTTCATCTCGTCGAACGGCAGCGCGACGATCGACAATGTCATCTTCCACAACAGCGCCGCGATCGGAGGCAATGGCGGCAGCGGCGGCACCGGAAGTATCACCAGCTTCTACGGCCTGGGCGGCGGCGGCGGGATGGGCGGCCGCGGCGGAAGCAGCGGCGGCGGCGGCATCGGTCTTGGCGCCCAAGGCTCCGACTCCGTTGTCAGTTCCAACGGTGCGGGTGGCATTGTGCCTGGCACAGCCGGCGGCGGCAGAGGCAGCGATGGATACGACTTTCCCTATATGGGCGGGTACATCCACAACTACCGATCAGGCGGGGCAGGCGGTGCCAATGGCGGCGGTGGCGGCGCCGGGGGCGATGTCGGCATCAATACCCGCGCGAACGGGGCCGGCGGCGGCATCGGCGGCGGCAACGCGCTTGACGGCGGCAATGGCGGCTACGGCGGTGGCGGCGGCGCGGGTGGCAATGGCGGCTACGGCGGTGGCGGTGGCTACGGCGGCAATGGTGGCTTCGGCGGCGGTGGCGGCATCGGCGCGATGGGCGGCTTCGGGGGCGGCAATGGCGGCACCAATGGCAACGGCGCGCCGGGTGGTGGTGGTGGCCTTGGCGCCGGCGGCACCGTCTTCGTCCAGCAAGGCGGCTCGCTGACCATCAAGGGCGGCTCGCTCTCCAACGATTCGGGCTTCAATGCGGTCGCCGGCGGCACTGATGGCAGTGGCCAGGCCAGCGGCTCGGGCTTGGGCTCCGGCATCTTCATCCAGGGCAACAACACGCTCAGCTTCGCGCCAGTCAGCGGCCAGACGCTCACCGTCGCCAACGACATCGCCGACCAGAGCGGCAATGGCGGCACCGGCGCCAATGCCGGCACCGGCAGCGTCGCCATCAGCGGTGGCGGCACCGTCGTGCTCGGCGGCACCAACAGCTACACCGGCAACACCACGGTCAGTGGCGCCGGCACCGTGATTTCGATTTCAGCCAACGTCAATCTCGGCGCGGTCACCAGCATCCTGAAGCTGGGCGATGGCACCGGCATCAGCTTCACCGGAAGCTTCACGCAGACCCACAACATCACCGTCGCCGGCGATCCGACCTTCAATGTCGCCGCCGGTCAAACCGTGACCCAGAGCGGCGTCATCTCCGACGGCGCCGCACCTGGCGATGTCGAGGTGACAGGCGGCGGCCGGCTGGTGCTTTCAGCGTACAACACCTATTCAGGCGGCACCGTCATCAAGGGTGCCACCCTCGAACTGGCAGCGAATGGCGCCGCGGGATCAGGCGCGATCGCTTTCACCGACGGCACCGTCGACAAGCTGGTGCTCGATGCCGCGGCGTTCTCGGGCACGGCGTTCGGCACGTCGATCACCGGCTTCGGCGGCGGCGACACCATCGACTTTGCCAACATCGCCTACGACGCGACGGCGACGCTGTCCTATGCCAACGGCGTGCTGCTGGTGAAGAGCAGCGGCGGCACGGTCCTCGCGTCGCTCAATCTGACCTTCGGGCTCGGCGGCTCGGCGAGCTCGCTGATGCTCGCCTCCGACGGCTCCGCCACGCCGCATCTCGAGATCAGCGCGCAAGCAGCCATCATCTCGGTCACCGCTGATACCACCGGTCACGTCACGGTCCTGAACGCCGGCAAGGTCGTCACCATATCGGTCAATTTCAGCAACACCGTCAGCGTGACCGGCGCGCCGCAATTGCTGCTCAACGACGGCAAGGCTGCGACCTATCTCAGCGGCAGCGGCTCGCACACGCTGGTGTTCAGCTACAACGTGCAGGACGGCGACAACACCTCCGATCTTCAGGTGCAGAGCCTTTCGCTCAATGCCGGCACCATCAAGGATCCGGGCGGCCAGGACGCTGGACTGGGCCGTGCGGCAACGGACCTGCATCTCGTGGTCGACACCGCGGCGCCGACCGTGTCGGTGACGGCGAGTGCAACCGCGCTGCTGGCCGGGCAGACCTCGACCGTCACCTTCACCTTCTCCGAGGCGGTCACGGGCTTCGCGCTGTCGGATACGACGGTGAGCGGCGGCACGTTGAGCAACCTCGTCCATGTCGGCCTCAACGCCTCGCACCAGGACATCTACACCGCGACCTTCACGCCTGACGTGACCAACGCCGAGGCAGGCTCGGTGCAGGTCAATGCGTCGAGCTATGCCGACAGCGCGGGAAATGCCGGCGCGGCGAGCAGCACGGTGAGTTTCACCGGCGACACCAAGGCGCCGACGGTGCAGGTCACCGCCGATCACAACACGCTGACCGCCGGCGATAGCGCCGTGGTCACCTTCACCTTCTCCGAAGCCGTCACCGGCTTCGGGCTTGGCGATGTCACGGTCCTAGGCGGCACGTTGGGTAATCTCAGCCATGTCGGCGTCGATAGCTCCGGCCACGACGTCTACACCGCGACCTTCACGCCCGACGCGACCAACACCGAGGCGGGCTCGGTGCAGGTCAATGCGTCGAGCTATACCGACGTCGCCGGCAATTCCGGCGCGGCGAGCAACACCATCAGCTTCACTGGCGACACCAAGGCGCCGACCGTGTCGGTGGCCGCCGATCACAGCGCGCTGCTGGCCGGACAGACCGCGGTGGTGACCTTCACCTTCTCCGAGGCCGTCGCCAGCTTCGCGCTCAATGACGTCACCGTCCATGGCGGCGCGCTGGGCAGCCTCGTCCATGTCGGCGTCAACGGATCCGGTCAGGACATCTACACCGCGACCTTCACGCCGGACGCGACCAACGCCGAGGCGGGCTCGATAAAGGTCAACGCATCCAGTTACAGCGACACGGCCGGCAATGCCGGCGGAGCCAGCAACACGGTCAACTTCACCGGCGATACGCTGGCGCCGACGGTGTCGGTCACGCTCAACCCGGACACGGTGCTGGCCGGCGACGTCTCGGTCGCGACCTTCGCCTTCTCGGAGGCTGTCTCGGGCTTCACGCTCGCCGGCACCACCGTGCATGGCGGCGTGCTGAGCAATCTCGTGCATGTCGGGCTCAACGGCTCCGGCCACGACATCTACACCGCGACCTTCACGCCTGACGTCAGCGACACCGAGGCGGGCTCGGTGAAGGTCAATGCGTCCAGTTACAGCGACACGGCGGGGAATGCCGGCGCCGCGAGCAACACAGCCACGATCGGTGGCGATACGCTGGCGCCGACGGTGTCGATCGCGGCGGACCGCAACGCGCTGCTGGCGGGCCAGACCGCGCTGGTGACGTTCACCTTCTCCGAACAGCTCGCGAGCTTCGCGCTCAGTGACGTCACCGTGCATGGCGGGACGTTGGGACATCTGGTTCATGTCGGCGTCAATGCGTCGGGCCAGGACATCTACACGGCGACCTTCACGCCAGATGAGAGCAACGCCGAGGTCGGGTCGGTGCAGGTCAGGGCGTCGAGCTATACCGACGTCGCGGGCAACGCGGGCGCGGCGAGCGGTACCATCAATTTCACCGGCGATACCAAGGCGCCGACGGTGTCGGTCGCGGCGACCCCGAGCTCGGTGCTGGCCGGCCAGACGTCGGTCGTCACCTTCACCTTCTCGGAGCACGTCACGGGCTTTGCGCTCACCGACACCGTCGTCGCCGGCGGTGCGCTGAGCAATCTGGTCCATGTCGGGCTCAACGTGTCGGGCCAGGATGTCTACACCGCGACCTTCACGCCAGATATCAACGACGTGCTGGCGGGCTCGATCCGGGTCACGGCCTCGAGCTATGCCGACGATGCCGGCAATGCCGGCACGGCGAGCAATACCGCTTCGATCGGCGGCGATACGCATTCGCCGACGGTGTCGGTGATGGCCGATCACACTTTGCTGCGCGCGGGCGATACGGCGCGCATGACGTTCACCTTCTCGGAGGCCGTCGCGGGCTTCGGGCTCGGCGACGTCGCCGTCCATGGCGGCACGCTGAGCGGCCTGGTTCATGTCGGCCTCAACGGGTTGGGCCAGGATATCTACACCGCATTCTTCACGCCTGACGTCACCGACCATCTGTCGGCCGACCTGTCCGTCGTTGGTGCGAGCTACGCCGACGTCGCCGGCAATGCCGGCGCGGCAAGCGGCACCATCAATTTCTCCGGTGATACCAAGGCGCCATCGGCCCCAAGGCTGGCGTTGCACCAGGACACCGGTTTCTCCGGTGCCGATCACATCACCAGCAATGCGCTGATCGACTACACGAGGTCCGACCCGGCCGATACGCTGCGCTTCAAGGCAGATGGTGCGTCGAGCTTCTCCACGGTGGCGCCGGTGTTCACGACCGACGGCGTGCATACCGTGACGGTGCAGGAGGTCGATGCCGCCGGCAATGTCAGCGCATCTTCGAGCCTGACCTTCACCCTCGACACGACAGCGCCCCATCTCACCGGCATCACCGCGACGCCGTCCGGTGGCGCGGCGGCGACCGGCGCGCTGGTGCAATTGACCGTCGGTTTCAACGAGGCGGTTCACGTCAATGGCGGAACGCCAACCCTGACGTTGAACGATGGCGGCAGCGCAATCTATGATGCCGCCGCGACGGCGCTGCTCGGCGATCCCTCGAAACTGGTGTTCGATCACATCGTGTCGTCGACGGATCGCGCCGCCGCGCTGGCCGTGACCGGTTTCACCTCGAATGGCGCCAACGTCGTGGATCTGGCCGGCAATGCGGCCTCGCTGTCGGCCGTGTCCGCCGTGTTCGACGCGCTGCACATCAACGAGACCATCGCGCCGGCCTACACGCTCGGACCGATCACGCGGCCGGAGCTGCATCTTGATCTGGGCGGTCACGTCATCATGGATGCGGCAGCATCGGCATTCGCCGGACAATATGGCATGCAGTATCTGTTCCTCGGCCTGCCGCCCGGAACGCCGTATCAGACCGTCCCCGACTTTCATCTCTGATCGCTGCGCCGCGAGCTCCGGCGCAGCATCTCATTCCGCTTGATGGAAAACAGATTGCTGTCCTGTGCGGCTTGCTGCAGTGCGGGCCATGCGGCATGATCCGCCCCTCGAAACGGACCTGATGGAATGAGGTCCGCGCTTCAACGGGAGGATTTGATGAGACGAGTTTTGGCCGGCGTGTTGGCCTGTGTGTTTGCGATCTCGGCGAATGCGTCGCTGGCGCAGGACAAGCCTCCGCTGAAGCTCGGCGGCATCCTCGACATGTCGAGCCTCTATGCCGACATCACCGGCTCGGGCAGCGAAACCGCGGCCAAGATGGCGGCTGAGGACTTTGGCGGTACGGTGCTCGGCCGCAAGATCGAGATCGTGGTCGGCGACCATCTCAACAAGGCCGACCTGTCGGCCAACATCGCCCGCGACATGATCGACAATCAGGGCGTCGAGATGATCTTCGACGTCGCAGCCTCCGCCACCGCGCTCGCCGCGGCCGAGATCGCCAAGGCGCGCAACAAGATCATCATCTTCAACGGCCCGGGCTCGATCCGCCTCTCCAACGAGGCCTGCGGCCCCTATACCGTGCACTATGTGTTCGACACCTTCGCGCAGGCCAATGTGACCGGCCTTGCCGCGGTGAAATCCGGCCTCGACACCTGGTTCTTCCTCACCGCCGATTACGCCTTCGGCCAGGACCTCGAAAAGGACACCAGCAATGTCGTGATCAAGTCGGGCGGCAAGGTGCTCGGCAGCGTGCGGCATCCGATCAACACCTCGGACTTCTCGTCCTTCCTGCTGCAAGCACAGGCCTCGAAAGCCAAGGTGATCGGGCTTGCCAATGCCGGCGGCGACACCATCAACGCGATCAAGCAGGCCGCCGAGTTCGGACTGACCAAGAGCGGCCAGAGGTTGTCGCCGCTGTTGGCCTTCGTCACCGATATCGACAGCGTCGGGCTCGAGACCGCGCAGGGCCTGCTGCTCGCGGAAGCGTTCTATTGGGACTTCAATGACGACACCCGCGCGTTCTCCAAGCGTTTCATGGAGCGCACCAAGCGGGTGCCGACCTCGGCGCAGGCCGGCGTCTATTCCTCCGTGCTGCACTATTTGAACGCGGTGAAGACCGCCGGCACCACCGATGCGGCCGCCGTCATGAAGGTGATGAAGGAAACCCCGATCAACGACATGTTCGCCAAGAACGGCCGGATTCGCGAGGACGGCCGCATGGTCCACGACATGTACTTGTTCGAGGTCAAGAAGCCCTCGGAATCGAAGGGCCGCTGGGACGACTACAAGCTGCTCGCGACCGTGCCAGGCGATCAGGCATTCCAGCCGCTGGCGGACTCGCGCTGTCCGCTGGTGAAGAAGTGACGAATTGAAAACAACAACGAAAGGCAAAACGCCATGAGCGATAACCAGATGGTCCTTCAATCCCTCGACAAGGGCCTGCTCACCATCACCATGAACCGCCCGGATCGGCGCAATGCGCTCAATCCCGACATGACGCAGGGTCTCGTCGAGGCGGCGCGGCGGGCGCAGGACGATACCGAGGTGCGCGCGGTGCTGATCAGGGGCGCCGGCGGCACCTTCTGCGTCGGCGGTGACGTCAAGTCGATGGCGGCCGGCCGCGCGCCGCTGCCGTTTGAGGCCAAGATGGCCAACCTGCGCCGCGGCATGGAGGTCTCGCGGATCCTGCACCAGATGCCGAAGCCGGTGGTGGCGCAGCTCGACGGCGCGGCAGCAGGCGCCGGCCTCTCGATCGCGCTGTCCTGCGACCTCCGCGTCGCCAGCGCGTCCTGCAAGATCACCACGGCTTTCGCCAAGGTCGGCTTCTCCGGTGACTATGGCGGCACCTACTTCCTCACCAAGATGCTCGGCAGCGCCAAGGCGCGCGAGCTGTACTTGATGTCGCCGGTGCTGTCGGCGCAGGAGGCCTTCAACCTCGGCATGGTCTCCAAGGTGGTGCCCGATGCCGATGTCGAGGCCGAGACGCTGGAGCTGGCGCGTTCGCTGGCGCAGGGCCCGTCGGTCGCGCTCGGCTACATCAAGCGCAACATCAACAATGCCGAGACCATGACGCTCGAGGCCTGCTTCGACGGCGAGGCGATCCACCACACCCGCGCCGGCGAGACCACCGACCACAAGGAAGCGGCCAAAGCTTTCGTCGAGAAGCGCAAGCCCACCTTCCAGGGGCAGTAAGCCATGACCGGGTATATGCGGCTGCGGCAGATCTGCCTGGTGGCGCCGCAGCTTGCGCCCGTGATCGCCGATATCTCCACGATCATGGGGCTCGATGTCTGTTACCGCGACGGTAATGTCGCCAAGTATGGGCTCGAAAACGCGCTGCTGCCGGTCGATACAATTCTGCTGGAGGTCGTCGCACCGTTTCAGCCGGGGCCGGGCACGGCGGCCGGCCGCTTCATCGAGAAGACCGGCGGCCGCGGCGGCTACATGGCGATCTTCGCTTGCGAGGATCCCGACGCGCGCGGCGCCAAGGCCAATGCGATGGGCGTGCGCACCGCGAACGTCATCACGCATGCGCCCTATCATGGCGTGCAGCTGCATCCGCGCGACTGCCGCGCGGCCTTCATCGAGTTCAACCACACCGACGGCAGCGACGACATCCTGGGGCCGTACCCGCCGGCCGGCCCGGACTGGCAGACGTCGATCCGCAAGGACACGACCCTGGCGCTGACCGAGGTCGAGATGCAGAGCCCGGAGCCCGAGGCGTTGGCGGCGCATTGGGGCAAGATCGTCGGCATTGCTGCCGATGGTGCCACGGTGAAGCTGCCGAACAGCACCTTCCGCTTCGTCCAGGGCGATAGCGAGATCATGAGCGGCTTGACGTTCAAGGTCGTCGATAAGGCCAAGGTGCTGGGGACGGCGAAAGCCAAAGGCTGCGTGGTTGATGGCGATCAGTTCCAGCTTTGCGGTGTGACGTTCAAGCTGACGGCGTGATGTTGTAACCCGGATGCAGCGAAGCAAAATCGGGGATCGCGCTCTCAGCGGATAGGCCGTCCCCGGATTGCGCTGCGCTGCATCCGGGCCACGCGGCCCGTCATCCTGAGGAGCGCGTAGCGCGTCTCGAAGGATGCACGGCCCGGCTGGTGGCCGATTCATCCTTCGAGATGGCCGCGTTGCGGCCTCATCAGGATGACGGGGTGAGGTTGAGCTCATCCCAACGATCCAATATCGTCGAACGCAACGATAACAATTGGAACGCGCCCATGCCGCATCCGCTCGATACCTTCTTTGCCCCAAAGAGCATCGCGCTGATCGGCGCGTCGCGCGATCACGAGAAGATACCCGGCCGGCTGCTCGCGATGCTGCGCAAGAACGGCTATCCGGGCGCGCTCTATCCGATCAACCCGAACTATGACGAGATAGACGGCTTGAAATGCTTCAAGTCGATCGCCGATATCGGTGCGCCGATCGATCTCGCCGTCATCGTCATTCCCGCCCGCGCGGTGCTGACGGCGCTGGAGCAGTGCGCGGCGGCCGGCGTCAAGAACGCGGTCATCATCTCCTCCGGCTTTGCCGAGGAGGGTGGCGACAGCGCCGACATGCAGGACGCGATCGTGGCGCTGGCGAAGCGAACCGGGATACGAATCTCCGGTCCCAACGCCGAAGGCTTCTACAGCCAGATGCAGAAGGTCGCCGCGACCTTCAGCCCGACCGTCGACGTCAAGCCGGATGCGCCGGTCCTGGTCGCGAGCCAGCGGCGGATCGGCATCGTCGCGCAGAGCGGCGGCATCGGCTTTGCGATCTATCATCGCGCCAAGGCGCTTGGCGTCGCGTTGAGCTACGTCGTCAGCGCCGGCAATGAGAGCGATCTCGGCGCCGGCGAGTTTCTCGACTACATGGTGCAGGATGCCTCGACCGACGTGATCCTGCTGTTCATCGAAGGCATTCGCGACGTCGACAAGTTCCTGGCCGCGGCGAAGCGCGCGGCGGAGATCAGGAAACCCGTGATCGTCACCAAGGTCGGCCGTTCCGGCGCCGGCGAGCGTGCGGCGGCCTCGCACACCGCGAGCATGGCGGGCTGGTCGGCGGCCTATGATGCCGTCTTCGCGAAATACGGCTTCATCGTCTCCAACGATCTCGATGAGGCCGTGACGATTGCTGCCGTGTTGACCACCAATCCGCTGCCGAAGGGCGATCGCGTCGCGGTGCTCACCGTGTCTGGCGGCGCTGGTATCTGGGGCGCCGATACCGTCTCGATGCAGGGCCTGCGGGTCCCGGAGCTTTCCGCCGGAATCCAGAACCAGATCAAGCAATGGATGCCGTCCTATGGCGCGGCGGGCAATCCCGTCGACGTCACCGCGCAGGGCGTCTCCTCCGGCGGTTTGCAGAAGAGCATCGAGTTGTTCGACGCGTCAGATGAAGTGGACGCGACGCTGGTCGTGCTGTCGCTGTCGAGCGAGACGCGGATGCCGTTCAAGGAGGCCGAGCTGAAGCCGCTGATCGCGGCGCAGCGCAAGCCGGTGGTGTTCTATTCCTACACGCTGCCGTCGCCATTCGCGCGGCGGGAGCTGGCGAAATCCGGCGTGGTGGTGCTGTCGGGACTGACCCATGTCGGCGTCGCGATGCGGCGGCTGGCGGATTATGCCGGCTTCGCGCCGGCGCCGGGGATCGCAGCAACGTCGCCGGCGCGCGATCTCTCCGCGCATCTGAAGGCGAAGACGCTCTCCGAACATGACAGCAAGTCGCTGTTGCGCGCGGCCGGCGTCGCGTTGCCGGACGAAGTGCTGGTGACCGATCGCCACGGGCTCGACGCTGCGATCGAGCGGGCCGGATTTCCACTGGTCATGAAGATCCAGTCGCCGGCGATCGCGCACAAGAGCGAGGTCGGCGGCGTCCGCGTCAACATCGCAGCCAAGGGCGCGGCGTTCACCGCCTATCGCGACATGCTGGAGACGGTGCAGAAGGCGCGGCCGGACGCCGCGATCCAGGGGGTGCTGGTCGGGCCGATGGCCAGGAAGGGCGTCGAGATCATCGTCGGCACGATGACGGACAAGACCTTCGGGCCAATGGTGATGGTGGGGCTCGGCGGCATCACCACCGAGCTGTTCAAGGACGTGGTCTATCGCCCGGCGCCGGTCAGCGCGGCGGAGGCAACCGCGATGCTGGCGACACTGAAGGCCGCGCCGCTGTTGCACGGTTTTCGTGGGGCGCCGAAGGCGGATGTCGCGGCGCTTGCGCAGTTGATCTCGCAGATTTCAGTACTGGCGGCGCAGCATCGAAGCGAGATTGCCGAGATCGAGGTCAATCCGGTGCTGGTGCATCCGGAGGGGCAGGGCGTCACGATTGTCGATGCGCTGGTGGTGCCGAGGAGTTAATCAACCCCGTCATTCCGGGACATCGCGAAGCGATGGGCCCGGAATCCATACTCACGATCATGGTTATCGATTCCGGGCTCGCGACTGCGTCGCGCCCCGGAATGACGGGCGGAAAGAGAATGGTGTGCCCCTTCCGCGGGCCGCGGCGTATGGGTCCCGGCTTTCGCCGGGACGACCATGTGGAGGGAGCCGAGGCTACCGCCCCTTGAAGTTGGCGACGCGGCGCTCGGCGGTGGCCTTGACGCCTTCCTTGAAGTCTTCGGTCGCGCGCAGCTTGGTCTGCTCCTCCAGCTCATGGTTGGTCGCGGCGAGCACGCGGTCGGCGAGGCCGGCGCGCATGGTGGCGCGGGTCGAGACCAGGCCGAGCGGGGAGCATTCGGCGATCTCCTGCGCGAGCTTCATTGCCTCCGCGCGAACCTGGTCCTGCGGCACCAGCACATTGGCGAGGCCCCAGCGATAGGCCTCTTCGCCGGTGACGCGGCGGCTGGTGTAGAACATCAGTTCGGCATTGTTCTTGCCGATCAGCTCCGGCAGCGTCGTCGTCAGGCCGAAGCCCGGATGGAAGCCGAGCTTGGTGAAGTTCGCGGCGAAGCGCGCTTCCGGGCAGGCGACGCGGAAGTCGGCCGAGACCGCAAGGCCGAGACCGCCGCCGATCGCGGCGCCATGGATCGCGGCGACGATCGGCTTCTTGTTGCGGAAGATGCGGACCGCCTGAACGTAGAGATGGTTGATCGGCAGGTTCGAGGCCGGATCGCTCTTGGCGCGCTCCTCCTGCTCCTGGCGGGCCGGGTCGCCGAAATTGGCGCCGGCGCAGAACGCCTTGCCCTGGGCTGCGAGCACCGAAGCGCGGATCTCGATGTTGTTGTCGAACTCCTCCAGCGCGTCGGCGATCTGGTTAATCAGCGCGACGTCGAAGAAGTTCAGCGGCGGCTTGCGGATTTCGATCAGGCCGACATGGCCGTGGGTCTCGACGCCGATATCAGTGTACTTGGTCATCTCTTGTCTCCGGTAAGGCTGCTATCTCTCGGTGCGATCGGTGTCACCTCTCCCAAGGGGAGAGGTCGATTTGCGCGAGCAAATCGGGTGAGGGGTTGTGCTCTCTCGATAGACCGTAATCCCTCACCCGGCGCTATGCGCCGACCTCTCCTTCCGGGAGAGGTCGATCGAGCGCCTGGCTGGGTCATCGATCTCATCGACTAACGCAAACCGAGCCCGCGGGCGATGATGCCGCGCAGTACCTCGGTGGTGCCGCCCTGGATCGTCAGCTTGGGTGCGGTCTTGATGGCGAAATCGAGCTGCTTCTCCAGCGTCTCGCGGTTGGTCGCGGTCTCCTCGACGAAGGCCGCGAGATCGCGCACGCGATGCGGCAGCTGCTGCTCCCACACCGTGCCGATGTCCTTGACGATGGAGGCTTCCACCACCGGCTCCTTGCCGGCTTGCAGCATGCCGGCGACGGACACCGACATGCGGCGCATGGTGTGCACCTGCGCCACCAGGCGGCCGATGCCCTCGGCGCTGCGAGTGTCCGGATTCTTGCCGACCGCACGCACCAGCTCGGTGAGCACGTAATACGTCTCGAGGAAGCGCTCGGGGCCGCTTCGCTCATAGGCGAGCTCTGATGTTGCCTGCTTCCAGGCGCCATCGACTTCGCCCAGCACGTGATCCTCCGGCACGAAGTAATCGGTGAACACGACCTCGTTGAACTCGAACTGGCCGGTGATCTGGCCGATCGGATTCACCTGGATGCCCGGCTGCTTCATCTTGACCAGGAACTGGGTCAGGCCGTGGCGGCGGTTTTCCTTGGTCGGCGGCGAGGTGCGGAAGATCGCGATCATGTAGTCGGCGATGTGCGCCGACGAGGTCCAGATCTTGGTGCCGTTGATCAGGTAACCGCCGTCGGTCTTGGTCGCGCGGGTCTTCGCCGCGAACAGATCGGAGCCGGAGTTCGGTTCGCTCATGCCGATGGCGAAGCAGACCTCGCCGCGGCAGATCCGCGGCAGGATGTCCATCTTGATGTGCTCGGGGGCGTATTTCAGCAGCACCGGGCCGCTCTGGCGGTCCGCGACGAAGAAGCGCCGGGTCGGCGCGTTCGCCACCCGCATCTCCTCGGTCACCACGTAGCGTTCGAGGAACGAGCGCTCCTGGCCGCCATATTTCTTGGGCCAGGTCATGCCGAGCCAGCCCTTGGCGCCGACGCGGCGGGAGAATTCCGGCGCGTCATTGTCCTCGCGGTTCGGCGCGTGGGGATCGAAGGTGCCGGCGGCGATTTCCTCGGCGAGGAAGGCACGCACTTCCTTGCGGAGCTGCTCGCATTTCTCGGGCAGGCGGATCGGATCGAAACGAAGGGCTGCAGTCATGATGTCCAGTCCTGATTGTTCTGCCTGATCTCAGCGCGAAGCCACCAGCGGCCACAATTCATCGGCGCCACGGTCGGCGACGAGCTTGCCGAGCTCGACCGCCCAGTGGCTCTCCGAGCCGAAATCGTCGCGCCACGCCAGTGCGCGCAGCGAATAACGGTGCAGGATGTGCTCGATGGTGAAACCGATCGCGCCGTGCACCTGGTGGGCGATGCTGCTGCCCTTCTCGGCCGCTTCCGAGCAGCGGATCTTCGCCGCCGCGGCTTCGAGGAACACCGCATCGCTATGCAGCGAGGTGGCGTTGACGATGGTGTCCGCCGCCGACGTCGCGGCAGCCAGTGCCGCGGCGTTCTCGCCGGCGAGGCGGGCGAGGTTGTGCTGCACGGCTTGGAATTTGGAGATCTTCTTCTCGAAGGCGACACGCTCGTTGGAATAGCGCACCGAGATGTCGAGCATCGCTTCCAGCGCGCCCGCGATTTGCAGGCTGCGCACCACGCCGCCCATCAGCATCAGTGTGGTCTGGTCGAAGTCCTTGGGGGCCGGCTTGGTGGTGACCGGCTGCACCTTGTCGAGCGTGACGGTGTCGTTATGATCACCGCCAAGTCCGGTGCTGGATTCGATCCGGCACTTCGCGGCATCGACCAGCGCGATCGAGATGCCGTCCTTGCCGCTTGCCAGCACCGCGAAATGTTTCGCGTCCTTGGCGAACGGCACGCGACGGGCGCGGCCGGTGAGCGAACCATCGGCGTTGAGTGTGACGCGATCCTTCGGGCTCGCAGGGACAACCGTCATCTCGCCTTCCGGCGAGGTAATCTTGCCCTGCGTCAATAGCCAGCCGGCCAGCATTGTTTCGGCCAGCGGAACAGCGATCGCATGCCGCCCGGCGACGTTGAGGACGCTGAATCCTTCGGCGAGGCTGGCGCCGGAACCGCCGAGATCGTCAGGCACCCAGGACAGCGGCAGGCCGGCGTCGGTCAACGCCTGCCACAGCGGCGCCTTCCACGCGCCCTTCTTGTCGTGATTGATGGTCTGGGCATCCGCGAGATCGGCGAAAATCTTTTCCGCGGTCTCGGCGACGATGTTTTCACTCTCCGCCACAGCGTTCCTCGTGTTGATTGGCTTGGGTCCGGCCGTTCGGCAGGGCCTGCGTGCGATGTTGTCTTGCGCTCAATGATGCGGAAAAGCCATAGCCGTGACAAGCGTTGCCCGCAGGGCCACTTGCGCGGACGACATGAAGCCGGATCGGATGGATGAATTCCGCAGAGTGAACTTTCGGACGGTTCGGTTTGTATGCCACGCGCGCAACAGAATTGGTTGATGGCATCGCTTCAGTCCGCCAGATGAAACTGGATCGCCTTCCGCATCAGGTCGGCGAACTCGGTCTCCTGGGTGACCAGCGCGTCGTTCAGTCCGGCCACGCACAGCACCAGCGGCTCGTTGGATTCCGCAATCGGCGGCAGGTTCATGGCAACGGCGCCCGCGCCGGGGTGACCAGGCCGAGCGAGAAGGCATGTCCTTCGGCGCGCACCTTCTTCAGCTCCAGCATCACGGCCTTGATGTCGATCTGCTGGTCGGATCGCGGCTCGTTGGCGTTGATCAGGCGCACCAGGCGGCGCACCTCCTTGTCTGGATAGGCCGACAGCAACGCGTAACCCGATGCGGATCGCGCTAGCGGGCGCAGCGTTCCGGCCTTGACGTATAGCCGCATCGGCAGCTTGGCCTGGATGATATGGACATATTGCGCGCTGAGCCCGTTGCGGACTGCGAGCATGATGGTCTCTCCGGTCTTCTCGGAGAGCTCGTTCATCAGATTGATCAGGCGCCCCCGGGTGAACAGCGCCGGGCTCAGCCAATGCCCCAGCATCGAGATCCGCGGCGTCGGGATATAGGTGCGGCGGCTGGTGTCGTAGTGCAGATAGCCGAACGCGGTCATCGTGCGCATCAGCGCCGATGTGCTGGATTGCGGGAACTTGAGCGCGGCTGCGACCTCGATGGCGGACGCGGCCCGCTGGTGCTCCTCGAAGAATTCGAGCACGTCGAACACGCGCCGCGCCGATTTGACCGCATTGTCCATCTTCGGCAGGTCGCGCGAGGTATCGCCGGGGAAATCGGGGCCGTCGAAAGACCGCGGGCCGGCGGCCGCGCCGGCATTCGCTGCATCCTTCTTCGCCAACGGCATCGTTATCGTCCTTGCTGTGCCACCCGCCGCTTCAGCCACCAGCCATATTGCTCGGGCCAGCTGGTCCATTCGGGATCGCATCCGAGCGCCAGTGCCGTCTGCGCGGGCCAGTTCGGATTCCATAGCAGTTCGCGGCCGAGCGCAATAAGCGTCGCCTTGCCGTCCCGCAAAATGGCCTCGGCGTAGTCCGGTTCGCGGATCAGCCCGACCGCCACCGTCGGCATGCCGACTTCCTGCTGGATTCGCTCGGCGAATGGCACCTGGAAGCCCGGGGTTCGCGACACCAGCGAATTGCCGCGCGGCAGCTTCATGCCGCCTGACGAGCAGTCCACCATGTCGATCCCGATCGCTTTCAGCTCGGCGGCGAACGCAACGGAGTCCTCGATCGACCAGCCGATGTCGACGCCGTCGACCGACGAGATCCGCACGAAGGCCGGCAAATGATCCGGCCATTCCTCGCGCATGATCGCAGCGATGCGCAGCGGCAGGCGCATGCGGTTCTCGCGCGAGCCGCCATACTCGTCGTTGCGGTTGTTGGCCAGCGGCGACAGGAATGAGTGCATCAAATAGCCGTGCGCGCAGTGCAGCTCGATGACGTCGTAGCCGGCGACCCTGGCGCGGCGAAATGCCTGGCGGTAGTCGTCCACCACGGCATCGATCTGCTCCGACGTCATCATCTGCGGAGCCGGCCAGCCGTCGTCGAAGGGAATGCCGCTCGAGGCCGCGATCTGCCACGGGCCTTCACCGCGAGCCGTGACGTCGGCTTCGCCGAGGGGATTGCCACCTTCCCACGGCCGCTGCGACGAGCCCTTGCGGCCGCCATGCGCGATCTGGACCGCGGCCTTGGCGTTGAAGCCATGGATTAGCGCCGCGAGCGCGGCGTGGTCCGCGATGTGCGCATCGTCCCAGATGCCGAGGCAGCCATGGGTGATGCGCCCCTGGACGTTCACCGAGCTCTGCTCGACGAACACGAGGCCGGCGCCACCGGCGGCGAGCTTGCCGATATGCGCGGTATGCCAATCGGTGGCCCGGCCCTCGCGCGCCGAATAGGTCGCCATCGGCGAGACCATGATCCGGTTCTTCAGTCCGAGGTCGCGGATTTGCAGCGGGGTAAACAGCAGCGGCAGTTCGGTCATGCGATGTCCAGCCTTGCTCGTGGTGTGTGGGGACGTGATGGCGGTCATTTCTTCAGCAGCGGGCAGGCGCTTTCCTCTGGTGTCGCGAATGCTTCCTTGCCCGGGATGACCTGAAGCAGCTTCTCGTAGTCCCAGGCACCCTTGGATTCCGCCGGCGATTTCACTTGCACGAGATACATGTCATGGATCAGCTGGCCGTCCTCGCGCAGATAGGCGTTGCGCGCAAAGAAGTCGTCGATCGGCATGTTCTTCATCTGCGCGATCACCTTGGGGCCTTCGTCGGTGCCGGACTTCTCGACCGCCTTGAGATAGTTCATGACCGCGGAGTAGAGACCGGCCTGAACCATGGTCGGCCGCTTTTTGGTCTTCGCCATGTAGCGCGCGGCGAAATCGCGGGTCTTGTCGTCGAGATCCCAATAGAAGGCGGTCGCGAGTTGCAGTCCCTGCGCCGCCTGCAAGCCGATCGCGTGGATGTCGCTGGTCTGCATCAGGAAGGCCGCGAGCTTCTGCTGCTGCGCCATGCCGAATTCCTGCGCCTGCCGGATCGAATTGGCGAGGTCGCCGCCGGTGTTGGCGAAGGCGATCACGTCGGCCTTCGAGCTCTGGGCCTGTAGCAGATAGGACGAGAAATCCATGCTGTTGAGCGGATGCCGGACCTCGCCGGCGATGCTGCCGCCGACCTTCTCCACGGTCCTGGCCGCGTCGTTGCGCAAAGCGTGGCCGAAGGCGTAGTCGACCGTGACGAAATACCAGCTCTTGGCGCCTTCCTTCGCCAGCGCCCGCACCGTGCTGTTGGCGAGCGCGTAGGTGTTGTAGGTCCACTGCACCGAATTCGGCGAGCAGCCCTTTCCGGTCAGATCGGACGAGCCGGCCGACGACACCAGCATCGCCTTGTTCTTCTGCTTGGTCAGTTCGAGCACGGCGAAGGCGACGGCGGAGTTGGCGAAATCGACGATGACGTCGACATTTTCCTGCTCGTACCAGCGCCGCGCAATGCCGGCACCGACGTCGGCCTTGTTCTGATGGTCGGCATCGACCATCGCGATCGGCTTGCCCAGCACCTTGCCGCCGAAATCGGCGATCGCCATCCGGACCGCTTCGACCGCTCCGGGGCCGGCAGCGTCGGCGTAAAGGCCGGCCTGATCGGTCAGCACGCCGATCTTCACCATGTCGTCGGAGATCTGCGCGCGGGATGGTGTGGCGAAGGCGGCAGACAGGATTGCGGCGCTCGCGGCGATCCATCCGTAGGTCGATCTCATTGTCGTTCGTTTCCTCTAGTTCGATTGCCTGATGGCGTTGGCTTTCTCTTGCCGCAGGTCGATCATGCCGGGATGCGATAGCGGGTCCCGGTCTGCGCCGAGCAACACGTGCTTCAGGATCTTGTTGGTCGAGGTCAGCGGCAACTCGGTGACGAAGGCGATCCACGCCGGCAGCTTGAAAGCCGCGAGGCGTTCGCGGCAGAACTGGAAGATGTCCTGCGCAAGCTCGCGTGAGGCCGTGGCACCGTCATCGGTCACGATGAACGCCGCGACCTCCTCGTCGCGGATCGGATCGCGCGCGGCGACGACCGCCACCTGCTTGACCAGCCCGGACGTGGTCAGCACGGCTTCGACCTCCGCCGCCGAGATGTTCTCGCCGGCGCGGCGGACCAGATGCTTGAGGCGATCGACGAAAACGAAGGCGCCGTCCGCGTGCTGCCAGGCGCTGTCGCCGGTGTGAAACCAGCCGCCGCGCCAGGCCTGCTCGGTCGCCTCGGGATCCCTGAGATAGCCGGCGAAGAAGCCGCGCCGCGGCGTTGCCTCCGAGTGACGCACGCAGAGTTCGCCGACCGAGCCCGGCGGCAGCGGATTGTCGTCGCCATCGAGGATGGTCATCTCGAGGCCCGGCTCGCTGCGGCCGATGGTGTTGGTTTCGAGGTGGCGCGGCTCGACGGTGTTGAACGGACTGCGCCCGGTCTCGGTCATGCCCCAGCCCTCGACGAACGGGATGCCGAAGCGGTCGCGTGCACGTGCGCGCTGCTCGGGATTGGCGCCGACGCCCATCGAAAAGCGCAGCGCATGGGCTTTCTCGTCCGGCGTCTCCGGCTGGGCGAGCAGGGCCGCGACGATGACGCCGAGATAGTGCAGCACGGTGGCCCGGCAGGCGACGATGTCGCGCCAGGCAAATTTGGCGTTGAAGCGCTCGGGCAGGATCAGGCAACCGCCGGTCAGCATCATCGCGATCGGCGTCAGCGTCAGGCCGGCCATGTGGAACAGCGGCAGCGGGCTGTAGAGCCGCTCCGTACCGGCATGATATGTCGCCTCGCCGCCGCGGCCGATGTACCAGCGGCCGGTCGAGACCACGTATTCGTTGGTCAGGATGCATCCTTTCGGACGCGCCGTCGTGCCTGACGTGTAGAGAAGCGCGGCCTCGGTCTCGCTTCCCGGTTCGCCGGTGCGAGGTGGCGGCCGCTTGGCGCGCGGGATCTGCGTCGCGCTTGCGCCGAGGTCGTCACCAGACACCTCAAGCACGGGCACCGCGCCGGTCAGCGCCTTCTGTAACTCCTTCTGATCGTGCAGCGTGACGATCAAATCGGGCTCGGCATGCGCAATGAGATATTCGATTTCCACGGCGCGATAGGCCGGGTTGATCGGAACGATCGAGACGCCGAGGCTGTTGAGCGCCAGCCAGTGCACGATGAAGTCGGGCCGGTTCTCCAGCAGCAGGCAGGCGCGATGCCCATGGCCGAAGCCGGATGCGCGATACCGGTCGCGTAATGCGCAGACCTGCCGCGCGATGTCGCCATAGGACAGTTCGACGCCGTCGGGAAAATATGCGCGGTCGGGCCGCGCGGGAATGCAGAGAAAGGGTTTGAACGCTGCCGGATCGGACGTCGCAGCGAACACGCTGAACACGGTGTACATCGTGGCGAAACTTCCCTTGGGCGACCGCTGATCGATGTCAACGACGCGGGCCGGAGAGGCGGCTGCTTCGTTGAGCGCATGGTGATGCGATCGCGACGTTGCGCGGAAGCTATAGGCGCGAATAAGATGCTGTCAAATCTATTATGAGTTTCTATAAAACTCATATGTAGTTTGAACTCAAAATCAGAGGTGATGCGATGAAGATGCATATGTTATCCGGCGGGCGCTTGCGGATGTCGAAGCGGACCTATCTTCCCGATGCGGCGCGCGGCGAGATGATCGACCTTCCGGTGTCCTGCGTGCTGTTGCGGCATGCCCAGGGCAACGTGCTGTTCGACACCGGATGTCATCCTGACGTTGCGACCGATCCGGAAGGCCGGCTCGGCACGCTCGCCAAATACATGCAGCCGATCATGCCGGCGGACGATCACGTGCTGACCAGCCTGAAGGCCGTCGGCCTCGGTCCCGACGATATCGACGTGGTGATCTGTTCTCACCTGCACACTGATCATTGCGGCTGCAATGCCTTCTTCAAGAAGGCGACGGTCTTCGTCCACGCGCTCGAGATCGAGGCGGCGAAGGCCGATAACGCGTTCGATCGCGGATACATCAAGGCGGATTGGGATCATCCGCTGAAGACGGAAATCTTCGATAGGCAGATGGATGTGTTCGGCGACGGCAGGTTGACGCTGATCCCGCTGCCGGGACATTCGAAGGGCACGACCGGCGCGCTGGTCAAGCTGGATCAGAGCGGCGAGTATTTGCTCGCGTCAGACTCGCTCAGCGTGCGCGCCAATCTCGACCAGCGGGTCTCGCCGCGGAACAGCCTCGACGTCGATCAGTTCCTGAACTCGCTGGAGGAGATCGCAAGACTCGAAGCATCCGGCGTCAAGATCATCTGCGGCCATGACGAGGCGCAATGGGCCGGCCTGCAAAAGGGTCTGAACGCCTACACGTAGGATAGGCGCGGTTTGCAGATACTGTTCCGCGCGATATGGTATGCCATCGCCGGAATTCATCTGGCTCACAACAACAAGGAAAATGCAGATGTCCAAGGATGGTTTGTGCGCGATCGTGACGGGATCGGCATCAGGGCTCGGCGCCGCCACCGCGCAAATCCTCGCCACGCAGGGCGCGCGCATCATCATCAACTATTCCAACAGCAAGGCGGAGGCTGAGGCGACGGCCGAGCTCTGCCGCAAGCAGGGCGCTGAGGTGCTGGTGGTACAAGGCGACGTCTCGCGTGACGAGGACTGCAAGAAGATCGCGGCCGCCGCGCAGGGTTGGGGCCGCGTCGACGTGCTGGTCAACAATGCCGGCACCACCAAGCATGTGCCGCATCACAATCTCGACGGCCTGACCGCGGAAGACTTCCAGCGCATCTATGCCGTCAACACCATCGGCCCGTTCCAGATGGTCCGCGCGGCGCGTGCGCTGCTCGAAGCCGGCGCGAAAGCTTCCGGCCGTCCCTCGGCGGTGGTCAACGTCTCCTCGGTCGCCGGCATTTCCGGCGGCGGCTCGTCGGTCGCCTATGCCGCGAGCAAAGGGGCACTCAACACCATGACGCAGTCGCTGGCGCGCGCGCTGGCACCATTGATCCGCGTCAACACGGTGTGTCCGGGTTACATCGATACGCCCTGGTTCACCAAGGGCCGCGGCGAAGACGGCGCCAAGCAGGTGCGCGATGCGGTGGTCGCGCGGGTGCCGCTGAAGGTCGCCTCGACGGCCGAGGACATTGCCAATCTGGTCTGCTTCCTGGCGAGCCCGGCGTCGAGCAACATGACCGGCGAATTCGTCCGCATGGACGCTGGCATGCACCTGATTCAGTGATGCGGCGTCCGAGTCGTTTGCCGAAAACGAAAATGCCCGGGCTTTGGCCCGGGCATTTTGATTTTGAAGCCGTGTTGTGACGCGTTCTATCTATTTCCGATATCCGGGATCACGCGCGCCGCGACCAGCCGATTCCAGATGAACAGCACCACCAGCGCGCCGATCGTGGCGGTGATGAAGCCCGCGCCCTGTTCGGGACCGTAGTGGCCGATCGCCTGGCCGATGAAGGTCGCGAGGAACGCGCCGGCGATGCCGAGCACCGTCGTGAGAATGAAGCCGCTTGGATTGTTCGGCCCCGGCGACAGGAACCGCGCGATGATCCCCGCGACAAAACCGACGATGATGACCCAGATGATGCCGCCCATGACTGTCGTCCTCCTCAGATGGAATCAACGCTGCCGTCAAAGCCTGCCGTGCAGCTCGTCGCCGCTCGGCAGCCGTCCGTCCGGCGTCAGATGATTGATCGCGTCGGGCAGGTACTGGCTGAGCCCCTGTAGCAGTTCGTCGCGCGACAAGCCGCTCTGCGAGGCCAGCGAGTTGATCTGATCCGCGCCAAGCGCGTTGGCGAGGTCGCCGGGCGAGATCTGCTTGTTGGGACCGTTGCTGACCCATGAACTGGCCGCGTCGCCCTGGCCCTTTTGCTGCAATTGATTGAGC
Source organism: Bradyrhizobium sp. SK17 (assembly GCF_002831585.1). GTDB lineage: Bacteria > Pseudomonadota > Alphaproteobacteria > Rhizobiales > Xanthobacteraceae > Bradyrhizobium. The sequence continues at coordinate 822,475 of NZ_CP025113.1, read as the reverse complement.
AGATCGCCGAGGCCGCCGCTGAGCACGCTGCCGGCCGCACCGCCCGCGAGCAGGCCGCCGAGTCCGCCCTTGAGCAGGTCGCCGAGACCGCCACCGCCGGCTCCGCCGGGCAGGCTCGCGGTCACATTGCCGGGAAGCGGCGGCGCCTGCTCCGGCCGCGGGTCAGGGGCGGTCGCGCCCGGCTGGCCGCCGGAGAAATGCTTGACCGCCTTCCAGGCGAGCAGCGCCATGATGGCCATCGTGATTGGCGACATGCCGCCGCCGCTCGAACTGTCGGATGATGTGCTTGGCGCGCTCGGACCGCGGGGCCCGTTCTGCATGCCGTTGAGTACGTCGAGTAAACCCATGATCGTCTCCTGCCGCAACCGTGCCCCGTGCCGGAAACATAGCTTCGGCCCATGACGGTTACAAGGCGGGGCATCGGGGGCCGTGGCGCATCGAAATAGGCAGACAGTCCCCGGTCTGCTATCGAGTTGCGATGAACAGACATTTAGCCAGATGAACCGGGACCGGTCGATCGGCATCGCGGGCGCCGGCAGCATCGGCTGCTTCGTCGGCGGCATGTTGGCCGCCGCAGGCCGCCGCGTCACGCTGCTGGCGCGGCCACGGCTGATCCAGGAGATCACCGCCGGCGGCCTGCGGGTCAGCAGTTTCGACGGCTCCGAGCAGACGGTATCCGCGGACCGACTCACACTATCCGACGATCCATCGATCTTGCACGATGTTCAGACGGTGCTGGTGACGGTGAAGAGCGCCGACACACGCGAGATGGCCGAATTGGTCGCCCGCCACGCGCCTTCTGACGCCGTGGTGGTCAGCCTGCAGAATGGCGTCGGCAATTTGCCGGTGCTGCGCGACGGCCTGCCGGGGCGCAAGGTGCTCGGCGGCATGGTGCCGTTCAATGTGGTCGCGCTCGGCGACGGTCGCTTCCATCGCTCGACGTCGGGCGACATCGTGATCGCGCAGGATGATGCCGGCACCGCGGCAGGGCTGTCGGTGTCCGGTCTTGCGATCAGCAGCACCGCCAATATCGACGGCGTGCAATGGGGCAAGCTGATCGTCAATCTCAACAATGCGCTCAATGCGCTGTCCGACATTCCGCTGCGGCAGCAGCTCGCGCAGCGCGGCTGGCGCCGGCTGCTCGCCGACCAGATGGCCGAGGGTATCGCCGCCGTGCACGCCGAAGGCATCGTGCCGGTATCGCCGACGCCGCTGCCGTCGGGCTGGATGCCGCCATTGCTGCGGCTGCCGGACTCACTGTTCGGCATGCTGCTCGGCCGCACCATGAAGATCGATCCCGAGGCGCGCTCCTCGATGTGGGAGGATCTGCAACGCGGCCGGCGCACCGAGATCGATTACCTTCAGGGCGTGATTGCCGCGATCGCGGATCGCCGCGGCCTCGACGCGTCGTTGTCGCGCCGCGTCATCGCGCTGGTTCGGGCGGCGGAGGCAGACGGCAAGGGATCACCGGGGCTGACACCGGAGCAGATTCGCGATGGACAACCGGGGAGGTGACATCATGAAACGATCTTGCATCATGTTGCTCACGCTTGTCGCGCTTGGCTTTGGCCCGGTTCGCGCGGCGCCGCCGACAGTCACCCCATCGCCGGGCTACGATGCGCGCTTGCGGGAGCAGCGCGTGGCCGCCGGGGCATCGAGCCAATCAGCCATGCCTGCGCACAAGCCGATCGCGCATCGCCACCACAAGCGCGGTCGCACGCGTTGATCGCAAAGAAGACCTCCACGGCTAGATATCCGCGTAAATTTCGAGCAGATTGCCGTCGGGATCGCGGAAGAACAGCGTGCGGTGTCCGAACGGTTGGTTGGTCGGCGGCGACAGCAGCGCGAAACCCAGGCGCACCAGTTCGTCCGCGCATTGATCGACCTGGGCCGGCAGCACCTTGAACGCCATCTGGAGCGCGGCGCTGCCGCCGGGTATCGGTGCATCGTCAGCGGTGCGGCTCGGTTTCGCGAGCGCCAGCGTGTTGCCGCCGACACGGAACTCGATCCAGTTCGGCGACAGCTCGCGGATCAGCGGGAATCGGAGGATATCCTCATAAAAGCCGCGCATCGCCGTCATGTCGCGCACGAAGATCACAGTATAGTCGATCGCCTTGATCGCGTGAAATGGCGATGATTGCTGTTCGCTCACGTGTGGATCCCCTATAGATGATCGCTCGTCCTGCACCGATCATCTTCGCATGACGGGTACGACATCGACAACCACATCGCTTTTGGCGCCATGATCCGACGACTTGAGATGAGATCAGTATTCCTCGCGCTGACCCTTGTGCTCGGCCTGACCGTGGCCGCTGACGCCACCGACTATGCCGGTTCGATCAGTGCGTACCGGCGCGCCAATCGGATGCCTGCGGTGACGCTCGACGCGAAGCTGAATGCGATGGCGCTGAAGCAGGCGCAGGCGATGTCGGCGACCGGCTCGGTCAGTCATTCCGCGGGCGGCAGCTTCTTCACGCGCATCGCGCCGCTGAAGAAGCAGCGTGCCGCTGAAAACATCGGGGCCGGCTTCATCGCCTTCGCCGAGATGCTGAAGCAGTGGGAGAATTCGCCGGGTCATCGCGAGAACCTGCTGATGCCGGGCGCCAAGCGTGTCGGTGTCGCCTTCGTCGACAATCCGAAGTCGCCGTACCGCAGGTTCTGGGCGATGGTGATCACCGACTGATATTGCGAGATCAGTTGCGCTTCGCGAGCTTGGTCGGCGACAGCGTGGGCGGCGTGAACAGCTTCTTCAGATCGTTCAATCCGTCCGAGAGCCGCGGCCAGTCGCAGGAGAAGGTACCCTTCACGCAGCTGCGCACCCGCGGTCGCGCCTCGGGAACGGGGACGGCCGCGACCCGCGGCTTGCTCGGTCGTGCAACCGGGACCGGGATTTTCGCCGGCTCGCTGCGCACCGGCTCGCTGTGCAATGACGCCTGCTGGATCCGCGGCGCCTGCTCGCGCTGCTTTTCCTGCCGCTCGAGCTGCTTGGCGTTGAACGCCGCTACGATGCTGGAGCGACGCTGCGTCTCGAGGTAGCCGGTATATTCCTGGTCGATCTTCTTCTGCTCGTCCGGCGTCGGATTGGGACCGGCGATGTCGAAGCTGCGGTCCTGCATGAAGTCGTAATAGGTGTAGCCGCCGCCCACCTTGCGGCGCCCGGCAAACTTGGCGTTGCAATCGGCGAGTTGCGCGGTCTTGTCTTCCTTGGTCTTCGCCTTTTCGGCGAGGTCGGCGCAATCCTCGAAATCCTTCGGCCCGCTGCGCCACCATTGCGCATGCGCAGTGATGGGCGCCAGCGTGACAGCGGCGACGAAAACGGCAACAGCCAACGTCGATGATCGTGACGGCATCACGGACATTGCAACCAAACCCGAACGACACAGAGTGAGCGGATTGTCGTCATTTTAGTGACGCTTGTCACCCAGGAACCCGACGAATTCGCCAACCCTTTGGAACTGCGATCGGCCCCTGTGTCTGATGGAACACAGCGGCGTGCATCATTGGAATGATTGGAAGAATTCTGATCGTCCGGCGCTGGCGGATTGGAACAATTCGACTTGAATCGTTCACCTCACCCGATGCGGTGATCGGTCCCGTTCAATGCCACGCGGCAGAAGCTGGCGGCGATTGCAACGACGTCCTCGATCGGTTGCGGATATTGCCTCGACACCCAGCGCAGTGCGATCGAGATCACGGCACCGACCATGCCGATCGAGAGCAGCGCGGCCGTCGCGGCATTGTCGCCGCGTTTCGAATCGCGCCTTGGCGGCACCAGGATGTCGCTGAAGACACGCCCCGCATCGTGTTTGACGGCATCGACTGCCGGGCTGATGCCGGAGATTTCCAGCAGGAAGACCCGCGCGGGCTTCGGGTGCTGCTTCAGCCGTGTGAAATACAGCGTCAGCGCGGCGCGCAGTCTTGCTTCGGCGTCGTCGCCGGCAGCCGCAGCGGCAGCGGTCATCTCCGCGTGCAAATGGCCGACGACATGGCCGTAGGCGGCGATCAGCAGGGCCTCGCTGTTGGCGAAAGACTCGTAGAAATAGCGCTCGGTCAGTTCGGCCGCCTCGCAGATCGCCTTGACCGTCGCGCCGCGGTAGCCGACCTCGCCATAGACCTCGACCGCCGCGTCGATCAGCTTGAGCCGCCGCTCGGTGCGGCGTTCCTCGGCGTCCATGCCGCCGTAGAGGCGGGCTTTCCGGCTGCTTGCCATGGAAGGGTATTGACATGAGCCATTGTCAGATGTCAAGTTATCTGACAATACGGATTGTCAATTCTGCCACGGGAGGGTCAGGGCATGTCCGCGCATTTCGACGTGTTGATCGTAGGGGCCGGGCTGTCGGGCATCGGCGCCGGCTATCATCTGCAAACCAACTGTCCTGACCGCAGCTACGCCATTCTCGAAGGCCGCGATTGCATCGGCGGCACCTGGGATCTGTTCCGCTATCCCGGCATCCGCTCCGACTCCGACATGTACACGCTCGGCTATTCGTTCCGGCCGTGGACCGCGCCGAAGGCGATCGCGGACGGACCCTCGATCCTGAACTATGTCCGCGAGACGGCGCGCGTGTACGGCATCGACCAGAAGATCCGCTTCAACCACCGCGTCGTGCGCGCCGACTGGTCGTCCGCGGATTCACGATGGACGGTCGAGGTCGAGCGCGGGCCGGAGAAGACCATCGAACGTCTGACCTGCAATTTCCTGTTCATGTGCAGTGGCTACTACAAATACGAGCACGGCTATACGCCCGACTTCCCCGGTATTGCCGACTTCGCCGGCCGCGTCGTCCATCCGCAGAAATGGACCGGTGACATCGACTACGCGGGCAAGAAGGTGGTGGTGATCGGCAGCGGCGCGACCGCGGTGACGCTGGTCCCCGAAATGGCCAAGACCGCCGCCCATGTCACGATGCTGCAACGCTCGCCGACCTATGTCGTGGCGCGGCCTGACGAGGACAAGGTTGCCAACTGGCTGCGCGCGCGGCTGCCGGCCAAGCTCGCCTATGGTCTCACCCGCTGGAAGAATGTGCTGTTCGGGATGTATTTCTACCGGCTCTGCAAGCGCGATCCGGAGCGCGTGAAGAAGCTGATCCTCGGCGGCGTGCGCCACGCGCTTGGTCCCGACTACGACGTCGCGACGCATTTCACGCCGCGCTACAATCCGTGGGACCAGCGGCTCTGCCTGGTGCCGAACGGCGACCTCTTTCAATCGCTGCGCAGCGGGGCGTCGTCCGTCGTCACCGACCAGATCGAGACCTTCACGCCCGGCGGCATCAAGCTCAAGAGCGGCAATGCGCTCGACGCCGATGTCGTGGTCACCGCGACCGGCCTCGATCTCGAGGTGCTTGGCGGGCTCGAGATCAAGGTCGACGGCGCTGACGTCGATCTGTCGAAGACCATGAACTACAAGGGGCTGATGTACAGCGGTGTGCCGAACCTCGCTGCCGCCTTCGGCTACACCAACGCGTCATGGACGCTGAAATGCGACCTGACCTGCGAATATGTCTGCCGCATGCTCAACCACATGAAGGCGAATGGCTACGCGCAGGTCACGCCGCGGCGGAACGATCCTGACGTCACCGAACTGCCCTGGGTAGATTTTTCTTCAGGCTACATCCAGCGCGCGGCCGCCAGATTCCCGAAGCAGGGCTCGCGCCGGCCGTGGCGGCTCTACCAGAACTATGCGCTGGATCTCGTCACCCTGCGTTTCGGTTCGCTGAAAGACGGAGCGCTGGAGTTTATGCCGGCACGCGGGCCAGCGGCCACGATCGGCTCGCCGTCGAAATCGGTCGGCCAGGCGGCGTAGCGGCGGGGGGCTCCGCCGCGTACCATGCAAGGGATTGAAACTACTGCGGTTTGGTGCAGTTCGTGCACGGCGCTGCGATTTTCAGTTCCAGGTAGTCCTGTGTCGGCGGTATCTTGACACAGTCGACCTTGGAGGTATTAAATCGATTTATTGGAAGTATTTAATATTATCAGGAGAGGCACATGGCAATTAAGTCATTACTCTCGGCGAGTGTGGTTGCCGCACTGACACTAGGCTCGCTCGGGACCGCAAGCGCCGCAACGTTTGACAGTGGAACGCTGGGTTTCCAGTACTATTCATACGGCGGCGCATATAGCGGCCCCGGGAGCCCGAGCACCCTCACATTGCCGGGCGGCAGCGCGCAGTTCTTCAACTACTTCACGGTCAGCGCGTCCGGAAATCAGATCACCTTCACGTATCTGAGCGATACGACCTGGAGTCCTTCCGGCACGTCCTACAACAGCAACGGGGTTGTCATCGACAACGGCGCACTTCTGACGGCTGGTGCCGGGCTTCCCGCCTTTACCAGCGTCACGCTGGACCCATCGTCGATTCTTACCGGGTCGACATTCAACGCAAGTGACGTGACATTCGACTCGACACATATCGGAACTGCCTGGGCCAATCTGACGTTCAATACGGGTGACACGGTCATTCTCGACGTCAATTCCACGGTTTCGTCGGTGCCCGAGCCCTCGACCTGGGCGATGATGATCATCGGCTTCGCCGCGCTCGGCTTCGTGGCCTATCGTCGCCGCGATTCTTCTGCGTTGGCGTGATCTCGCCCTCGCTTCGGCTGTAAAACCCTGATGAAAGCCTGTCCCGAACGTGCAGTCGGGACGGGCTTTCGTCGGGAACTGCTCCTGGAAATCCCTCGAGAGAGCCGTTTCGGCCGCTCGAACGGCACCGCTGCGGGCCACAACTTCACCCATCAGGGACCTCGCGACAGGCTGGCGATCACGCGTTGCGTTTGATATGGGATGCGACGCGGGCTCGCGGTCCCGTAGCTCAGCCGGATAGAGCGACGGTTTCCTAAACCGTAGGTCGGAAGTTCGAGTCTTCCCGGGATCGCCATTCTCCGCCTGACGGCGCCAAATCGCGCCGGAAGCGCGCCCGCAGTGCGATCGGCCCCCCCCGGCGTCCGGCCCCCAAAGCTCACCCAGCGAGTTCATCCCAAATTAGGGAAAGCCCGGGACTATGGGGCGGGGCACCGGAAGACCACGCGCATGCGAGCGAGCGTTCCAGAACGGGTTGAGCAGAGGGACGGCGCCGCCCCTCGCGATCCGCCGCGTTCAACGCTGCGGCCGCTTGTCGTCGACCTCGACGAGGTGATGGTCCCGGAAAGCGCGCTTCCGCTGGGGATTGCCGGGCTGAGCACCCGCTTTCGCGCGATCACTGCCGCGGTTGCCGCGGCGCTTGGACCGGAAGCGGGACCGGGGCATGGCACTGATGCGCCGGGTTTCGATCCGTCCGGTGCGCGGTTCGACCACGACGTCGTGACGTTCCTGTTGCAGGTACTGGGCGAGGGCCGCCCGGTCTATCTGTGCTCGGAAACCTATCCCGAGCCGTTCGTCAGCGCGGTCGCGGCGCATCTCGGCGTGTTCACCGCATGGGGCGCCGGACCGGGCGGCCAATCGTCGGCGGTGCCGCGCGAACATCTGCCGCCCTTGCTCAATCAGGGTTTTGACTACATCGGCAGCACGACGGTCGCACTCCGCGGCTCCGCGTCGCGCGTGGTGCGCCCCGGGCGATCCGAGCCGGCAGGGCCCACGCGCGCCAGCGTGCGCAACTGGCTGAAACTGCTCCGGGTGCATCAATACGCCAAGAACGCGCTGGTGATGGTGCCGCTCCTGACCGCGCACAAATTCACGCTCGCATCGGCCGCGACGTCGCTGCTTGCCGTGGTCGCGTTCTCGCTCTGCGCGTCGGCCGCTTACATCCTGAACGATCTGCTCGACATCAAGGCCGATCGTGCGCATCCGACCAAGCGCAGCCGTCCGATTGCGAGCGGCGTCGTCCCGGCGTCGCAGGCCGTGGGCGCGATGGGGCTGGTGCTGGCCGTGGCGTTCGCGATCGCCCTCTCGATATCGGTCGAGTTTTGCGGTGTGCTTTTCGGCTACTTGGTGCTGACCACGTCCTATTCGTTCTGGCTCAAACGTATCGTGACCGTAGACGTGGTCGTGCTGGCGACGCTTTACACCGTTCGCGTGATCGGCGGCGCGGTCGCCATCGACGTGCCGATATCGGAATGGCTGCTGGCATTCTCACTGTTCATCTTCATGTCGCTGGCACTCGTGAAGCGCTACATCGAGCTCGCTAGCCAGCCGGACGGCGCGGTGCTCGCTGCGCGCGGTTACCAGGTCGACGACAAGTCGATGGTCGCGATCCTTGCGGCAGCATCCGGTTTCAATGCCGTCGTGATCTTCACGCTCTACATCTCGTCCGATACGGTTCGCGCGCTTTACAGCTATCCGCAACTGCTCTGGGCCGGCTGTCCGATATTGATGTACTGGATCAGCCGCGTGATGTTGTTCGCGCAGCGCGGGTTGATCGACGACGATCCGGTGACGTTTGCGCTGAAGGATCGCGCCAGCTGGGTCGCCCTCGGCGCGATCGGCGTCATCATGCTTGCCGCCATCTAGCGATGCCGGCGGCTGTATTGCCAGGACGTGCGATGGCGGCTTCCAGCCCTGAGGGGATTGGCCTGTCCGGCTGGGGCAACTATCCCAAAGTGCCGACCGAACTGCTGGCGCCGCAGACGCCCGCCGGCGCGCGCGACCAGCTGCTGGCGCGGACCGGCGTCATCGCGCGTGGAGCAGGCCGCGCCTATGGCGATGCGGCGATCGGCGCGCAATCCACGATCTCGTCGCGCGGCCTGAACCGGATGCGCAGCTTCGACGCTGCGACTGCCCAACTGACAGTGGAAGCCGGCGTGACCATCGCCGACATCCTGGCGACCTTCGAGCCGTGGGGCTTCTTCCTCCAGGTCGTGCCGGGCACCAAATTCGTGACGGTCGGCGGTGCGATTGCGGCCGACGTCCATGGCAAGAACCATCATCGCGATGGCGGCTTCGGCACCATCGTCGAGTCGTTCCGCCTCGCGCTGCCGGGCGGCGAGATCGTCACCTGCTCACGCTCGGAGAACGCCGCGCTGTTCGCGGCGACGCTCGGCGGCATGGGCCTGACCGGCATGATCCTCGATGCGACGCTGCGGCTGCTGCCGATCGAGACCGGCTGGCTGCGGCAGGACACCCGCGTCGCCAGCAATCTCGACGCGGCGATCGATCAGCTGGAAGGCAGCGCATCGACCACCTATTCGGTGGCCTGGATCGATTGCCTCGCGCGCGGCACAGCGCTTGGACGGTCGCTGGTCTATCTGGCCGAGCACGCCACGCGCCGCGACAAGGATAGGCTCGGACCCGACCTCGAGCCGTTCCCGCGCCCACGCTACCAGCGGCTGTCGGTCCCGGAACTGTTTCCCGGATGGCTGCTCAACCGGGCGTCGATGCGGGCGTTCAACGAGCTGTACTTCCGCCGCGGCGCCGCGCATCAGGGCGAACAGCGGCTGGTGCATTGGGACCCTTACTTCTTTCCGCTCGATGCGATCGCCGACTGGAACAGGATCTACGGGCGACACGGTTTCGTGCAGTATCAGTGCGTGATCCCGCAAGGCCGCGCGCGTCCCGTTCTCGCCGAAATGCTGGATCGGGTCTCCCGGCGCGGCGATGCGTCGTTTCTTGCCGTGCTCAAGCAACTCGGCGAGGGCGGCGGGCCGATGTCGTTCCCGCTCCGCGGTTACACCCTGACAATGGATTTCCCCGTCACCGCCACGCTGTTCGCGTTTCTCGACCAGCTCGACGCGCTGGTGGTCCAGGCCGGCGGCCGGCTCTACCTCGCCAAGGACGCGCGCCAGTCGCGCACGACATTCGAATCCGGGTATCCCGGCCTCGCGATCCTGCGGGATATCCGTCAGCAGACCGGCGCGAATACGCGCCTTGCATCTCACCTTTCAGCACGGCTTGGAGTTTGATGACCGGCACAAGATCAATTCTGGTGATTGGCGGCAGCTCGGATATCGGGCATGCGACCGCGCTGCGCTACGCCAAGGAAGGCTGGCGCGTGATGCTCGCCGCTCGCGATCTCGAGGCGGCACGGCGCAATGCGGACGATATCGGGACGCGAAGCGGCGTCGAGACGTCGGTCCAGGCGCTGGACGTGCTGCAGACCGCGCAACTCGCCGGCTTCATCGCCGCCCTTCCCGTGCTTCCCGACTCCGTTGTGTGCGTCGTCGGAGAGCTCGGCGATCAGCCGCGGGCCCAGACCGATCCGGAGCTCGCGACGACGATCATGCGCACGAATTTCGAGGCGCCGAGCCTGCTGCTCGAACAGTTCGCGCAAGCCTTCGAGAAACGTGGCTCGGGAACCATCGTCGGGGTCAGCTCGGTCGCCGGCGACCGAGGCCGGGCCTCGAACTACTACTACGGCGCGGCCAAGGCCGGCTTCTCGCAATTCCTGTCCGGGCTGCGCAACCGCCTGGCGCTGGCGGGCAAGGTTCGCGTCGTCACCGTCAAGCCCGGCTTCGTGCGCACCAAGATGACGGCGCATATGAAGCTGCCGGCGCCGCTCACCGTCGATCCGGATCGGGTCGCCGAGGATATCTTCCGGGCCGACGTCACGAAGCCGCGTGACGTGATCTACGTGGCGAGACGCTTTCAACTGGTGATGGCCGTGATCTGCGCGCTGCCGGAGGCGATCTTCAAGCGGATGCGCATCTGATGTCCGGCGTCGCCGCCGACCGCGCGCCGTTGCCGCGATCCGCCGCGATCTGGCGAAGCGTCCCGCTGCTGGCGGCATTGCTGTGGCTCGGCCTGTTCGCGACGGCGCTGATCTTCAGCGTCATACTCTGCGATGGCCGGCTCATCTTCACGCTGGATGATCCCTACATCCATCTCGCCGTCGCCGATCACATCCGGTCCGGCGGTTACGGCGTCAACGCGTCCGAATACTCGTCGCCGAGCTCCTCGATCATCTGGCCCTATCTGCTGGTCGTGACCGAGGCGCTGCATCTCGGGGCATTTGGCCCGCTTTTGATCAACGCCGCGGCGGCGGCCGGCACGATCGTGGCCTTCTTGCGCATTCTCGAAACGGCGGGCCTGCTCGATCCCGTGCGCGGGAAGCCGCTCTGCGTTTTCGTCGCACTGCTGGCGATTCTCTCGTCGAGCGCGATCGCCTTGCCGTTGACCGGCATGGAGCACAGTGTTCACGTCTGGGCCACGGTCGCGACCTTCGGCGGCCTCACCGAGGCCGCGCGTGGCCGAGCGCCGACCCCCGTGCATTTCGTCGCGCTCGTGCTGCTGCCGCTCATTCGTTTCGAGGGCGCGGCCTTTGCGCTGGCGGCGATCGCGGGATACTTCGCGCGGATGGCCTCGCTGGGTCTCCCGCTTCTGCCGAGCTCGGTGTTGCTCAAGTCGCATGTCGCAGAGACGGCGTATGAAGGAACCACGACGTTCGCTCCCATCCTGCACAATCTCGCCGCCAGCTTCGATGACCCCACCGGCTTCCGGTTGATGCTGCTCGGTCTCGCGCTTGCCTGCGCAATGTGGCCGCTGCGCTCGGATCGGGGCGCGCTGATCGTCTGCGCAACGGTGCTCGCCGCGATCGGCGCGCATCTCGCTTTTGGTCAGTATGGCTGGTTCTATCGATATGAAGTCTACGTCATGGCGCTCGCGGTGCTGGCCCTGCTCTATGCCGTGGCGCATGCCAGGACCCGCCTCAGCGCGCCGCAATGGACTGCCGCTACGCTCGTCAGCGTCGCATTGGCCGGCTTCGTCAGCGTGGGCTACGTCAGTGCCGCGCTGGAGACGCCGTTCGCCGCACGCGGCATCTACGAGCAGCATTATCAGCTGAGCCGGTTTGCCCAACAGCTCTACAAGGGGCCAGTCGCCGTCAATGATCTTGGGCTGGTCGCCTGGAAAGATCCGGACTTCGTGCTGGATCTCTGGGGGCTCGGTTCGGAGCGCGTGCGCAAGGCGAAGCTCGCCGACCGCTACGGTCCAGGCGAGATGGCCGCGCTCGCCGACGAGTACCATGTCGGCGTCGCCATGATCTACGACAGCTGGTTTCCAAAAGGCGTGCCGGCCGCCTGGAAGAAGGTCGCAACCCTGCACACAATTCCGGTCACGGGCGAGCAGGGCGATGTGGTGTTCTACATCACGCCGGCGGCGGATCCGAAGGTCGTTGCCAGCGCACTGAAGGCGTTTGGGCCGACGCTGCCGGCGCGGGATCGTCTTGAAATGAACGCGCAATGAGCGCGGCGTGGTGCCGTACGTTTCGTGATTCGATAGCGTGGCGGCTCAAACCCTCGCAAGCGGTCCCTGCGTCGGGACGGACCGCGGCGCTTCGGTTTTTGAGCGGCGCACGAGCAGGATTCCGACGATAAGCCCGATCAATGGAATGATCATGAAGGCTCCGATCGATAGCACGTCGAGCCACTGCATGTCCCTGTGGGAGGTTGCCATCTGCTCCGCCCGCACGTAGCCGAGGGCGCCGATCGGAATCGGCAGGAAATAAATCACGTCACGCTCCCACTCACGCGCGTTGGCGAGCAGCGACGGCAACAGCATGGCGAGACCAATGCCGAAGATCAGGAAGTCATAGTCGTAGGCATAGGGGCTGATGCACGGCGAGATGATTGCGGTCAGGCCGAGGCTCTCGCGCACCGGTATCTTTCGGTACACGGCGATGAGCACGATGCCGAGCGCGAGGACGGCGACGACGCCCTGGCCGAGAAATGATCCGAAGGCGGGCAGCCCCGCGGTTCTCAACGCCGCGTAGCCAGAGATCATGCGATACAGCGGATAATAGCCCTGCTCCAGGAAAGCCGACGAGTCGCGCACGCTCTGTAGCAGCGCGCTCCAGATCTGCGTGCCGAACACTGCCGTGCAGAGCGCCGAGCTGGCCAGCACGACGGCGGCGGCCGTGCCGACGACGACCCAGGAGCGTCGCAGCACGGCGTAGACCGCGAACGCAATGGCGAGGTGCGGCTTGATGATCATGAGGCCGAGAGCCGCCCCGGCGACAACCGGTCGCTCCTCGAAGTAAAGGCAAACCAGCCCGATCAGCGCAGCCGTGAGGAAGCCGTTCTGGCCGCACGCCAGCGTAATTCCGATCGTCGGAAAGAAGACGATGAGGACAAGAACGAACTGGCTTCCGGCGATGCGGCGCAGCACGGCAAGGTAGAGCGTTAGCGTCGAGGTCGCGAACAGCAGGTAGGCGATCCCGACCGGGATCAGCGCGAATGGCGCCATCAACAGGCTGAATTGCGGGGGATAGGTCCAGGGCATCAGACTGTCGTGCCCGCCCGACGCCTCTCGCTGGATCACGAGGAGCTTCGCGAACTGGTAGGCTTGATCGACCGTGCCTTGCCACACCAGCTTTGCGACGATGTAGAAGGCATCGAAGTCGACCAGCTCGCGGTGCTGTCCGAGGCCCAGCCGGGCGAACCACGCGGTCTTCAGGACGATGGCGATCGCCAGAAGGACGAAGATTCCCCTGACATAAGCCGATCGCTTCGAGGCGGTCGATTGAATTGTTTCGAGGGTCGTTGCGAACATCAAGGCGGGCCCAGTTTCTGCAACGCAAGCTAGGTCGAATAGGTTAAACAGTCGAAAAATCGTACCGGAGAGGGTGGTTCGGCACCTCCCCCTGACTGCCGCGGACATGCCTCAAGATCGGCCCGTTCGGGCGTTCTGGAACCGGGCGGTATTTCGGTGTCAGGTCCCGGCCTGCGGCCGGATGCGACTTTCGCTGGACGCTCTGTCGGCGGCAGTGATAACGGCTGGGATGCCATCGCAGGACCATCGCATGCCGAAACCTCCGCCCCCCTCCGCCAACCGCGGTCCTGGGCCGTCCCCGCTCCTGCAGCGCGCCGTGGTCGCCTTGCAGATGGGGCAGATCGTCGAAGCCGAGCGGCTGGCGGCCGAGGTCTTGAAGGCAAACCGCAACGATATCGGCGCGGCCTCGATCCTGGCGCGGGCGCTGATGATCCAGAACCGCAACGAGGAGGCGATCGCGCCGCTGGAGCGAGCCACCCGCCGCGTCGAGGATCCCGGCCTCGAAACCCTGCTCGGCGCGGCGCTCGGCGGCGCCGGCCGCCGCAGCGAGGCGATCGAGGTGTTGCGGCGAACCACGGCGCGGCGGCCGCCGTACCTGCCCTCATTTCAGGCGCTGGCAGGGCAATTGCACGCGGACGGCCGCATCGACGAGGCGGTAGTCGTCATCGAGAGCGCGCTTGCTCTCGCGCCCGGCAGCCTCGAGTTTCAACTCCTGCTCGCGCAGTTGCTGCCCCAGCGCAATGAGCGCGGCCGGGCGCGCGCGATTCTGGAGAAGCTGCGCACGGCAGCGCCGGGGCATCCCGACGTCCTGGCCGCGCTCGCGCGCGTCCTGCTGCTCGATGGCGATTACGCTGGTGCCGCGGATCTCTACCGCCAGGTGGTGGCGCAACGTCCCGACGACCCATTGGCGCGTCTCAGCTTCTCCGCCAGTCTGCTGGAAATGGGCGACCGCGCGGCGGGCGAAGCGAATTTGCGCCTGGCGCTGCGCGGTCGGCCGCAAATGATCGGCCGTACGACCGCCGCGCTGAGCATGTCATCGCATGGCCGCTTCTTCTTCCGTCCCAGCGGGTTCAAGAAATTTCTGAGCTAGGGCGGTTCGAGGGGACGGCTGTGCGACAAACTCCGTGTCGTCCCGGCGAAGGCCGGGACGACGACGGGAAGGGTCCGCACCCACACCCGTTATCGCCGTGCGCTCGCCCGATCTATGACCTGAACTGGCGGCGATAGAGTCCGGGCTCGCGGGCCATCCTGGTGGACAAGTCCTGTGCGCGCGACGTTTCATCCGGCGTCATCGCAATTGTCTGCGCGACCCAGTTTTCGCGCTTCACCGGGTAGCATTGCGCGACCGGCGTGCCCTTGGGCAGGATGCCGCTGAAATTGGTGTCGTGCCAGCGTGCCGGGAAATGCACCCAGCCGTCGTGAAACAGGTCGCAATCGACCATGCCGGTCAGCGTGGTGAACGGCAGGTCGAACCGATTGACCGGATGCGTGAACATCACCGAGTAGCCCGGCGGCGCCTCGATGGTCCACAGATTGACGAACTTGACCACGAAGCGGTCGGGCTCGAACAGCGGGGAGCCGACCACCTGGCTTTCATCGTGGAATCCGACCGGCGAGCGCGGGAATTCGAGCATGCCCCCGGCCGGAAGGTCGTTGTCCCAAGTCATCTCGCCATTCTCGACCTTGAGATCGCAGATCAGCGGCAACAGGAAACCCGACGTCATCGCATCGACGAATGGCGGGCAGCGCTTGACGGTGTCTTCTTCGCGATTGCTCATCGCATTGAACGCCTGCGTCGGCATCGCCTTGAGCCATCCGGGAAGTCCCAGTGATGCGGGCACCGGCGCCGGAATCTTGCCCTCGAGCTCCGCCGGGCAGCGGAATTTGAGCGTCATCGTTTCATTGTTGTTGGACACGGTAGTGGTCCTTGGTTCGTTCAGTGTCGGCAGCGCCCTTGCGCCAATCGGTGCTGATCTAGCACGCGATGACGTGACGGTGAAAGCAGCCGGCCCCGGCGCGTGGCGAACCACGGAATGGAGTCATAAGTTGTTGTTATCATGGCGGATAAGATAAGGCCTCAATTCGGTTCGTCAGTGTGCAAGAGTTTGCCGATAGGCATTGGCTTTCGCCGCTTGCCCGGCGCATCATGGTCGGTGTCGCTGACGACGGCATTTGCAGCACGCAACGGAGGGATCGATGGCCGAATCGAAGGTTGAGACCAACACCGCAGGGGCCGCGCCGGCGTCCGGCGACGGCGGCGGCGTCAGCGAGCTTGCCATCGCGACGGTCCGGACGGTGCCGATCGAGCAGGCGCAGTCCCGCACCGAGCACGACCTGCTCGGCGAGGACGATGTGCCGGCCAACGCGCTGTGGGGCATCCACACCAAGCGTGCGGTGATGAACTTTCCGATCACCGGCGTGCCGGTCGGCCATTTCCCGGAATTCGTCCGCGCGCTGGCGCTGGTGAAGCAGGCGGCGGCCCGCGCCAACAAGCGCCTCGGCTATCTCGCGCCGGAGAAGGCCGATGCGATCGACAGAGCCTGCACCGAGATCGCGACCGACAAGGTCTATGCCGAGTCCTTCGTCGTCGACGCGATCCAGGGCGGCGCCGGCACCTCCACCAACATGAACGCCAACGAGGTGATTGCCAACGTCGCGCTGCGGCTGATGGGCCGCAAGCCCGGCGACTATCACGCGCTGCATCCGAACGACGACGTCAACATGGCGCAGTCGACCAACGACGCCTATCCGACCGCGCTGCGGCTCGCGGTGATCTTCGCCACCCAGCCGCTGGTGCGCGCGCTCGACGACCTCGCCTATGCCTTCAAGGGCAAGGCGGTGGAATTCGCCGATGTGCTGAAGATGGGCCGCACCCAGCTTCAGGACGCGGTGCCGATGACGCTCGGCCAGGAGTTCGATGCCTTCCATGCCACCGTGAAGGAGGACGTCGCGCGGCTCAACGAGATCTCCTCGTTGTTCCGCGAGGTCAATCTCGGCGCCACCGCGATCGGCACCGGCATCAACGCCGATCCGCGCTATGCGGCGCTCGCGGTCGAGGAATTGTCGCGGCTGTCCGGCCAGCCGATGGTGCTGGCCTCCAACCTGATCGAGGCGACCTCCGATCTCGGCGCCTTCGTGCTGTTCTCCGGCGTGCTGAAGCGCGTCGCGGTCAAGGTATCGAAGATCTGCAACGACCTGCGCCTGCTGTCGTCGGGGCCGCGCACCGGCATCGGCGAGATCCGGCTGCCTGCGGTGCAGGCCGGCTCGTCGATCATGCCCGGCAAGGTCAACCCGGTGATCCCGGAGGTGGTCAACCAGGTCGCCTTCCTGGTGATCGGCCACGACCTGACGGTGACGATGTGCGCGGAGGGCGGCCAGCTCCAGCTCAACGCCTTCGAGCCGACCATCGGCTATTGCGTGCTGAGCTCGCTGCGCATGCTGACGGCGGCGATCGATACGCTGACCAAGCGCTGCGTCGACGGCATCGAGGCTGATCGCGAGCGCTGCCGCAGCCTGGTGCAGGGCTCGATCGGCCTGATCACGGCGCTGGCACCGGCGCTCGGCTACGAGGCCTCATCGCGCGTGGCACGCCGCGCGCTGAAGGAGAACCGCTCGGTCGCCGACATCGTGCTGGAGGAGAAGCTCCTGACCGAGGACCAGCTCAACCAGCTGCTCGAGCTCGAGGCGATGACCCGCCCGGCGCGGCGGCAGCCCGTGCCGAAGGGGTGAGGCGCGCGGTGAAGGCAGGCTGAACCGCGGCGATGCTGCCCTTCTCGTCCCGCTTGCGGGACCGCCGCGGTGCGTGCTGCCTAAATTTCGAAAACAACCCCATGCAAAGCAGCCGGCGGCCATCGCTGCTCGGTCAGGCGACTTGACGCGTCGGGCAAATCAGGGGTACATTTCCAGTATTCCGAAATCCTGCACGCCGCCTCTCGCCAGCAATGGCGGCGCTATCGCGTACCGGCGCGATCTCTCCATGAGCGCGTGCTGCCCGGACATGCCCGGCCAGCACGGTGAACCCGTTGGCGAGACCTACAGCGTCTTGATGAACTCGATCAGGGCGCGGCGCTCGTCTTCCTTCAGCTCCGGTCCGATCACGCCGGTGCGCTTCTCGTTGGCGAATTCGTGGCCGGCATTGCTGTTGCCGCGTTTCCTGGTGTCGAGCGCGAACACGTTCTTGATCTTGTCGTCGGAGACATAGCCGAGATTCTTCGGGTCATACTCGCGGCTGCCGAGATAGACGATCGGGGGACGTTCCTGCACCGGGGACAGCAGCGCGTAGATGCTCGGCACCGACCCGTTGTGCAGATAGGGCGGGGTCGCCCAGATGCCGTTGAGGGGACGGACCTTGTAGGCGAGCGGCGCCTGGATCTCGTTCGGCCGGTAGCCGTTGATGCGCTTGCGATCCTCCGGCGACGTCTTGTTCTGGTCGTACCAGTAGTCGACGGTCTTCTCGACCAGCTCGCCGAGCGCGGGCCCGAAGCCACCGTCCTTGATCCCCAGATTGGCCGGCGTCTCGACGGTGCGGCTCGCAAGGCCCTCGGCCTGTGCGCTGTCGGTGCCGATATGGCTGATCGGAATCATCTCGACGTCGAGCAGCGGCTGGCCGGCGTCGTTCTTGATCCAGCGCTTCTTGTCCTTGAACAGCGCGAAGGCCTCGCTCGCCGGCAGCGCCTTGCTGTCGATCGCGGGGCCGTGGCAGCCCTGGCAGTGCGCCTTGTAGAGCTCGCCGCCCTTCTTCGCGAGATCCATGTTGATCTGCCCCAGGATGTTCTCCGGCCATTTCGGCGATGCCAGCCCGCCAAAGCCCTTGTCCTCGCTCGGCGGCTCGCCGGCGATCATCCGCTCCATCTCGTGCAGCACGTCGATCCGTGCGCTCGACTTGTAAAGTCCCTTGGACTCGTCGAGCAGATTGAGCTCGGCGCTGACGCCGAGCGCCTCGCCGGCATTGCGCACCATCGGCTGCATGATCGAGCCGTCATACTGTACCCAGCTGAACCAAGGTGCGTTCCAGATCCGCGGGAAATGCACCGGCGCCGAATGCGAGGCGTAATTGTTCGGATTGTTGAGATCGATCGAGAACACCTGGTTGCCGATCCGGTTCAGCGCGTCGAGCCGCGTGTAACCTTCCTCGACGCTGTTGGCGGCGACCTTGTTCTCCAGCGCGTTGATATTGGCGTATTGCTTGAGCACGAGATCGAGCTGGCCGCGCAGCGCCATCCGCTCGTCGACGCTGGCATCCTTGCCGACGATCGCCTCGGCAAAGCGCGCGAAGCGGCCCGGCCAGAACCGGGTCAGCAGCAGCGAGACGCCGACGCTCTTCTGGAATTCGAACAGGTTGGTGTTGGCCGGGCCGCCGTCGATCACGATCTCGGTGCCGCGATAGCTGAGGCTTCCGGTGTGGCAGGCGGAGCAAGTCAGCCCGACGCCGTTCATGTCGGCCTTGCTGTGCGGATTGCGCCACGGCGCGCCGTTGGCATCCGCCATCGGGCCGCTCGGCGCGAAGCCGATCGGCAGCGGATCGGGCTTGCCCGGGATCACGGTGTCGGGAATGAAGCCGAAGCGGCCGAGATAATTGGTCTCGCTGAGCTTCGGTGCCGCGGTGAACAGCGGCCAGAGCGTCGGCTGCTCCAGCGCATTGAACCATTCAATCGGGATACCGAAAGTCCGCGTGCCCTGGTCGGCGTGGTAGAACCAGCGCAGCCGCTCGGCGGTGACATTCTGATCTAGCCAGACGGTCTTCGCCGGCGGCTGGTAGTCGACGACCTTGACGCGGAAGCCGCTCGCCAGCGTCTCGAGATCGTCCTTGAAGTAGAGGACGCCGGCGACAATCAGCAGGCCTATGATCACGATCGTCTTGCGAGGCATGCTCCCGTCCCCCAATTCGCGGTACCCGCGCGTCATATTGATGAGATATTAACAATCGTCAAAACGGATTCGCGCTAAACGTGTGGTGCGCTGTATGCCATCCTACAGTAGCGGTGTCAGGTCTACCAACGGAATGTTGCAAAGGAAATGTGGATTGGCTGTGAGCCAGTTCACTTGCGGCGCGACCGCCAGGGCGGCATTTGCGCGCATCGGGATCGGAGGGCTAGACATGGCGAAGCAACAAGTCGTCGAGATGTCATCTTGAACGCGTCAGGTCTCCAGCCGCTCACGATCACGGTCTCGGGCGACAGCACGGTGTCCGCGCTGCTGCTGCGACCGGCGCAGGCGCGCGCGGCCTATGTGTTCGCGCATGGTGCCGGCGCCGGCATGACGCACCCGTCGATGGCCGCGATATCGGAAGGGTTGGCGGAGCGCGGCATCGCGACGCTGCGCTATCAGTTTCCCTACATGGAGAAGGGCAGCAAGCGGCCCGATCCGCCCGCCGTCGCGCAGGCCACGGTGCGCGCCGCGGCGGCGGAGGCGGCGCGGCATTGCGGCGAACTGCCGCTGTTCGCAGGCGGCAAGTCGTTTGGCGGCCGCATGACCTCGCAGGCGCAGGCCAAGGCGCCGCTCGCCGGCGTACGCGGGCTGGTGTTCCTCGGCTTTCCGCTGCACCCCGCCGGCAAGCCGTCGAGCGAACGGGCTGCACACCTCGCCGAGGTCAAGATCCCGATGCTGCTCCTGCAAGGGACGCGCGACGCGCTGGCCGAGCTCGACCTGCTCGAGCCTGTGGTGAAGGGGCTGGGGAGCCGGGCGATGTTGCACCTGGTGCAGGAGGCCGATCACTCCTTCCATGTGCTGAAGCGCTCCGGCCGCACCGACCGCGAGGTGATGGCCGAGGTGCTCGATGCCTTCGCGGCATGGGTGGCGACACATTCGTGACGGACCGCGTTCCGCCTGTGACACTGCCCCGGATTGCGCTGCGCTGCATCCGGGCTACTAATTCGATTCATGACCAAGATCCTGATCGTCAATCCCAACACCACCGCGTCGATGACCGCGACCATCGCCACCGCGGCGCAGGCGGTTGCCGCTGATGGCACCGAGATCATAGCCGTCACGTCGGCGATGGGCCCCGCTTCGATCGAGGGCTTCTATGACGAGGCGTTCGCCATTCCCGGGCTGATCGAAGCGCTCCTGAAGACGCCGGATGCCGATGCCGGCATCATCGCCTGTTTCGACGACACCGGGCTCGACGCGGCGCGGTCGGCGGCGCGCTATCCGGTGGTCGGCATTTGCGAGGCGGCGCTGGTCACCGCCGGCCAGCTCGCCAGGCGGATCGGGATCGTCACCACGCTGCCGCGCTCGATCGTGCCGCTGGAGGAGCTGGTCCGCCGCTACGGCTTTGCCGATCGCGCCGCGGTCACCGCCTGCGATGTCGCGGTGCTCGATCTCGAAAAGCCGGGCTCCGGCGCGCGGGAGAAGCTACAGGCGGAAATCGCGCGAGCGCTGGAGAAGGGGGCCGATGCCATCGTGCTCGGCTGCGCCGGGATGGCCGACCTGGCCCAGGCGCTGTCGGTGCAGTTCGGCGTGCCGGTGGTCGACGGCGTGGCGGCCGCGGTGAAGCAGGCGGAGGCGCTCGCAGCCCTCAAGCTCACGACATCGCGCCGCGGCGCCTACGCGATGCCCGCGGCGAAAGCCTATTCCGGGCTGCTGGACAAGTTCGCGCCGCCTCTGAAAGAGCCGTAACAACGTCATTGCGAGCGAAGCGAAGCAATCCATCTCGCCGTTCGCGGATGAATGGATTGCTTCGTCGCTGTCGCTCCTCGCAATGACGATGGGGCCGTCAGCCTGACGCGGCGCCGCCATAGATCCGGTCGCGCAGGCGGCGCATGCCGGACAGCCAGCGTTCGCGGTTGGTGGCCTTGCGCTGCATGTATTCCTGCACCTGCGGATGCGAGAGAATCAGGAAACGCTCTTCAGCCATCGCCTCGATCACCATCCGCGCCACCTCGCCCGGTTGCAGCACGCCGTCGACGCGGGCCGCGCTCGGGCCCGGCGTGGTCATCCCGGTCTGTACCGATTGCGGGCAGAGCACGGAGACGCGGATGCCGCGATCGCCATACTGGATCGCCAGATGCTCCGCGAGCGCGACCGCGGCGCTCTTGGTGACGCCGTAGGGCATCGAGTTCAGCGAGGCCAACAGCCCTGCCGCAGACGCGGTGTTGAGCAGATAGCCGGAGCCGCGTGCCAGCATGCCCGGCACCAGCGCCCGCGCCGCGAACACGTGGCTCATCACATGCACGCGCCAGCTCACATCCCAGTCGGCATCGGATGCGGTTTCCTGTCCCTTGCGCGACAGCCCGGCATTGGAGAAGAACACGTCGACCGGCCCATATTTGTCCTCGGCGGCCGCGATCAGCGCCTTGATGTCCTCCTCGAGCCCGACGTCGGCGGTGACCGCGAGCCCGTCGATATCGCCGGCGACGCTGGCGAGCCGGTCGCGCGAGGTCTTCAGGTCGGCGACCACGACGCCGCGTGCGCCGGCCTCCGCATAGGCGCGCGCCACCGCTTCGCCGATCCCGCTGGCGCCGCCGGTGACGACGCAGACCTTGTCCTTGACGTGCATGGTTCGATGTCCCTGCTTGTTGTCGTGATGCCTGGATTGTCAGCCCTGATACAGGCCCTTGTCACGCGCCTTCTGGATCGCGAGCGCGGCCATCAGGTCGAGCATCGGGGTCGCAATATCAGCCGCGCGGGCAAACGCCGCCGGTGCGCGCACCAGCACGTCGATCTCCATGGCACGGCCGAGCTCGTAGTCTTGCAGGATCGAGGGCTTGTGGTCAGGCGCGGGTCCCGAGCGGGTGACGCGCTTGACCCCGGGGATATAGTGCGTCGCCACCGTGTTGGCCTCGTCGAGCAGCCGCGGGATCACGTCCTGCATGTCAGGATCGTCGCGGACGCCGCGCGCGGTCAGCCCGGTCAAGAGGCAAAGCACCGACATCGACATGTTGGTCAATAGCTTCGACCAGATCGTCTCGCGGATCTGCGTGACCTCGGGCGATTCGATCGCGGCCTCGTTCAACGCCGCGCGCAGCCGGGCGATGCGCTCGCTCCGGCGATCGTCGCATTCACCGATCAGGAGCCGGTTGCGCTCCGGCGACAGGTTGGCCGCGGTGCCGGGCGCGATCACCTCGTTGGAGGAGAAGATCACGCCGCCGATGATTCGCTCTTTCGGTATGGCGCGGCGCAAGCGCCCGCCGGGATCGAGGAAGCCGAGATCAGGAATGCTGGGATGCTGCGGCGGCGGGCCGAGATCGTACCACCAGGGAATGCCGTTCTGCGCGAACACGATTGCGGTGTCCCGCTCAAGCAGCGGTAACAACCCGCTGGCGAGCGCACTGACTCCGGTGGCCTTCAGCGTGCTGATGACGACGTCCTGCGGGCCGAGCTCGGCGGGATCGGCCGACGCCTTGACTTTCGCGGTGACGCTGCTGTCACCGACCTTCAGCGTCAAGCCGTTGGTCCTGACCGCATCGAGATGGGGGCCTCGCATCACGCAGGACACCTCGTGGCCGGCGCGGGCCAGCCGGACCGCGAAGTGGCTGCCGACGGCGCCCGCGCCGAAAATGCAAATGCGCATGAGTGGAACTGGTCCTTGCAACGTGCCGCGTCAGTTTCCACAAGCGCGGGGCATCGCGCAACCCGTCATGCGCAAGGCGCGGTCGTGCGCGCCCGAAAGTGATGGATCAAGGCGGCCGCTCTCGTCATAGTGCCTGCCAAGAGCAATGCCGAGCCAGGGAGAAACGTCATGTCGGCCAGCCCAGTCCTGTGGAGCCTCGATGCGCGCGGGGTCGCGACCGTCACGCTGAACCGGCCCGAGGTCAACAATGCCTATGATGGCGCGTTGATCGCCGGCGTGCTCGCCGCGATCGACGATCTCTCGACCAAGCCGGTGCGCGTCGTCGTGCTCAAGGGCAACGGCAAGCATTTCCAGGCCGGCGCCGACCTGAAATGGATCAACGGCGTGCGGCCGAAATCGTCTGACGAGAACGAGACGGCGTCGCGAGCCACCTTCGAGGCGGTGCAGCGCCTCAACACGCTGCCGGTCCCGACCGTGGCGCTGGTGCAGGGCGGCTGCTTCGGCGGCGGCACCGGCGTGATCTCGGCCTGCGATATCGTGATCGCGGCCGACAACGCGCTGTTCTCGATCACCGAGGTGCGCTGGGGCCTGACGGCTGCGATCATCATCCCGCAGCTCTGCGACGCCATCGGCGTGCGCCAGGTACGCCGCTACGCCCTGACCGGCGAACGATTCGGTGCGGAAGATGCGCGGCGCATCGGTCTCGTTCATGAGGTGGTGCCATTGTCCGATCTCGAAAGCGCCGGCGCCAGGGTCGTGGAACAGTTGCTCGGCAACGCGCCGGAGGCGATGGCCGAAACCAAGACGCTCGCGATGGAAAGCTCGTTCGGCGGCATGGCGGTGGACGATGCGGCCTACAAGCGTCTCGTCCATCTGCATTCGGCGAAGCGGCAGACCGCCGAGGCCGCCGAAGGGCTGGCCTCCTTTGCCGAGAAGCGCGCGGGGCGGTGGGGCGGCGGCAATTCGTAGGGCGGCGTAGGGCGGGTTAGCGTAGCGTAACCCGCCGTTCATACCGCGATAAGTCGGCGGATTACGCTTCGCTAATCCACCCTACAGATTCCGCCTCGCTCAGCAGCCGCGGCAGATGCCGCGCATGCTGCGATAGACCTCTTCGTCGTCACGGCGCATCTGCTGCAAGGAGTCGAACGTCATCGATTGGCTCGATTGGGTGATCGACGGTTCGGGCTTGCGCCGGGCCGCCAGTTCCTCCTCTTGCCGATGGTAGCAGGCCTCGCGCTCCGCCTTGGCCTCGATGAAGCGGCACGTCTCGATCGCTGCCGCGGGCTGAGCGGCGATGATGAGACCGAGCGATACTGACAGCAGGAGTTTCAAGCAGGCGATCCTTTCGCATTGTTCTCGCAGGTCTGCATGCGAAGGCCAAGACCAGTGCCGGATTACAGCGGCTGCGACAGCGACTTTTTCAAAGTCTTCAGCAGTGCCTGCACCGCGGCAGCGTCGATGCGGCGTTCGGGAACGGCGGCTTTCACCCACAGTTCCGGAATCGGAAACTCGGCAAGGATCGGCTGCAACGCGCCGTCGCGCAGTGCGTCGGCGACCAGGTAATGCGACAGCAGCGCGATGCCGTTGCCGGCGATCGCACTCTGCGTCAGCACGCGGCCCTCGTTCGACGACAGGATCGGGCGGACCTGGACATTGATCCGGCCGCGCGGCCCCTCGAACGGCCATTCCGGCCCCGTGGGCAGGAAGCTGAGGCAGCGGTGATCGACCAGATCGCGCGGATGTTTCGGCGTGCCGTTCTTCCTGAGATAGGCCGGCGCGGCGCACACGAGCCGCGGCAGCCGGCACAACGGCTCGTCGACAACCCCGCCGAAGGAATGCGGGAAGGCGCCGATCGCGATGTCGAAACCTTCGGTCACCGGATCGACCGGGCGATCGATCATCACGATCTCGAGCTTCACGCTGCGGTTCTGTCGCTGGAAGATCGTGAACGCATCGGCAAGCCGCGCCACCGTCAGCGAGGTCGGCGCCTTGACGCGGAGATGGTCGGAGAGGTCGCGCTGCTTCTCGCCCATCCGCGACAGCAGATCGCCGACATCGGCGACGACGCCGCGGGCGCGATGCACATATTGCTGACCGGCCTCGGTCAGCCGCAACTGGCGGGTCGAGCGGTGGAACAGCGCGGTGCCGATCCGCTCCTCGAGCTGGGTGACGCGCTTGGCGACGACCGAGGTTGCGAGGTTCAGCTTGCGCGCGGCGGCGGAGAAGCCGCCGGCGTCGGCGGTGGCGAGGAAGGCTTCGAGATTGACCAGCGTATCCATCTGCCGTCCTTTTAACTCATCTCTCGCCTTTCTCGATTCGCGAAAGCTGATTACATAATTTGGTGGATTGTACTGCAATCCGCATCAATTCATAGTCGGCCCAATCAACTTGTTCAGGGCGGAAATGATGCGAGCGAGCACGATCGAAGAACCTGCGCGGCAGGTCCCCCTCTATGGCGAATATGACGTGGTGGTGCTTGGCGGCGGCCCGGCCGGCATTGCAGCCGCGGTCGGCGCGGCGCGCGCCGGACGGCGGACGCTGTTGATCGAGCGCTACGGATTTCTCGGTGGCATGGGCACCGCGGCCGGCGTGACCAATTTCTGCGGCCTGCACGCCAACATCTTCGGCGAGATGCATCGGGTGGTGCAGGGCATCGCCTCCGACCTGCTGGCGCGGATCGACCGGCTCGGCGGCCTGAACGCGCCGCATCTGATCCTCGGCAAGATCCTGGCGCAGGCGTACGACACCGCGGCCTACAAGATCGCGGCCGACGACCTGCTGGCGCATCACAAGGTCGACATCCTGTTCCACGCGCTCGGCGCCGGCGTCGTGATGGATGGCGCGCATATCCGCGCGCTGATGGTGGAAACCAAGGCCGGCCGGCGCGCGGTGCGCGGTGGCATCTTCATCGATTGTTCCGGTGACGGCGATCTCGCGGTGTGGGCCGGCGCGCCCTACGAGGTCGGCGACAATGCGGGTGGCATGCTCTACCCCTCGATGATGTTCCGCCTCAACGGCATCGATCCGGCCAGGGCCGGCGATGCCTGGCGCACGATCCCGGCGCTGATGGCGGAGGCCGAGGCCGCCGGTACCCATACATTCCCGCGCAAATCCGCGATCGTGCGGCCGCAGAAGTCGCAGATCGAATGGCGGGTGAACTTCACCCAGGTGACGCGGGACGATGGCCGCGCCATTTCCGGCATCGATCCCGACGACATGACGCGCGGCGAGATCGAGGGCCGCCGCCAGGCGGTGGAGGCCTTTGCATTCCTGCGCACGGTGCCGGGCTTCGAGAACTCCTATATCGTCGATCTGCCGCCGCAGCTCGGTATCCGCGAGACCCGGCGCGTGATCGGCGGCTACATGCTCACAGGCGAGGACGTGCTGGGTTGCGCCTCGTTCGAGGATTCGATCGGCGTCAATGGCTGGCCGAAGGAATCGCATGTCGCGGGCGACGTGATCTTCGAGTTTCCGCCGATCCCGGACAGCCGCGGCTACAATGAGTTGCCGTACCGCATGCTGGTACCCGATGGCGTCGACAATCTCCTGGTCGCCGGCCGTTGCGCCTCGATGACCCATGAGGGGCAATCGGCGGCGCGCGTCTCCGGTGCCTGTTTCGTGATGGGCGAGGCGGCGGGAACCGCGGCGGCCTTGGCGCTGTCGGGCAACACGATTCCGCGCGACATTTCCGTCGAAAAGTTGCAACAACAGCTCGCGGCGCAGGGCGCGTTCATCGGGCGCGACCAAACCGTGCCTGATGGACTATAAGCGGAGTACAGGGATGAAGGGTTGGGCGCGGCTCGCACTCACGGGCTTGCTGATGTGGGCCGCGAGCGGCATTGCGCGGGCCGACGATGTCCTCAAGGCGAAGATCGGCGTGCTGCGGCTGTCGTCCTCGGCGCCGGTGTTCATCGCGCAGGACAAGGGCTATTTCCGCGACGCCGGGCTCGATGTCGAGCTGAAGTTCTTCGACGCGGCGCAGCCGATCGCGGTGGCGACCACCTCGGGCGATGTCGATGTCGGCATCACCGCCTTCACCGCGGGGCTCTACAATCTCGCCGGCAAGGGCACGCTGAAGGTGATCGGCGGCATGAGCCGCGAGAAGGCCGGTTATCCCTTGATCGGCTATTTCGCCAGCAACAATGCCTATGCGGCGGGCCTGAAGACGCCGAAGGATCTCGCCGGCAAGCGCGTGGCGGTGACCCAGGTCGGCTCCAGCTTCCATTACTCGCTCGGCCTGCTCGCCGACAAATACGGCTTCAAACTGTCCGATGTGAAGATCGTGCCGCTGCAATCGCTGTCGAACGCGGCGGCGGCGCTGAAGGGCGAGACGGTCGATGCCGCGCTGCTGCCGATCTCGACCGCGCGGACCTTGATGGATTCGGGCGGTGCGAAATTGCTCGGCTGGGTCGGCGACGAGACGCCGTGGCAGTTGGGGGCGATCTTCGCGTCGCCGAGGACGCTGACCCATGCGCAACTGGTGACGAGGTTGCTCACCGCGCTGACCCGCGCCGATCACGACTATCACGACGTGATCCTGAGCGCGATCAAGGACGGCGTGGTGCCGATCAACGACAAGACGAGGCCGCTGCTCGAGATCATCGCCAAGTACACAAACCTGCCGGTCGAGCAGGTGGTCGGCAATTGCGCCTATGTCGATCCCGACGGCAAGCTCGACGTGAAGAACGTCGACAACCAGATCAAATGGCTGCAAGAGCAGGGCTTCGTCGACAAGGGCTTTGATGCGAACGCGATCATCGCCAAGGACTATGTGAAGGCGGATTGATGGTCGACGGCGCGCACCACTCTATCTCCGTCACCCTGAGGAGCCGCGCAGCGGCGTCTCGAAGGGTCGACGGCCCACCTGCATCCGGGCCGTGCATTCTTCGAGACGCGCTTCGCGCTCCTCAGGATGACGGATCGACAGCGGAAGGCGCGATCACATGGACCTGATCGCCGACCGTATCAGCCATCGTTTCGACGACCTCGACGTGCTCGACGATGTCTCCTTCCAGGTCGCCGCCGGCGAGATCGTCGCGATCGTCGGTCCGTCCGGCTGCGGCAAGAGCACGCTGCTGTCGATCCTCGGCGGCTTGCTGCGGCCGAGCAAAGGCGCCGCCGAGCTGCGCGGCGCGGCGCCGGCCGGCAGCCTCAATCCGCTGACCTTCGTGTTCCAGGATTTTGCCCTGCTGCCGTGGAATACGGTCGAGGAGAATGTCGCGTTTCCGCTGCTGCACACGCCCCTGAGCGCCGGCGAGCGCCGCGCCGTGATCGACGACGCGTTGCGCCGCACGGGCTTAACGGATTTCCGCGCCGCCTATCCGAAGCAGCTGTCCGGCGGCATGCGGCAGCGTGTCGGCATCGCGCGGGCGCTCGCGGTGCGTCCGGCGATCCTGCTGATGGACGAGCCGCTGTCGGCGCTGGATTCGCAGACCCGCGAGCTGCTGATGGAGGATTTCGTGCGCCTGCTCGCCGACGGGGCGATGGGCGCGGTCTATGTCACGCATAATCTCGACGAAGCGGTGCGGCTCGCCGATCGCATCGTCGTGCTGTCGCGCCGTCCCGGCCGCATCCGGGAGATCGTGAGCATTCCGATGACGCGCGCCGAGCGCGGCACGGTGGATGCGCGCGGCCGGATGGCGGCATTGCAGGGCGAATTGTGGTCGCTGATCCGGAAAGAGGCGATCGATGCCGAGCGCGAGGTCCAGCATGCTTGACCGCGCGCCGCAGGAAGCGAAAGAAGCGACGCGGCCGGTCGCGTTTCGCGGCGCCGGCTTCACATCAGGCGGCAGCCGCTACGCCGGCTGGATCGCGCTCGCGCTGGTCATCGCGGTGTGGCAGATCGCCGGCAGCGCGGGCTGGGTCAATCCGCTGTTCCTGCCGGCACCCTCGGCGATCGCGGTCGCGATCACCAAGCTCGCGACGTCGGGCGCGCTGTGGCAGCATTTGTCGTGGTCGATCATGCGGATCGGGACCGGCTGGATCCTCGGCACGGTTGCAGGGGTCATCGTCGGCTTCGCGATCGGGCTGTCGACCATGGCGCGCGGCGTCGGCATCACCTTCATCTCGGCGCTGTTCCCGATCCCGAAGATCGCGCTGCTGCCGCTCCTGATCCTGTGGCTCGGGATCGGCGAGGAGCCGAAGATCGCCACCATTGCGCTCGGCGTGTTCTTCTCGACCGCAATCTCGGTCTATAGCGGCGTCGACGCGGTGCCGCGCAACCTGATCCGGATGGCGCAGAGCTTCAATGTGCCGTTCCATGCCATTGTGCGCCGCGTGATCTGGCCTGGCGCGCTGCCCTCGATCCTTGCCGGCTTCCGCATCACCGCATCGGTTGCGCTGTTGCTGGTGGTCAGCGCCGAAATGATCGGCGCGCAATACGGCATCGGCGCCTTCGTGTTGCAGGCCGGCAATCTGATGCAGACCGATCAGTTGCTCGCCGGCGTCGTGATCCTGTCGCTGTTCGGGCTCGCGGTCGGCAAGCTGATCAATCTGCTGGAGACGCGGCTGCTGCACTGGCGGTGAATGCAGGCCGTCGGCCACAACACAGGCGTCGTCCCGGCGAAGGCCGGGACCGATAACCACCGCTGGCGTTTGTAAGATGAATGACTTGCCGCGTGCCCCTTCCTGAGGCCGCGGCGTATGGGTCCCGGCTTTCGCCGGGACGACGACTACACGTTGCTGGCTTACGCGTTCCCCCGATCCTCGCGGAACAGGTCCAGCTTCTGCTGCACCGGGCGATCCGAGAACGAGAACAGCACCGAGTCCGCGTCGGCCTCGTGGGTGACCCAGTGCCAGCTCGGTACCACGAACAGATCGCGCGGGCCCCATTCGAAGGTCTGGTCGCCGACCCTTGTGCGGCCGTTGCCCTCGATCGCGGCGAACACGGTCGCATCAGTGGAACGATAACGTGTGGTCTTGAAGCCCTTCGGCAGCAGCTGGATGAAGGTGCCGATGGTCGGCATCGCGAAATCGCCGGTCTCGGGGTTGGAGAATTTCAGCTTTAGGCCGTGGCAGGCATCCCACTCGTCGCGGGCCCTGGCCTTCTCCAGCGTCTCGCGGGTGTGCTCATAGGGATAGTTGAAGATCGGCGAGGTCTTCGACGATCGCTTCTGGTCGATCGGCAGCAGGTTGCGGCCGTAGCGCGCGAAGCTGTCGCCGGCTGGCTTGGAGATCGCCTGCTGGTCCTCCTTGGCGCCTTCCGCGAACGAGCAGTCGAAGAACTGCACCATCGGGATGTCGAGCCCGTCGAGCCAGAACATCGGCTCTGAGGTTTCGTTGGAATGGTCATGCCAGGTCATCGACGGCGTGATGACGAAATCGCCCGGCGCCATCGCGGTGCGCTCGCCATCGACTGCGGTATAGGCGCCTTTGCCTTCGAGCACGAAACGCAGCGCCGACTGGGTGTGGCGATGGGCGGGCGCGACGTCGCCCGGCACCACCATTTGTACGCCGGCGAACAGCGAGGTCGTGATCCTGGATTGCCCGCGCAGGCCGGGATTCTCCAGCACCAGCACGCGGCGCTCGGCTTCCTTGGCCGTGATCAGCTTGCCGGCCTCGTTCATGTAGTCGCGAATCTGGTCGAACTTCCACAGATGTGGGCGGCAGGCGCTGCGCGGCTCCGGCGTCACCAGGTCGCCGAGCACGTTCCAGAGCGCTGATAGATTCTCGCCGTCGATCTTCTTGTAGAACGCCTCGCGCTCCGGGGTCTTCTGCACGGCTTCCATGGCAAGCCTCCCATCATTCTTGTCGGTTCAATTTAATTGACAGTATACTGACAATATGGCTAGCGTCAACGAACACCCAATGACGAAAACGCGAGGGAGGTTCCGATGAAGCTGCATGGCTATTTCCGCAGCAGCGCGTCCTACCGGGTCCGGATCGCCCTCAATCTGAAGGGGCTGACGCCGGAGCACCTGCCGCATCATCTGCGCAAGGGCGAGCAGTGCGCCCCGGCCTATCTCGCGATCAATCCGCAGGGGCTGGTGCCGACGCTGGAGAGCGACGCCGGCGCGATCCTGACCCAGTCGCTCGCGATCATCGAATGGCTCGACGAGACCAATCCCAATCCGCCGCTGCTGCCGCAGGATCCGCTGCGCCGCGCCAAGGTGCGCGCCTTCGCCCAAGCGATCGCCTGCGACACCCACCCGGTGCAGAACCTGAAGGTGCTGGCGCGGTTGCGCAAGCTCGGCCTGCCCGAGGAGCAGGTGACCGAATGGGCGGCCTGGGCCAATCGCGAGGGACTTGCGGCCTGCGAGACCCTGATCGCGGACGAGGCCGGTCCGTTCTGCTTCGGCGATACGCCCACGCTCGCGGATCTCTGCCTGGTGCCGCAGCTCGCCAATGCGCGGCGGTTCGGTGTCGATGTGTCGGCCTATCCACGCCTGATCAAGGCCGAGGCGGTGGCGAAGCAAGTCAAGGCGTTCGCCGACGCCGCCCCGGACAAGCAGCCCGATGCCGAGTAGCAAGCCGACGCCCGTCACCATGGACGCGGTCTACACCGCGCCCGGTTATCTGTTCCGGCGGATGCAGCAGATCGCGGTCGCGCTGTTCATCGAGGAATGCAGCGCGTTCGACCTGACGCCGGTGCAATATGCCGCGCTGGTCACGATCTCGACCCATCCCGGCATCGACGCGACCAGGCTCTCCGCGGTGATCGCGTTCGACCGCTCCACGCTCGGCAATGTGATCGAGCGGCTGGAGGCCAAGGCGTTCATCGTGCGCAAGCCGGCAGCCGAAGACAAGCGCGTCAAGCTGCTTTACCTCACCAAGGCCGGAGCTGGCGTGCTCAACGACATCATGCCTTCGGTCGACAAGGCGCAGGCGCGGATGCTGGAGCCGCTGAAGCCGGCCGACCGCAAGACGCTGCTCTCGCTCTTGACCCAACTTGTCGACCTCAACAACGAGGCGTCGCGGGTGCCGCTGCGTGCCGAGGATGCGCTCGAACATCTCGGGAGATCGGGCTGATGGCGGAGAGCAAGCCGGTCCTGATCGCAGGCGGCGGCATTGGCGGCCTCGCGGTGGCGCTCGGGCTCGCGCAGAAGGGCATCCGCTCGATCCTGCTGGAAAAGGCCTCAGCGCTCGGTGAGATCGGGGCCGGCATCCAGCTTGGGCCGAACGCGTTCCACGCCTTCGACTATCTCGGCGTCGGCGAGGCCGCGCGCAACATGGCGGTCTATATCGATCAGCTCCGATTGATGGATGCGCTGACAGCGGACGAGATCACCCATATCGACCTCGGCGATAGCTTTCGGGCGCGGTTCGGCAATCCCTATGCGGTGGTGCATCGCGGCGACCTGCACGGCGTGTTCCTGCGCGCTTGCCAAAATCACGAACTGATCGAGCTGCGCGTCTCCAGCGAGGTGACAGGCTATGAGCAGGATGGCTCGTCCGTGACCGCAAAGCTCGCCAATGGCGAGCGGATCATTGGACGCCTGCTGATCGGTGCCGACGGGCTATGGTCGAACATCCGCAAGCAGGTCACGGCGGATGGTCCGCCGCGCGTCTCCGGCCACACCACCTATCGCTCGGTGATCCCCACCGACCAGATGCCGGAGGATCTGCGCTGGAACGCGGCGACGCTGTGGGCCGGCCCGAAATGCCACATCGTGCATTACCCGCTGTCGGGCTGGAAGGTGTTCAACCTCGTCGTCACCTATCACAATGATGCGCCGGAGCCGGTCGCCGGCAAGCCGGTCTCCGAGGACGAGGTGATGAGGGGCTTTGCCCACGTCCATGAGCGGGCGCAAAGCATCATCCGCCACGGCACCAACTGGAAGCTCTGGGTGCTGTGCGACCGCGATCCCACCGAGCGCTGGATCGACGGCCGCGTCGCGTTGCTGGGCGATGCCGCGCATCCGATGCTGCAATATTTCGCGCAGGGCGCCTGCCAGGCGATGGAGGACGCGGTCTGCCTGTCGCACATGCTGGCCAATCATGATGATCAGTCGGCGGCGCTCGACGCCTATCGCGCGCAACGCTTCCCGCGCACCGCGCAGGTGCAGCTGATGTCCCGCGCAATCGGCGAGCACGTCTATCACCCCGCGGGCGACCACGCCCGCATCCGCAACGCGATCATGAGCGCGAAGTCGCAGAACGAATGGTGCGACGAT
The DNA here is from genome assembly GCF_002831585.1 of Bradyrhizobium sp. SK17. Classification (GTDB taxonomy): domain Bacteria; phylum Pseudomonadota; class Alphaproteobacteria; order Rhizobiales; family Xanthobacteraceae; genus Bradyrhizobium. The sequence continues at coordinate 789,436 of NZ_CP025113.1, read as the reverse complement.
ATCGCGTGGCTGTATGGCGGGACGGGGCTGGGCAGTTAGTCTCGGCAAATTCAGTCGTCGTCCCGGCCTTCGCCGGGACGACACCGAATTTGTGGAAGCCGCGCTTACTCGAAAGGCCGCCTCACATCCGCATCACGGCCTGGCGGTCGATCTTCCCCGTCCCGGTCTTCGGCAGCTCGTCGATGAACTTCACCTCGCGCGGATATTTGTACGGCAGCAGTTTTGTCTTCACGTAGTCCTGTAGCCGCCGCGTCGCCTCGTTGCTGTCGAAGCCGCCTTTGTTCATCACCACCACGGCCCTGAGCGTCATGCGGCGGTCCGGCAGTTCGGCAGCGTAGACGGCGCATTCGCGGGCATCGGGGTGATCGGCGAGGCAGAGCTCGACCTCCAGCGGGTAGACCCACTGGCCGGAGATCTTGATCAGGTCGTCGGCGCGGCCGCGGAAGAAGTGGAAGCCGTCGCTGTCGCGGATGAAGCGGTCGCCGGTGTAGATCCAGCCGTCCTCACGCACCGTCTCGGCGGTCTTGTCCGGCCGGTTCCAGTACAGCGGCGTGGCGGAATCGCCGCGCACCCACAGGATGCCCTCCTCATTGTCGCCGACCTCGCGGCCGTCGCTGTCGCGCAGCATGATCTCGTAGCCGGGCACGCGCAGACCCGCCGCGCCGAGCTTCTTCTGCTCCGCGCGGTTGCTGAGATAGACGTGCAGCACCTCGGTCGAACCGAGCCCTTCGATGATCTCGAGGCCGGTGAGTTGCTTCCAGCCGTTGAAGACCTCGGCCGACAGCACCTCCGCGGCTGACACCGCCATGCGCAGCGAGGAGAAATCCGCCGCGTCAGCGCCCTCGGCCTTGGTCAGCGAGATGTAGAGCGTCGGCAGGCCGAAGAACACCGTCGGTCGGTATTGTCCGATCGCCGCGAAGATCGCGGCCGGCTTCGGCTGGCCCGGCAGCAGCAGCGTCGCGGCGCCGACCGAGAACGGAAACGTGATCGAATTGCCGAAGCCATAGGCGAAGAAGATCTTCGGCACCGAGAGGCAGATGTCGCCGGGCTGAAGCTTCAGCACGCTGCGGGCAAACGCCTGCTCGCTATAGGCCATGTCGTGCTGCAAATGCACGATGCCCTTGGGCCGGCCGGTCGAGCCCGACGAATACATCCAGAACGCCATCTCGTTGCGGTGGGTGTCGGCTTCGTCGAGGTCGCCGGGAAAACCTTGCAGCCAATCGCCGGCGTTGCGGGCTTCGGCAACCGCGTGATCGTCGGCGGTGCCGTTGACCACGATCAGCGTACGCAGCGGCGTGTCCTTGCAGGCCTCCGCGTTGAAGCGCGAGCAGAACTCGGCATCGGTGACGGCAACCTTTGCACCGGCGTCGGACAGATAGAACTGCAACAGCTCCGGTGTCGTGAGCGTGTTGATCAGGAGCGGCACGAAGCCGGCGCGCACCGCGCCGAAGAACGCCGCCGGGTAGGCCGGCGTGTCGTCGAGGAACAGCAGCACGCGGTCGCCGCGTTGCAGCCCGAGCGACCGGAAGGCGTGGCCCCAGCGCGCCGCATCGGCGCACAACCCGCGATAGGTCCGCGTGCCGGCAGGGCCGGTCAGCGCCAGACGCCCGGCGTTGCCGTTGCCGAGATTGTCGAACAGGATGCGGCTCGCATTGTAGCGCTCGGGGATCGTGAAGCCGATCTCGCGCGCACCGGGACTATCCAGCGGAACCTGGTCGGCGATCCCCGTCATGATTGTCCCTTTGCGGCTTCGTACCGGGCCATGAAGGCGGGCGACATCGCGCGCAGCCGCGCGTCGTCGATCCGGCCGGAGCGGGTGATGTAGCTGTAGGCGAAATCCATCAGATCGAGCTTCATATGCGCCGGAAAATGCTCGTACCAGTCGGCACTGGTCCGCGCCGCGGTGACGAGCTTCTTCACGATCGGCTTGCGTTCGGCTTCGTAGCGCGCCAGCGCCGCGGCAACGCCACTTTCGCTCTCCAGCGCCTTGGTCAGCGCGATCGCATCCTCGATCGCAAGCCGCGTGCCCGAACCGATCGAGAAATGCGCCGAATGCAGCGCATCGCCGATCAGCACGATGTTGCCGTGCGACCAGCGCTCGTTCCAGATCCACGGGAAGTTGCGCCACACCGATTTGTTCGAGATCAGCCGGTGGCCGTCCAGTGTCGCGGCGAACACCTCTTCGCAGATCGCCTGCGACGCCTCGATGCTCTTGTCGGCGAAGCCATAGGCTTCCCAGGTTGCCGCATCGCACTCGACCAGGAAGGTGCTCATGTCCTTCGCATAGCGATAGTGATGGGCGTTGAAGCTGCCGCGCTCGGTCGCGACGAAGGTCTGCGACAGCGTCGCAAAGGGCTTCGTGGTGCCATACCAGGCGAATTTGTTGGAGGAATGCGCGACCGAGGCCCCGAACGCGGCCTCATTGCCGCGGCGGACCACCGAGTTCAGCCCGTCGGCGGCGACGATCAGGTCGTACCCCTTGAGTTCGTCGACCGATTGCACCGCGGTGTCGAAGCGCGGCGTGATGCCTGTGCTGCGCACGCGCTCTTGCAGGATCGTCAGCAGCGCCAGTCGCCCGATCGAGGAGAATCCGACGCCGTCGATCTCGACGCTCTCGCCGCGCAGGTTGAGGGTGATGTTCTTCCAGCTCTCCATCTTCGGGGTGATGGCGTCGACCGTCTCGGGGTCATCGGCGCGCAGGAAGTCCAGCGCCTGCTCGGAAAACACCACGCCGAAGCCCCAGGTGGCGCCGGCCGCGTTCTGCTCGAACAGATCGATCTCGGCGTCGGGGTGACGCTTCTTCCAGAGATAGGCGAAATAGAGCCCACCGGGGCCTCCGCCGATCACGGCGATACGCAACGTCTGCCTCCCAGATTGACAGTGTACTTACAATTTGGGTCCAGACTAATCGCCCTCTGGCGGGAACGCCAGAGGGAAAATGCGCGCACCGACGCCGCTGCGTGGCGGCGAAGCGCTCAGTAGCAGCGGCGGACCTTCACCCCGTCGACCCAAATCCAGCGGCAGCCGGCGACGGGCGGCCTGCGGACCACGACTGCCCCGCGATAGCCGGCGCAGCCGGCGCGATAGACGCCGCGGGCGCAAACCACCGCATTGGCGTCGGAGGACTCAAAGGTCATGGTCGCGGCAAAGCACAGCAGGGCCGCGGCGATCAGCAAAATTGAACGCGTCATGATTCCCTCTCCCGGAGTGAAGTATTGTTGGCCTGTGGGTGACAACAAGGTGCTGCGGCTCCGTGCCCGGCCAATCGCCGGACACATGTCGTCTCACCGTCGGGCGGCTATTTCTTTTCCGCTTCCACCAGCACCTTCTTGCAGGCGGGCGTCAGCTTGTCGCTCTCCTTGGCGAGACAGGCGATGATCCGTCCGCCGCCGGGCGTCACGCTCTTGCAGAACTTCTGGTAGTCGCCCATGCAGGCGTCGCGTTGCGCCGTGGTCAGCTCCTGGGCAAGGACGGCGGTTGAGCCGCAAAGCAGCGCGGCGGTCAGGACAATACGCAGCATCGATCGCTCCCTCTTCCGGTCAGTCGCGTGAAAAAAGCGGGATCAGCGCGCCGCGAACGGCGCCAGCACCTCACGGCATGCCGGCGACAGCGAGCCGGCATTGGTTGCCAGGCATTGCACGATCCGCCCGCCGCCAGGTTGCACGCCGCCGCAGATCGAGCGGACGTCGCCGCCACAGGCCGAGCGCAGCACGAACAGCTCTTCGCGCGGTCGCAACGGCCGTAGTACGATCACAGCCGGTGCCGCAGCCGGCGCGGCCGCTGGTGCCGGCGCGGCGTCCGCGGCCGGCGCGGTGCCACCGCCGCCGGCAGCCGCCACCGCCTTCTCGCAGGCCGGTGAGAGCTTCGCCTTGTTCTTCTCCAGGCATTGCAATGCGGGCGCGCCGCCGGTCGGCACACCGGCGCAAACCTTGGGATAGTCGGAGCGGCACGCACTGCGGATCGCCGAGATCTGCGCGCTGCTTGGCTTTCCTGCGGCGGCAGCTTTCGGCGCCGCCGTCTCCGCGGGCTTGGCCGCGGTGGTTGCGGGCGCCGCGTCGGTCTTGGCTGCCGCGGGCGCGGCGGCCGGTGCTTCCACGGCCTTGACCGCGCTGGCGCAGCCGGGACCGAGGCTTGCCATGTTCTTCTGCAAGCATTGCAGCGACGCTTCGCCGCCCGGCGGGACGCTGGAGCAGTGTGCGATGTAGTCGTTGCGGCATTGCGACTTGATGGCGTCGCGCTGCGCCTGGCTCGGCGCCTGCGACATCGCCGGCGTGGTGCTGATGAATGCCGCAACCGCAAGCCATGCGGAGTGCTTCGTTGCACGTGTCAACGCATTGATCATCTGAATAAATCCTCTTGTCGCGCCGGAAGCCGCCGGCTCAACTGAACTGCGTTCTGAAAATTCTTGCTGTAGCAACCTTCGCGAGCGGTATCATTTTCGCTTTCGAGTTCCGCTGCAAGCGGATTGTTGCTATGGAGGGCAAAGCTGATTTCACTCGGCGTGTTTGATTTAAGTCATTTGCATTGAGGCCCGGAAATGAAGCATGCGCGCGCATCGGCACATTTCATGCGGATCAATTTTGTGCGGCTGCGAAGTGCACCGCTTGCGCGTGCGGCGTTCGTCATGTCCGCCTTCGTCGGTTTAAGTGCCTGCGAGCAAAACAGTTTTGTGGCGCCGCCGCCGCCCAAGGTCGAGGTTGCGCCGCCAGTGCAGCGCGCCATCACACGCTATCTGGACGCAACCGGAAACACCGCGCCGATCAAGACCGTCGATCTCGTCGCGCGCGTGCAGGGCTTCTTGCAGGCGATCAACTATCAGGACGGCTCCGCCGTGAAGCAGGGGACCACCCTGTTCACGATCGAGCCGGAGACCTACAAGCTGAAGCTGGAGCAGGCGCAGGCCGCCGAGGTCGGTGCGCAGGCGACGCTGAAGCAGGCCGAGGCCGACTTCAAGCGGCAGCAGGATCTGGTGCAGCGCCAGGCGGTGTCGCAGGCGACGCTGGACACCTCGACATCGACGCGGGACAACGCCCAGGCCAATCTGCAACAGGCCCAGGTCAACACCAAGATCGCCGCGGTGAATTACGGCTACACCAATGTGGCAGCGCCGTTCGACGGCATCGTCAGCAACCATCTGGTCTCGGTCGGCGAACTGGTCGGCGTGGCATCGCCGACCCAGCTTGCCACCATCGTGCAACTCGACCCGATCTATGTGAATTTCAACGTCAATGAACAGGATGTGCAGCGGGTGCGCGACGAAGCGCGCCGGCGCGGCATCTCCGTCAGCGACATCAGGCAGCTGCCGATCGAGGTCGGCCTACAGACCGAGACCGGCTATCCGCACAAAGGCAAGCTCGACTACATCTCGCCGACCATCAACCAGTCGACCGGAACGCTCGCCGTCCGCGGCCTGGTGCCGAATCCGGAGCGCGTGCTGTTGCCCGGCTTCTATGTCCGGGTTCGCGTGCCGTTCGACAAGCAGGACAACGCGCTGCTGGTGCCTGACGTCGCGATCGGCAGCGATCAGGCCGGCCGTTACGTCCTGGTCGTCAATGCCGACAATGTGGTCGAGCAGCGCAAGGTGACGACCGGCCCGCTCGATGACGGCCTGCGCGTCATCGAGAGCGGGCTGAAGGTCGATGACCGCGTCGTGACCGCCGGTCTGCTGCGCGCGATCCCCGGACAGAAGGTCGATCCGCAGATTCAAAAGGGCGCCGCGACGCCGGCCGCGGCCAAGTGAGGGGCGCGCCATGATCTCGAAATTCTTCATCGAGCGGCCGGTCCTGTCCAACGTCATCGCGATCCTGATGATCCTGATCGGCGGGGTGGCGCTGTTCAATCTCGCGATTGCGCAATATCCCGACGTGGTGCCCCCGACGGTGCAGGTGACGACGCGCTACCCCGGCGCGTCGGCGAAGACCGTGATCGACACCGTGGCACTGCCGATCGAGCAGCAGGTCAACGGCGTCGAGGACATGCTCTACATGCAGTCCTATAGTGGCGCCGACGGCACCTACACCCTGACGGTGACCTTCAAGATCGGCACCGACCTCAATTTCGCGCAGGTGCTGGTGCAGAACCGCGTCTCCTCGGCGCTGTCGCAATTGCCGACCGCGGTGCAGAACCAGGGCGTCACGGTGCAGAAGCGATCGACCTCGATCCTGCTGTTCGTGACGCTGACCTCGCCGAACAAGACCTATGACAGCCTGTTCCTGTCGAACTACGCCACCATCAACATCCGCGACGAGCTGTCCCGCCTGCCGGGCGTCGGCAACGTCACGGTGTTCGGCGCCGGGCAATACTCGATGCGGGTCTGGCTCGATCCGAACAAGCTGCAAGCGCGCGGATTGATGCCGCAGGACGTCATCCAGGCGATCCAGCAGCAGAGCCAGCAGGTCACCGCCGGGCAGGTCGGCGCGCCGCCGGCGCCGCAGGGGCAGGCTTTCCAGTATACGCTGAACGTCAACGGCCGGCTCGATGACGCGAGCCAGTTCGAGAACATCATCGTCAAGACCGGCAATGTCGGCGACGTCATCCGGGTCCGCGACCTCGGCTCGGTCGAGCTCGGTGCGCAGACCTACAGCCAGGTGTTCTCGCTGAACCAGAAGCCGGCCACCGGCATCGGTGTGTTCCTGTCGCCGGGCGCCAATGCGCTCCAGGTCGAGAAGGAAGTGCAGAAGAAGGTGGCGGAGCTCGCCAGGCAATTCCCGCGGGACATCCAGTACGACACGCCGTTCGACACCACCAAATTCGTCCAGGCCTCGATCGACGAGGTCTACCGGACCCTGATCGAAGCCGGCCTGCTGGTGCTGGTGGTGATCCTGGTGTTCCTGCAGGACTGGCGGGCGATGCTGGTGCCGGCGACCACCGTGCCGGTCACCATCATCGGCGCGTTCGCGGCCATGGCCGCGCTCGGCTTCACCATCAACCTGTCGACGCTGTTTGCGATCGTGCTGGCGATCGGCATCGTGGTCGACGACGCCATCGTCGTGGTCGAAGGCGCCGCGCATAATATCGAGCGCGGCATGTCCGGGCATGACGCCGCGATCAAGGCGATGGACGAACTGTTCGCGCCGATCGTCGGCATCACCCTGGTGCTGATCTCGGTGTTCCTGCCGGCCGCGTTCCTGCCCGGGCTGACCGGCCGCATGTACGCGCAATTCGCGCTGGTGATCGCGGCGACTGCGTTGCTCAGTGCGGTCAATGCCGCAACCCTGAAGCCGACGCAGTGCGCGCTGTGGCTGCGCCCGCCGGTGCCACCGGCGCAGCGCAATTTCTTCTACCGCGGCTTCAACGCGGTCTATGACCGGGTGGAGCGGGGCTACACCCGGATCATCGGCGGCATTGCCGGCCACGCCAAGACCTCGGTGCTCGTCGCGCTGGTCCTGATCGGAATTGCCGGCTACGGGCTGTCACGGGTGCCGACCGGCTTCATCCCGATCGAGGACCAGGGCTACCTGCTGGCCGCCGTGCAACTGCCCGACGGCGCTGCGATCGATCGCACCCAGCGGGTGCTCGACCGGGTCACCGAGATCGCCCGCAAGACGCCGGGGGTCGAGCAGGTGGTCAGCATCGCCGGCATCTCGGCGCTCGACAATTCGTCGAGCCTGGCCAATGCCGGCGTCGCCTATGTGATCCTGAAGGACTGGGGCTCGCGCGGCCCGGGTGAGGATCTGCGCTCGCTGGTCTACGGCCTCAACGACCGGCTCGCGGTGATCCCGGAGGCGCGCATCCTGGTGATCCCGCCGCCGCCGATCCAGGGCATCGGCAACGCCGCCGGCTTTGCCATGCAGGTGCAGCTGCGCGACGGCAATGCCGACTACGGCAAGCTGCAAGCGGTCACCGGCGCCGTCGTCAGCAACGCCCAGACGCAAAGCTCGCTGCAACGGGTGCAGTCGTCGTTCCGCTCGATGGTGCCGCAGTTCGACGTCGAGGTCGACCGCATCAAGACCCAGACCCTGCATGTCACCACCGACCAGATCTTCTCGACGCTGTCGTCCTATCTGGGCGCGAGCTACGTCAACCAGTTCACCAAGTTCGGCCGCACCTTCCAGGTCTACACCCAGGCCGACGCGCAATACCGACTGACGCTGCGCGACATCCAGAACATGATGGTGCGCAACAGCAACGGCGACATGATCCCGCTCGGCACCGTGGCGAACATCACGCCGTCGGTCGGGCCGTCGCTGATCAGCCTCTACAATCTCTATCCGTCGGCCACCATCATCGGCCTGCCGTCGCAGGGCTACAGCTCGGGTCAGTCGATGACGCTGATGGAGGAGATCGCCGCCAAGACGCTGCCGCCGGGGACGGGCTATGAGTGGACGGCGATGTCGTACCAGGAGAAGGCGGTCGGCGGTCAGATCTACTTCGTGTTCGCGCTGGCGCTGCTGTTGGTCTACCTCGTGCTCGCCGGGCAATATGAGAGCTGGTATGCGCCGATCTCGGTGATCCTGGCGGTGCCGCTGTCGTTGCTCGGGCCGATGCTGGTGCTGACGGCGCTCCGGATTGAGAACAATCTCTATACCCAGATCGGCACCATTCTCCTGATCGCGCTGTCGGCCAAGAACGCGATCCTGATCGTCGAGGTCGCGCTCGAGCATCATATCCGCGACGGCAAGCCGGTGCTGGAATCGGCGATCGACGCCGCGCGCGCCAGGTTCCGGCCGATCCTGATGACGTCGTTCGCCTTCATCCTCGGCGTGCTGCCGCTGGTGATCGCGACCGGCGCCGGCGCCAACGCCCGCAAGTCGATCGGCATCACCGTGTTCTCCGGCATGATCGCCTCGACCTGCCTCGCGGTGCTGTTCGTGCCGGCGTTCTTCGTCGTGGTGCAGAATTTCGAGAACTGGCGCAAGGCGAAGAAGGGCAAGACGGCCGGGCCGCAAGCCGCGCCGCAGGCCTCGGGTACGGTGCACTAGCCCCGCGTCCTCAATGCATCCCAGTCACCCAGCTGCGTAGGGCGGGTTAGCCGAAGGCGTAACCCGCCATGCCAATGCGAAGGAAAAGGTCGGTTACGCTTCGCTAACCCACCCTACGCACCTGCTTCTCGGCTCTACACCTTCACCATGCGCTTGCCGCGGTTCTCGCCGGCGAGCAGCCCGATCAGCGCCTGCGGCGTGTTCTCGATGCCGTCGATGACGTCCTCCTGCACCTTGAGCTTGCCGGAGGAGACCCAGGATTGCAGGTCGGCGAGCGCCGTGTCGCGCTGGTCCATGTAGTCCATCACGATGAAGCCCTGCATGATCAGCCGCTTCACCACGATCAGGCCGGGCACGCCGCGCGGGCCATGCGCCGACGGCACGCCGTCATACTGTGAGATCGCGCCGCAGCAGGCGATTCGGCCGCGGTTGTTCATCTGCGACAGGCAGGCTTCCAGGATGTCGCCGCCGACATTGTCGAAATAGACGTCGATGCCCTTGGGCGCCGCGGCGCGCAGCGCCTTGTAGGTGGCGCCGTCCTTGTAGTCGACCGCGGCGTCGAAGCCGAGCTCCGATGTCAGCCAGTGACACTTGTCCTTGCCGCCGGCGATGCCGACCACGCGGCAGCCCTTGAGCTTGGCGATCTGGCCGACGATCGAGCCGACCGAGCCGGCCGCGGCCGACACCACCACGGTCTCACCCTCCTTGGGCTTGCCGACATGGAGCAGGCCGAAATAGGCGGTCAGGCCGGCAATGCCGTAGACGCTGAGCAGATGCGTCATCGGCTCGAGCTTCGGCATCTTCGACAGGTGCTTGGCAGGCACCGCGGCGTAATCCTGCCAGCCGGTGTCGCCGAACACGACATCGCCCGGCTTCAGGGCGGGGTCATTCGACGACACCACCTCTGCGATGCTGCCGCCGGCCATCACGGTGTTGGCTTCCACCGCGGCGCGGTAGGTGGCGCCGTGCATCCAGGCGCGGTTGGCGGCATCGAGCGAGATGTAGCGCGTGCGCAGCAGCGCCTCGCCGTCCTTCGGCACGGGGACGGTGCCCTTGGTCAGCCGAAAGTGCTCGGGGCCAAGCTTGCCGGTCGGTTTTTCAACAAGCAGGATCTGGCGATTGACGGTGTCGTTCATTGGCGATGTCTCCCCTCGCGTTGGTCGTTTCGCATGCAATTGGCTGCGCGTTACGCAGCGCATTGCACAGATTGTGCGCTGCATGAACGCTAGTCCGCGCGCTGGCATTCCACAACGGGAACATTTCGGCAAAGTCCCGCTCGGCGCGAAGCGTGTTGCATAGGTGCGTAAATCTGCCACACTTGCCCTTCGCCGGGAACTTACGGGGTAAGAGAATGTCGAACAGGTTTACGCAGTACATCCTGATTGCGATGGTCCTTGGCATCGCGATGGGGACGATTGTCTTCAACTATTTTCCTGACAGCCGTGCCGAAATCGCAGCAGACGTCAACCTGATCGCCATGCTGTTCCTGCGCCTGATCAAGATGATCATCGCGCCCCTGGTGTTCGCAACCCTCGTCGGCGGCATCGCGCATATGGGCAGCGGCGCCAAGCTCGGGCGCATCTTCGCCAAGACCATGGGCTGGTTCGTCTCCGCCTCCTTCATCTCGCTGCTGCTCGGCCTCGTGATGGTCAATCTGCTGCAGCCCGGCGCCAACTTCCCCGGCACGCTGCCCGACAAGGCCCAATCCACCGGCCTGCCGGTGTCGGCGTTCTCGGTCGAGAAATTCCTGACCCATCTGATCCCGACCTCGATCGCCGACGCGATGGCGCAGAACGAGATCCTGCAAATCGTGGTGTTCGCGGTGTTCTTCGCGGTCGCGCTCGGCGCCATGCCCGAGCGGTCGAAGCCGATCATGAGCCTGATCGACGACCTCGCGCACATCATGCTCAAGGTCACCGGCTACGTGATGCTGTTCGCGCCGATCGCGGTGTGGGCCGCGATCATGGCGACGGTCTCGAAGAACGGCCTCGGCGTGCTCTGGAAGCTGATCGTGTTCATGGGCGGCTTCTACCTGTCGCTGCTGCTCCTGTGGGGCATCCTGGTGATGGTCGGCTTCATCGTGATCGGGCCACGCTACAGCCATCTGCTGCGGCTGATCCGCGAGCCGCTGATGATCGCGTTCTCGACCGCCTCGTCCGAGGCGGCCTACCCGAAGACGCTGGAGGGGCTGAACAAGTTCGGCGCCTCCTCGCGGATCTCGGCCTTCGTGCTGCCGCTCGGCTATTCCTTCAACCTCGACGGCACGATGATGTACTGCACCTTCGCGAGCATCTTCATCGCGCAGAGCTATCACATCGAGATGTCGCTCGGCACCCAGTTCGCGATGCTGGCGACCCTGATGATCACCTCGAAGGGCGTCGCCGGCGTGCCGCGCGCGTCGCTGGTGGTGATCGCCTCGACGCTGTCGCAGTTCAACATCCCCGAGGCCGGGCTGTTGATGATCATGGGCATCGACACCTTCCTCGACATGGGCCGCAGCGCCACCAACGTGATCGGCAACTCGCTGGCGACCGCGGTGGTCGCGAAGTGGGAGGGCGAGCTGAAGGCCGAGCATGAGCTCGGGCCCGACGACGCCGTGCCGTCCGATGCCGTCGCCGGTGACGCTGTGCCGGCACATTGACGGGAGGGACGCATGCATCCTGCCCGCTGGAGGCCGATCCTGGCTGAAGGGCTGGTGCTGGCAGCATGTCTGCTGGCAGCACCGGCCCTCGCACAGACGGCCGGCGGCGAGGGGCTCAGCCCCACGCTCGCCAACATCAAGGCCACGCATAGTGTGCGGCTCGGCTATCGCGAGAGTTCGCCGCCGTTCTCGTTCCTCGACCATTCCAATCGGCCGATCGGCTACAGCCTCGAGCTGTGCGACGCGATCGTGGACGAGATCGGGGCAGAGGTCGACGACGCCAACCTCAAGATCGACTACGTCAAGGTCACCTCGGACGATCGCATTCCGGCGGTCGTCGACAAGAAGATCGATCTCGAATGCGGATCGACCACGGCGAATGCGGAGCGCGGCAAGCAGGTCGCGTTCTCGCCACTGATGTTCGTGGCCGGCACCAAGCTGATGGTCCCGAAGGCTTCTAGCGTCAATCAGGTCGGCGATCTCAAGGGCAAGACCGTGGTGGTGACCAAAGGCACCACCAATGAGCAGGCGATGCACAATGTTGATGCCAAGCAATCGCTCGGGCTCAACATCGTCACATCGGGCGACCACGAGCAGTCCTACCAGATGCTGGTGGACGGCAAGGCCGATGCGTTCGCGACCGACGACATCCTGCTCTACGGCCTGATCGCGCGGCACAAGTCGCAGGACAAATTCCGCGTTACCGGCGACTACCTGTCCTACGATCCCTACGGCATCATGTACCGCAAGGGTGAGCCGCAGATGAAGGAAGTGGTCGAGCGCGCATTCCGCAAGCTCGCCTCGAACCGCGACATCATCCCGCTCTACAACAAATGGTTCGTCGCCCGCCTGCCGACCGGCGAGAAGCTCAACGTCGCGCTGTCTCCGCAGCTCGAAGAGGCCTTCAAGGTGCTCGACGAGAGCAATTGAGCTTGGCGTGATACGTTCGAGATCGTCCCGGCCTTGGCCGCAGGGCAATCGCATATGGGCTCGATCTCCCCACAAACTCCGTCATGCCCGGCCTTGTGCCGGGCATCCACGTCTTGATTACCGCGTGAGAAAGACGTGGATGGCCGGGACAAGCCCGGCCATGACGAACGTGGAAACGGCCGCGCAAAACTGTTCGTGGCCATAAGCGATTGCCCCGGCCGCGGCCGGGACGATTGTCGTGCTGGGGCCGCTTGGTTGACCGCTGGTTACCAAGGGCTGGATGCTGCCCGGGATGGACAGGTGCAAGCTGTCGCTCCGCCCCCGACCGGACCGATTGTTTACCATGTCGAGCATCAGTACCGGTCTTTTACGGGGGTTTACCACTCGTAATACGCTGCTGCCTACGGTGGACCCATAACGGCCTCTTATGGATCCATCAATTACGGTACTGATCAGATGTTCAAGGTCTATAATTGCATCGCGACCGAGCATGATTTGTGGCTCGTTGGGCTGGCCGCCGTCGTCTGTAGCCTTGCCTCCTATGCCGCCATCAACCTGCTGCGCCACGCACGGAGTTCGGTCGGTCAGATGCGCGGTGTCTGGATCGTGGTGTCGGCGGTGTCCACCGGCTTCGGCATCTGGGCGACGCATTTCATCGCGATGCTCGCCTTCGCACCGGGACTTCCGAGCGGCTACAATATCAAGCTGACCTTCCTGTCGCTGGTTGCGGCCATCGTGCTGACCGGTGTGGGACTGGCGGTTGCGATGCGTCCGGGCTGGCGCTTCGGGCCGGCACTGGGCGGGGCGATCGTCGCCGGCGGCATCGCCGCGATGCATTACACCGGCATGGCCGCGTTTGAGGTCGCCGGAGTGATCCTTTGGGACCCCGCGCTCGTTGTGGCCTCGATCGTGATCGGTACGGTGATCGGCGCGGCCGCGCTGCCCGCGGGTCTCCATGACCGGTCCCTGAAGTGGAAGGTGTTGGGTGCGCTGCTGCTGACGCTGGCGATCTGCAGCCATCACTTCACGGCGATGGGCGCGGTATCGATCATCCCCGACCCGACGATCGTGGTGCCGCGTTCGGCGCTGCCGGCCGAATGGCTTGCCGGCGCCGTGGGCGTCGCGAGCTTCGTCATCATCCTGCTTGCGTTGACCGGCAGCGCGCTCGACCTGCGCGAACGCCGCCGGATGGAGATCGAGGCCGACCGCATGCGCGGTCTCGCCAACGGCGCGGTCGAGGGGCTGCTGGTCTGCGACGGCGACATCATCGTGACCGTCAATGACAGCTTCGTGCATCTCGCCGGCTCCTCGTCAGAGCAACTCGTCGGCGGCCGCCTCGCAACCTGTTTTCCGGACCAGATCGCGCTCGCCAGGATCGCGGCCGATCCGCACAAGCCGATCGAGACCAATTTGCATCACGCCGACGGTTCGGTGATCCCGGTCGAACTGATCCGGCGATCGCTGGATTTTGCCGGCCGGCCGCATCAGGTCATCGCGGTTCGCGATCTGCGCGCGCGCCGCGAGGCCGAGCGGCACATTCGCTATCTGGCGCACCATGACGCGCTGACGTCGCTGCCAAACCGCAGCCATTTCAACACGCGGATGGATCAGGAGGTCGGCAACGCGCTGGCCAAGGGCGACAAGCTGGCGGTGCTCTGTCTCGACCTCGACCGCTTCAAGGAGGTCAACGACCTGTTCGGTCATGCCGCGGGCGACAAGGTGCTGCAGGCCGTCGCCTCGCGCGTCACCGCAGTGCTCGGCGAGCGGCATATGATGGCCCGGTTGGGCGGCGACGAGTTCGCCATCCTGGTGCCGCAGCTTGCCAGCCCCTCGGCGGTCAGCCATCTGGCCGAATCGATCCTCGATGCGTTGCGCCGCAAGGACATCATGCCCGAGGTCGAAAGTATTTCCAGCAGCGTCGGCATCGCGATCTGCCCGGATGACGGGTCCGAGCGCGAGACCCTGCTGGTGCATGCCGACACCGCGCTCTATCGCGCCAAGACCGAGGGCCGCTCCACCTACCGCTTCTTCGAGGCGAAGATGGGCTCCGACGTCCGCGAGCGGCGCATGATCGAGCACGATCTGCGGCATGCGATCTCGCGTGACGAGTTGTGGCTGGTCTACCAGCCGCAGAAGGACATTCGCACCGGGGTCGTGACCGGCTTCGAGGCGCTGTTGCGCTGGAAGCACCCGACGCGCGGCGTGATCTCGCCCGCGGTCTTCATTCCGATCGCCGAGGAGTCCGGCTCAATCCTGGAGATCGGCGATTGGGTGCTGAGAAAGGCGTGCCAGGAGGCGGTGAACTGGACGCAACCGCTGACGGTGGCCGTCAACGTCTCGGGTGCCCAGCTCTACAACGCCAATTTCGTGCAGGACGTGCACAAGGTATTGCTGGAGACCGGGCTGTCGCCGCGCCGGCTCGAAATCGAAATCACCGAGACGGCGCTGGTCCGCGATTTCAATCGCGCGCTGGCGACGCTGCGGCGGATCAAGGGATTCGGCGTTCGCATCGCCATGGACGATTTCGGCACCGGCTATTCGTCGCTGTCGAACCTGCGCGCATTCCCGTTCGACAAGATCAAGATCGACGGCTCGTTCATCAAATCGGTCGATACCAATGAACAGGCTGCCACGATCGTGCGCGCCGTGCTCGGCATCGGTCGCGGGCTCGGCCTGCCGGTGCTTGCCGAAGGCGTCGAGTCGGATGAAGAGCTGCGTTTCCTGCGTGACGAGTTCTGCGACGAGATGCAGGGCTATCTGCTCGGCGCGCCAGCCAGGATCGAGACGTTCCGCGAACTGACTCACAGTGGCGACGAAGCGCCAAGGGAGGACAAGGCTGCCGTCCGGGAATTGGCGCGGACCGCCTGACGACGGTCGCACCTCGGTTGCGTTGTTCAGCCGAACAGGCAGTCGAGGGCGGAGCCATAGGCTGCCTCGACCAATTCCGGATGGCGGCGGCCCAGCGCTTCCATCTTCACGCCGGCGTTCACTTCGAGGATTTTCCACGCACCGTCGGCGCGCACCACGTCGATGGAAGCGAAGCGAATGCCGACGGCTTGTGCAGCCCTGATGGCCAGTGCGACGCAGGCCTCGCGTGCCGCGCCATCTGCAAGCAGCACCGGCTCTGCGCCGGCATCGAGGTTGTGCCGCCAGTTCAACAGCCGCCGCTCACCAAGCGGCGGAATGGCGTCGAGCGCGGCGACGTCGTGTTCCGTGGTGATGATCTTGAATTGATCTTCGGTCGTCGCCGCCCGCGCCAGCGCGCGCAATGAATGGACGCCGTCGCCGACCACCGACGGGCGGGTCTTGCCGTAGACAATCAGCGCGCGCCCATCGAGCAGCACGACGCGCACCTCGTCCTCGATCTCGACATAGGGCGAGATCGCAAGGCTCGGATGCGCGGCGAGGATGCGCGCCACCGCCGTCTCAAGTTGCGCCCGGGTCGTCACCCGAAACACCAGCTCGCCTGATGTCCCCGCATTGGGTTTGACGACGAGCCCGAGCGGATGCCTGTCCAGCAGAAGCTGTATCGCGTCCAGCGAGTCCGATCCCGGGATGTGCTTGCTGAGCTTTGCGCCGAGAACCAGCGTGTGCGGAAGGGCGGGGACGCCCGCCGACGCCAGCACGTCAGCGCAGGCCGATTTGTCATTGGCAACCTGATGCGCGACCGCGCTGTTCAGCCCGATGTCGTAACCGATCGCGAGCCGTCGCTCGTTGCCCCTGGTCATGATGAGCAGCCAGCCGCCGGACCTGATCTCGATCGCGATATCGTGCGCGAGGCAATATTTTTTGATGGTTTCCAGGAAGATTCGCTGGCTGATCAGAACCACGAGATCATTTTCCCTTTGTTGCTGACTTCGCAGCAATTAATTGCCAGATCGGCGCTGATCTCGGCAAGTATATTACGCGCGTCGCCGCGTGTTAACGATGTCGTGGTTGAACCTCCGCGCGAAATCGAACGACTGCCATTCTGAGATCGCAATTGCACGCCAGTTGATCTTGACTATCTCTCCCATAGGCGCAATGGACACGCGAGATCTTCAATGATTTCGGCCACTTTTGCGTCGTCGCGGGCAGTCTAAATCAAACCATTCTAAATCTGGTCAATCGAGAAAACGAAAACACATGAGCGCGTTCTATCGAGAGAAGGTTCTTTCCGTTCAGCACTGGACCGATACGCTTTTCAGCTTCCGAGCCACCCGCGATTCCGGTTTCCGCTTCCAGAATGGCCAGTTCGCCATGATCGGACTCGAGGTCGATGGCCGGCCGCTGCTGCGCGCCTATTCGATGGCGAGCGCCAATCACGAGGAAGAGCTCGAGTTCTTCTCGATCAAGGTGCAGGACGGCCCGCTCACCTCCAAGCTCCAGAAGATCCGCGAGGGCGACACCATCCTGGTCGGCCGCAAGGCGACCGGTACGCTGATCACCGACAACCTGATTCCCGGCAAGCGGCTGATGCTGCTGTCGACCGGCACCGGCCTTGCGCCGTTCGCGAGCCTGATCAAGGACCCCGAGGTCTATGATCGCTACGACCAGATCCTCCTGGTGCATGGCTGCCGCCAGGTCTCCGAGCTCGCCTATGGCGAGGAGCTGGTCGCCAAGCTGCGCGACGACGAACTGTTCGGGCCCATGCTGTCCGAGAAGCTGTCCTACTATCCGACCGTGACGCGCGAGCCGTTCCGTAACCGCGGCCGCATCACCGACCTGATCACCTCCAACCAGCTGTTCACCGACCTGCATCAAGGGCCGCTCGACATCGAGACCGACCGCATCATGATGTGCGGCAGCCCCGCGATGCTGGAAGAGTTGAAGCAGCTGTTCGAGACCCGTGGCTTCAAGGAGGGCAGCGGCAACACGCCCGGTCACTTCGTGATCGAGAAGGCGTTCGTCGAGCGTTAATCGGTGTCGTCCCGGCGCAGGCCAGGACCCATTACCACCACTCTCTGTTTTGCGAAGGCTGGGGCCCCATCGGGCTCCAGCCTTTAGCATTTGTGGTTATGGGTCCTGGCCTTCGCCTGGACGACGGCTGTGCAGGTGGCGTGCACCGTTTTTCCTTTGCTATAACCCTCCCAACGCCGCGCAGCCGTTTCCCGAACGCGGCGACCCGAGGAGCCGCAGCTTGTCCATCACCAATCCGGATGCGCCGAAGACTGCGTTTGTATTCGCCGGCGGCGGCAGCTTTGGCGCGGTGCAGGTCGGCATGCTGCAGGCGCTGGCCGCACACGGCGTCGTTGCCGACATGGTGGTCGGCTCCAGCGTCGGCGCCCTGAACGGCGCATTCTATGCCGGTGATCCCACCGTCTCGGGCGTCGCTCGGTTGGCCGACATCTGGCGCCATTTGACCCGGCAGGATGTGTTTCCGGTGACCTGGCGGACGCTGGTGAGCTTCCTGTGGCGGCGCGACTTCCTGATCTCGCATGAAGGCATCCGCCGTCTGATCGACGACTACATCCCGTTCCGCAATCTCGAGGACGCCCGGATGCCGATCCACATCGTCACCACCGACATCATCAGCGGCGACAGCGTGGTGCTGTCGGAAGGCTCGGCGGCGGAAGCGATCGTGGCCTCGACCGCGATCCCCGGGGCGTTCACGCCGGTGCACTACCGCGATCGTTTCCTGGCCGATGGGGCGATCTCCAGCAACACACCGGTCCGCGTCGCCGTGAAGCATGGGGCGAAACGCCTGATCGTGCTGCCGACTGGACACGCCTGCGCCAATCAGGCGCCGCCGGTCGGTGCGCTTGCCAACGCGCTGCATGCGCTGACGCTGCTGATCGCGCGGCAACTCGTCAACGAGCTCGAGAATATCGGCCCCGACGTCGAGTATTTCGTGGTGCCGCCGCTCTGTCCGCTGGTCGGCTCGCCCTACGATTTCACCCGGACTGCGGACCATATCGCACGCGCGCGCGATACCACCAACGAATGGCTCGCGAGCGACGGCCTGAAGCCGGGCCACATCCCGCACGAATTGCAGCCGCACGACCATTGAGGTCGGGGGCTCTCAACCTCTCCCCGCAAGAGCGGGGCGAGGGAGCACCAGCGAGTGCGCGGCCGACTTCGTTGCACTGCAATAGGGATTAAGTTGAACGATCATGGCGCTCGCACCCGCCCATCCGGGCGGTTGTCACATCTGTGACCGACCGGCCGTATTACCGTGTAGCGCTGGTTCCGCGAGTTGGATTAGGCTCGCGACCGACAGGGTATCCAGGCAGACCGGCTGAGGGGTTCTATGGACACGATGCTGCTTCCGTTCTCGCCGCGCTTCATCGTGCTGACGATCTGCGCCGTCGTCACCGCGCTGCTGCTGCTGGTCGGGATTTTCGATCACAAGGTCTTCAAGATCGTCCTGATCCCGCTGGTCATCTTCGGCGCGCTGACATTGCTCGGTATCCGCGACCTCACGCAGAAGAGCCACGCAGTGCTGCGCAACTACCCGATCTCGGCGCATGTCCGCTTCCTGCTCGAGGAAATCCGCCCCGAGATGCGGCAGTATTTCTTCGAGAGCGAGAAGGACGGCATGCCGTTCTCGCGCGACACCCGCGCGGTGGTCTATCAGCGCGCCAAGATGGTGCTCGACAAGCGGCCGTTCGGCACCCAGGAGGACGTCTACCGCGAGGGCTATGAGTGGATGCACCACTCGGTGGCGCCGAAGCCGAAAGCCGACGAGAAATTCCGCATCACCATCGGCGGCCCCGATTGCACCAGGCCGTATTCGGCCTCGGTCTTCAACATCTCGGCGATGAGTTTTGGCGCGTTGAGCCCGAACGCGGTGCGGGCCCTGAACGCCGGCGCCAAGAAGGGCGGCTTCGCCCATGACACCGGCGAGGGCGGCGTCAGTCCGTATCACCGCGAGATGGGCGGCGACATCATCTGGGAGATCGGCTCGGGCTATTTCGGTTGTCGCAACCGCGACGGCACCTTCAATCCGGACGAGTTCGCGCGGGTCTCGAGCGACGACCAGATCAAGATGGTTGAGCTCAAGATCAGCCAGGGCGCCAAGCCCGGCCATGGCGGCGTGCTGCCGGCCGCCAAGGTCTCCGAGGAGATCTCCAAGATCCGCGGCGTGCCGCTCGGCGAGGACTGCATCTCGCCGGCCTATCACAAGGCATTCTCGACACCGATCCAGATGATGGAATTCGTCGCCAACATGCGGAAGCTGTCCGGCGGCAAGCCGGCCGGCTTCAAGATGTGCATCGGCCATCCCTGGGAATTCCTGGCGATCTGCAAGGCGATGAAGGAGAGCGGGCTGTATCCCGATTTCATCGTGGTCGACGGCAACGAAGGCGGCACTGGCGCGGCGCCACTGGAGTTCATGGACCATTTGGGCATGCCGATGCGCGAGGGCGTCAATTTCGTCCACAACGCGCTGGTCGGTATCGGCGCGCGCGACCGGATCAAGATCGGCGCCTCCGGCAAGATCGCGACCGCCTTCGACATGGCGCGCGCGATGGCGATCGGGGCCGACTGGTGCAATTCGGCGCGCGGCTTCATGTTCGCGCTGGGCTGCATCCAGTCCCTGAGTTGCCACACCGATCGTTGCCCGACCGGCGTGACCTCGCAAGATCCGGTTCGCAACCGCGCGCTCTACGTGCCGGACAAGAGCGAGCGGGTGTACAATTATCACCACTCGACCCTGCACGCACTGACCGAGCTGCTCGCGGCCGCCGGCCTCGAGCATACCCAGGATCTGCGCCCGATCCACTTCTCGCAGCGGACTTCGACCACCGACGTCCGCTCCTTCGCGCAACTCTACCCGGCGCTGCGCCCGGGCGAGTTGCTCGAAGGCACGCAGGATCCGCGCTTCCGCGAAGCCTGGGCGATGGCGCGCGCGGATTCGTTCCAGCCGGCGGGGTAGGGCGCGGGCGAAGAAATCAGGCACTCTTGTGCGATCCCGTCATGCCCGGCCTTGTGCCGGGCATCCGCGTCCTTGTCTTGGGTGATCCAGGAAAACGCGGATGGCAGGGACAAGCCCGGCCATGACGAAGAACTCTATCAACCAAGCGGCGCGCCGAACCATCTGGTCAGTGCCTCGGTGAGCCCCGTCTGCGCCTGCTCGCCGACCCACGCCACATAGCCGTCGGGCCGGACCAGCACGGCGGCCGGTGCCGGCACCGTTCCGATCGCGGGAAGCTCCCACGGGCCGGCGTAGCCGGCATCGACCGACTGAACGCGATCGGTCCAGCCGGCGATATCGACGCGGTTCGGCGCGGCGAAATTGAGCAGCACGGGTTGCGCCCAGTGCAGCAGCATGAAGAGCTGTACGGGACCGTTCGCGGTAACGAGGTCGAGATCCGGCATCCGGCGTCCGAGCAACGGATGGCCATCGCCGAGATCGTAGTGCAGGTCGAGGCCCGACATCATCGCGACAAATCGGCGGCGCGGCTCGTCCATGCGCAATAGGTCGGAGACGACCTCGTTCAGCGCCTTGCTGCGCGCGTCGGTGCGGCTGAGCGCGACATGCGCCATGGTGTTGCGCAGCACGCGGGCCGCCACCGGATGTCGTTCGGCCTGATAGCTGTCGAGCAGGCTATCCGGCGATATCTGCTTGACCACCTGGGCGAGCTTCCAGCCCAGATTCACCGCGTCCTGTACGCCGATATTGAGGCCCTGTCCGCCCATCGGGGGATGCACATGGGCGGCATCCCCGGCCAGCAGCACGCGCTGCCTGCGATAGGTCGCCGCCTGCCGGGTCATGTCGGTGAAGCGCGAGATCCAGACCGGATCATGGATGCCGAAATCGGTGCCATACGCGGCGGCCAGCGTCTCACTGACGTCGCGCAGGGTCGGCTCTCTCTCGGTGCCGAGCTGCCGCTCGGTCAGCACCACACGCACGCGCGTGGTGTCTTCCACCTTGCCGATCGCATAGGTGCCGGTGTCGTCCTGGCGAAAGCCCCATTGCGGTTCGCTGGACATCTCGGCCTCGGCGATCAGCCAGCTTCTGGTCGGATCCCATCCGGCGAATTCGATGCCGGCCGCCTTGCGGACGATGCTCCGGCCGCCGTCGCAGCCGACGAGATACTGTGACCGGATGCTCTCTCCATCCGACAACGCGACATCGACGCCGGCCTCGTCCTGCGTGAAACCGGTGACGTCGCACGCGCGATAGATCGGCACGCCGAGCTCGCCGACCCATTCGCCGAGAATGCGCTCGATACGGGTCTGGAACAGCCCGAGCGTGAAATTGCGCCGGGTCGGAAAGTCGGTGATATCAAGCGGAACCAGATGCGAGTGGAACAGCACCGCCGGATGGCGCGTTCCCGCCGCGACGAATCGATCGCCGATGCCGCGCTGATCGAGCACCTCCATGGTCCGCGCATGCAGGCCGCCCGCCCGCGAGCCGGTGAGATCCGGGCTCGCCCGCCGCTCGACGATCGCGACATCGATCCCGGCCAACATCAATTCGCCCGCCAGCATCAGCCCGGTCGGCCCTCCGCCGGCAATCACCACATCATGTTCCCGCATTTCGCATCCCCTCGGTTCGATCGATTGGGCGCGCTTTCTACGGGATGACCCCGGGCTTGCGGCAAGCCCGGGGGGGCTACATATATTTGAGTGGGAAGAGGATGACTGCCCGATCCCATCCGTCAGGTGTTGCAGGGAACCAATGGCCCGGATGAAGCAGGCCGGGATTCATGCGCACGTCAATCCTGATGCCCTGGATTCGGTTGCTGCGACTTCACTCTGATTGGACGGCCGCGTTGTCGTGCGTGGCCCGCTCCTCCGGCTCCACGTGAATCGTCGTCATCGCTCCTTCGAACCGGTCCTTGATTCCCGCTTCGATTCGATCGCAGATTTCGTGCGCGCGCCCGGTGCTCATTTCAGCTGGTACGACGAGCTGAAATTCGACAAATAGTGCCTTGCCGGCGTGGCGCGTCCGCAGGCCGCGAGCCTCGATCGCACCGTCCGCATTGCGGGCGATCGCCTCCTTGATCTCCGCGACATCCTCGGCGGGCGCGGATTCGTCGAGCAGCCCGCTGGTGCTTTCGCGAATCACGCCCAGCCGCTCCACAGAACGTGGAGGGCGACCAGTGCTGCGATCACGGCATCGAGTTCGATGATGCCCGTGACGACGACGAGGACAACGCCGACAAGGACGCCGACGGACGTCGCCACGTCCGCCATCAGGTGCTTCCCGTCCGCGACCAGTGACACCGACTTGTGGATCCGTCCCTGACGGATCAGGAACAGGCTCCAGCTCAGATTGAACGCGGTTGCTATTATGCTGACGGTCAGACCGGGGCCCGCCGACTCGATCGGTTTGGGCGATACGAAGCCTCCATACGCCTCCTTCATGATGGCGATCGCGGCCGCGACGATCATGACACCGACGACGACGGCGGACAGATACTCGGCCTTATGATGACCGTAGGGATGCTCGGCGTCAGGCGGATTGGCCGCGATCTTGACTGCAATGATGACGGCCGCCGCGGTCGTGATGTTGATGATGCTTTCGATCGCATCCGAATACAGCGCGACGCTTCCGGTTATCACATACGCGATGTACTTGATCGCGAACACCGAAGCGCTGACGATGAAGCTTCCGATCGCAATCTTGAGCGAACGATCGAGGCTGCGTCCGGGCGCACGGACAGGTATCGGCTCGTCGATCACCCTGAACATCATACGGCTCCCTTGCCGAAATAGGATCGTGCCGAATCCATCGCGGGTTTGCAGGAGGGCGCGGCCTCCTGCACAATCTGTTCCGGCGTCTTCCTCGCCAGCCAGACGTCGAGCGCGACCACGACCGCCCATTGCGGATCTTCCGTTGCACGTCGCACTGCCGCGGGCAGCGACGACTTCGTGCACTCGGTGATCTCAGCGACGGTCTGCGGCGGTACGCCCGCCCTCACGAGGCGGTTGGAAATCTCGGTCTGCAAAGGATCGAGGATCAGTGTCTGGACGATGAAGTAGACAATGCCATTCAGCATGGTTGCTCCCCGGCAGCAGTATGCGAGCGATGCAACCCGAAATCGCGCAAGCTGCCGATGAAGCCTGCGCGAGAGCGGTCCGAAGCTCCGTTACGCCGCAAATATGGAGATCGCCGAAGAGCGTCAACCGATCTGTTTGCAAAGGATTTGCATGAGCAAGGTCGTGCGAAGCGTTCGCATCGCACGCACCAGCAACATTGGCTTTTTCCGTCAGGAGCTGTGACTGCGGCATCACTATGTCGCAGTCCTGTCTGCGGCCGGATCGTCGGCTGCGGCGTCAATTGCCCGGCGGGGGCGGCATCATATTACCGGCTTTTGCCGATCCGCTGACGCCGCCACAGCAGACTCAGAACTCGCCGTGCAGGCGGCCGGAGAAGATGTGCACCGGGCCGCGGTCGGCGTTGTAGGCGGGGTTGGCGATGAACTGGTAGTCCGCCGTCACCGTCAGGTGCTTGTTCACCGAGTAGGCGTAATAGCTCTCGAAGATGCCTTCGTTGCGGTAGTTGAGCGCGCCGTCGCCGATCAAGAGGCCGAGGCCGCCGGCGGCGAGGTAATCACGGTGCGAGGCCGACAGTCCGTTGATTGCGCCGCCGATGCCGATGGTGTCGTCCGGCCGACCCCACCGGCTGCCCTTGATCGACACACCGCCCGAAAGGCTGCGGTCGATGTCGGTGAATGACAGGATCTCGTTCTGGCCGTCGTTCCAGCTCAGCCGGCCGAACAGGCCGACATCGGTCGCGATCTGCTGCTCGGCATTGAGGTAGAAGCCGTACTTCAGATTGTCCTTGCGGATGCTCGCCATCACCGCGTTGATGTCGAGCGTCGGGTCGCTGGCCACGATCGCGAGCGCCTGGCTGTAATTGCCGGTGAAGCCGCGATTGCCGAACACGCCGACGCGCAGTTTGCCGGGCTGGTCGAAGATCGAATAGCGCCCCTCGAATTCGACGACGGCGCCGCCGGTCTTGAAGGTCAGGACGTCGCTGTTCGGTGCGTCCGGCACCTGGAACAGGCCGGCGCGCACCGCCCAATCCTTGCGGTTGAGCTCGGCCACCGCGCCGCGGGTATAGCCCGGCAGGTCGGCCGGGAAGTCATAGGCGGCGGACGCCCACATAGCCCAGTTCATGAAATCGGCGCGCGGGTCCTTGGCGTAGGAATTGCCGTCGAAGAAATCGCCGATCGCAAACCGCCCGACGATCAGGGTCAGGCGATCGATGTCGCGCTTGCCCGCGATCTGGTTCGGGCCGTCAGGGACGTCTTCCTGCTCGCCGCCGAAGCCGAAGGTCTGCTTGATGTAGTAGCGCTGCGGCCGGATCCTCGGATACTCGGCGCCGGCCTTCTGTGCTTCGCCGTTCGGGAAGCCGGCGATGCCGAGCGTGCCGTTGAGGCCGAAGCCCTGGGCGGTTTCCGGATTGAAGTAGAGCTCGCCACCTTCCCAAAGCTTGACGCCGACGAACGCGGTCGTGGTCCAGGTCTGCTGCACCTGTCCACCGGCCGGAAGGCTGTTGGTGCCGGCATAGGCCGAACGAATGGCAGGGTAGCCCTGTCCGATCAGGGTCGTCTGGCCATGGATCGACCAATTGTCGGAGTCGGGCAGCCGCGGCTGGGTCGGCGTCGCCGACCATGGCGAGTCGCCGAGCTGGTAGTTCAGGCCGAATTTCAGCAGATGAATCCGCGGGTCGATGGTGACACCGGGCATGCCGAAATCATTGAGCCCGAGTGTCCGGCGCGACAGGTCGACATATTCGTACTCGATCTTGGCGGTCCAGTTGCCGCTCAGCGCGAACTCGGCGCCGATACCAGCGGTCCATCCGGTCTGGTACTGTCCAGGCTCGGAGACGACGTTGCCGGAATCGTCATTGACCCTGACCTGGGTGTGTCCCCAGGCGAAGCCGCCGGTGATATAGGGCATCCAGCTGCCAAAGCTGTAACCGGCGCGGCCACGCACGGTGCCGAGATAATCGATCGAGGCGTTGAAGGGGCCGAGCGTGCGGCGCGGCAGGTCGACCGGGCTGACGAAGGTCGCATCGGCCTCGACGCCGAGCACGACGCGGTTGGCGAACTGGTGATTGTAGCCGACCTGGAAGCCGCCGACCCCGCCCGTGACCGTGTGCGGGAGCAACACGCCTTGCAGGGGAAGCGGATTGGTATCGGGACCGAGGCTGCCGTCGCCATAGCCGACATGGCCACCGACGTAGAAGCCGGTCCAGTTGTAGACTGCGGTCATGGCCGGTGACTTCACCGCCATGTCGGCCGCCGCCGCGGGCGTCCCGAAGGCAGCCGCGCCGAGCGCTGCCCCGGCGACGATCGGAGCCCGGAACAGGCGGACGCGGGTCATGCGGCGTTGCCCCTCGGGCGGTTGGAGGTATTCCCTGCCATCACGCCAGATTTGACGGCCGCTTGCCACCCGAGATTTGAAGTCATTGCCCGCCATCCCCGGTCCGATCCGTACCGTCCCATCCAAAACCAGACCAGCACCTAGCACCGTCCGCATTTTGTTGCAAATAATTCGCAGTTGCAGCTGAGGTGTCCCGGGTGCCTCCCGGTGTGCACTGCCTCTATGACAGTCGTGCAACAGGGCAAGGCCCCTTGCGCGGTTCACCTCATTTGGCTGCGCGGGTGTGGCAGTCAGGTCGAGCGCCCGCCGTTCATTCGATGCCGTCATCGTCTTTAGCTTTCGTTGTCGTGGTGAATTCCGGCCGCGACCATCGTCCCAGCACGATCGACGCGCCGGCTCGTTCGAAGGATCGCGCCACTGAGAGCGCCGCGCGGAGCTCGGCGCCCGAGATTGTGCGTTTCAGGTAGAGCGCGGTGGCGCTGCGCAGGATGGCGCTTGCCATCCTGAGCAGCACGATCGCGCCCCATCGCCGGAAGCGGCCCGGCGTGGCTGCGGTCACGCGCCCACCGTGGCCAGCTGGAAGATGCGCAGCAGCACCAGCCCGCCGGCGACCACGAGATAGCCGCGCAGCACGATCATCCAGATCCGGCTCAGCGGGCTGAGCCGCGCCGGCGGCAGCCGATCGAGCGGCGGCATCCGCCAGGTGTCGCGGTTGAACAGCGGCGGCTGGTGCTTGAAGCGGAACGACGCGTTGCGGCGCGACG
This sequence comes from Bradyrhizobium sp. SK17, assembly GCF_002831585.1. Classification (GTDB taxonomy): domain Bacteria; phylum Pseudomonadota; class Alphaproteobacteria; order Rhizobiales; family Xanthobacteraceae; genus Bradyrhizobium. The sequence continues at coordinate 762,917 of NZ_CP025113.1, read as the reverse complement.
ACATCTCGTACAGCTTGACCAGCGCGGTGACGACGAGCGCAAGCACGCTGCCGCCGATCAGGATGCCGATGATCCATTGTTCGCCGAGGTCGGGGAACAGCACCGCAGCGGTCAGGATCACCGACAGCATCACCAGCGCCGCGACCACCGCGCCGGTGAACAGGTTCAGCCTGGTCGAATTGATCCAGGGTCCGAGGATGTGACGGTCGTTGCAGAGCAGCAGCAGGAATACCGTCGCGCTCGGCAGCAGCACGCCGGCCAGGGTCTGCACTGCGTTGGTGAGCAGCCCAAGCGGTGTGCCCGGCGTCAGCACCAGCGTGGCGGCCAGCACGATCAGCCCGCAATAGACGCCATAGAAGCCTTTGGCGTCCCACGGCTTGCGGTGCAGCGAGTGCTTGACCGCGAACACGTCGCCGATCGCATAGGCCGTGGAGAGGGAGACCGCGGCCGCGCCGATGATGCAGGCATCGAGCAGTGCGAGGGCAAACAGCACCGCCGGCAGCCGCCCGGCGTATTTTTCAAGTCCGACCGCGGTCCCCAGCGCGTCGGTGTAGTTGCCGAATTCCGGCGTCCCGGCAAACACCGCCGCGCAGAACGAGATCATCGCGACCGCGCCAACCACGACCAGCACGATGCCGATGCACAGGTCCAGCCGCTCATAGCGGATGAAGCGCGGCGTGATCCGCTTGTCGACGATGTAGCTCTGCTGGAAGAACAATTGCCACGGCGCCACGGTGGTGCCGACGATGGCAACGATCAGCAGCATCACCTCGCTGAGCTTGGCGCCCTCGGGCATCTTCGGTACGAAGAAGTCCGCCGCGATCTGCCCGACCGGCGGATGCACCATCAGGATGACCGGCACCAGCAGCAGGCTGCCTACGACCAGCACGATGCCGAACCGCTCGAAGCGGCGGAAGTCACCGGTCGAGACCGCCGCCATCACGATGACGGCCGATGCCAGCACGCCCCAGAACTGCGAGACGCCGAGATAGCTGAGCGCCAGCGTGATACCGATGAACTCGGTCACGATGGTCAGCGCGTTCAGCACCAGCAGGTCGATGACGCTGAAGGCGCCCCAGAACTTGCCGAAACGCTCGAAGATCAGCCGCGCATGGCCGACGCCGGTGACGGCGCCGAGCCGCACCACCATCTCCTGGTTGACATAGAGCACCGGGATCAGCAGCAGCAGCGTCCACAGCAGCGTGGTGCCGTAGTTCTGGCCGGCCTGGGTGTAGGTGCCGAACGCGCCGGCATCATTGTCGCCGACCATCACGATCAGGCCGGGGCCGACGATCGCCAGTAGCGTCTTCATCCGTGCCGCGAATGTCGCGCGGGGCGCGACATCATCCTCGGCGATGCTGCCGAGTGCACCATGGATATCGCCGAGATGGGCCCGGTCGAGGACCGCGGTCCTGACCGAGGTGGCGGCGTCTTGATCGGGGGCGTGCATATTCAAGTCATTGACGACGGTCATGACTCATTCCTTCTTACTTGCGTGGTTTGGTTGTTTTGGCTGTTGGAAAGCGGATGATGTTGGTCGCGTCAGGTGCGGGCGCAGGTCTTGCGGCCGGCCGGCGCTTCGGCGCGGCGCCGGCGTCGAAGACCAGGACGATGCCGAGGGCTGCGACATGGCGCACCAAGCCCGCGCTCTCGCTGACGAGACCGATGACGCTGCGCATCACGGGGACGAGCGGATCGTTGGTGGAGCCGGTGGGCCGGACGGTCCGCGCGGCCGTCGGCCGAACCGGCAGCTCGACGATGTCATTTGGCTTGGTCATGGTTGCCTCCCGTCCACTCTGGCGTGGATGGACTCGAATTCCGGTCGCGGGATTTCGGTGGTTTCTCGGCGATCCCGAGTTCGTCGGCACGGCGGCGCATCTCGGCCCACACCGAGCCGGGATCGATCTCGGCGCGATGCCACAATGCGACCAGGTGGTAGAGCAGGTCGGCGCTTTCGCGGACGATGGCCTGCGTGTTGTGCTTGACGGTCTCGAGGGCGACCTCGCCGGCCTCCTCGATCACCTTCTGCGCGATCTTGCGGGTGCTCGCGTTGAGCAGCCTTGCGGTGCGCGGGTGATTGTCCGGCGTCACCGCGGCGAGCGACGCATGCAGCCGATCGAGTTCGCCTTGCGTCCCTGATGCCCTAGCGTGGGGGCCGTCGTTCGCCGGACTTGCACCGGCTTGCCGGCGCAAGCGTCTTTGCCGGCGGTGTATCTCGGTCTCTGTCTGTCTGGCGGTTTCCGTCATAGCTGCTCCGATCGTCTCCGCGCTGCCTGTCAGGCACGGCGCGAGGAACGCGGAGCGGCTTTACACGCGCGCGCAACCTCCGCTGCCGTGAGCAGCGGCATTCTCAAACGTGATGTCGTTCCCCGGAGGGAGTCCCGTTGCGGCGCCGGAACGGCGGGCAACGGGACGTCTAGGTCCTTCGTCCATGTCCGTCCTCTAGGCGCTTGCAGCCATCTTGAGTTCAGCGGCACGCGCGATTGTCATGCGCGGGCCGGAAGGCCGGTCCGCGCATCGCTCACCGTTGGTTGGTTCGGTGGTGGGGTCGACGATCCACCGGGATTCCAGGTGGCCGTCGATCAGGATCCAATGACAGACCGGGGTTGGACGCCGGCGTTCCGCCGGACGGCGAAAGCCCGGCAGGTTGTCATTGGAATGCGTGGCCGGTCGCGGCTCCATGCGCCGCGGCTCGAACGGCCGGAATCTTGCGAGCTTTTCGAACATCGCTCACCTCCACTTCCGCTGTCGCGCGGCAGGCCGGTGAGGAGCGGCGGTCAGCTAAGGCGCGACCACCCATCCACGCAGGCGAGTTCTGCGCGATCAGTCTTGCTGTGTTGCGGCGTCAACAGTCCCGTCGTGGGTCTACTGTCGCCTGAGTTGCTACTGCCCATGTGCCTTCTGTGTTGGCTCGTGGTCGGGTTGGTCTCCGGAGCAGGACCCCGGTGCGGAACGAATGTTCCGACAATCGGGCACTACGCCTGACACAAACGCGTGTCAAGCCGAATCTGCTATCCTCCGGGGAGGATCACGATTATCCTCCGGGGAGGATAGGAGAACCGTATGCCCGATGACCACCCGCACGCTGCGATTGCCCGGCGCCTGAAGCGCGCCAACGGCCATCTCGAGACCATCGTCGAGATGATTGAGCAGGGCAAGCCATGCGCGCAGATCGCCCAGCAATTGCAGGCCGTGGAGAGCGCGATCGAAAGTGCGAAGAAAGCGCTGATTCACGATCACATCGGCCACAGCCTGGAGGAGACGCTGAAGGCGTCAGGCCCGAAGGGCCGCAGCGTGCTGCGCGACTTCAGGCTGATCGCGAAATATCTGTGATCGCAAGCGGCATCGTTGGGCTTTGCAAGGGTTGACCCGTCCGGGAGATCGCCGGGCGGGTCGGTTGCGGCACGGGGTGGATGAGGACCCGCGCCGAACGCAGGATCCGCAGCCTTTAGGCCTGTTCGGGCCGATCAGTAGCAGGAGCGCACGCGGCCGATGTAATTGCCGTAGGCGTCGAACTGGCGCACCCAGACGCAGCGGCGATAGCCGCCGTAGTAGTAGCCGTCATTGGCCGCGATCGCGCTGCCGACAATGGCGGCCCCGACGAGGCCCGCGCCAACGCCCCAGCCCCAGCCATACGGCCTGGCTTCGGCCTGTGACGTGGTGGCCGCGATGCTGCCGGTCACGGCAAGCGCGGTGAGGGCGAGGGCGGCAAGCCTGGTCTTGATCGACATCGGATACTCCATCCTGTTTGAGCGGCGGGCCCGCTATGGTCCGCATGCCCGTTGGACGGAGGCTTTTCGGTTCCGGTTCGAACGCGGTCGCCGAAATATGGTTTCGTGAATTGTTTCGTCGTGGCGATCGGGCCGCGGCGCGGTCACTTGCCGCGCAAGACGCCCGGATCGAACCTGTCGACGTCGGCGAGCAGTTCGCAGAACGCGCGTGCGCCGTGCTCGATCAGCTTCTCGCCTTTCTCGGCGGAGGCCTTGGTCGCATCGCCGATCGCGCCGCTCGGATTGAGGTCCTGCGCCTGCCAGGCGAACGGCGCCGGCCGCTGCGTCGACAGCAAGCGATAATCCTGCTCCAGCTGCACGCTCGCCGGCTTGAAGTCCGCGATCGCCTCCTTGCGCACGGTGTGCGGATATTTCGCCAGCATGATCGAGGTCTCGACCGCGCCGCCATGGATGCCGTGGCGCAATTCGTCGGCGTCGAACAGCCCGTCCGGAGCGCCGAAGCGCGACCAGCTCGTGGTTACCACCAGCATCCCGTGTTGCGCGCGCAGGTCCTGCGCGACGAGCTGCATCGCGGCGGAATTACCGCCATGGCTGGTGACCATCACGAGCTTCTTCAGTCCGGCACGCGCCACGCTCTCGCCAAGCGCCATCCAGCTTCTCAGCGCCACCTCGGTCGGCAAGGTCAGCGTGCCCTCGAAATCGAGGTGCTCGGTTGAGATGCCGACCGGCTGCAACGGCAGGAAGGTCGCCGGGCTGGCCGCCGGCAGCAGCTCGCGCACCCGCGCCAGATAGGCCTCGCCGATCATGACGTCGGTTCCGAGCGGCAGATGCGGCCCGTGCTGCTCGGTCGCCGCCAGCGGCAGCACCGCGATCCAGCGCGCGGCTGCGCCCCCGGCGATATCGGGCCAGTGGATGGCGGTCCAGTCACGGGGCGGAAGCTGAGAAGTCATCGAGGCCGTCGTTTCAATACAAGCGTTTCATTGGATGGATTTGCAGGCTAGTTTATCTGGCATCAGTGAGGCGTTCGCGTCTCCGGGCGCGGTCCACGTCTTCCCGCCTTCCATCATGGGCCATAATGTCAGACGGAGTCCAACCATGATCCGGGCCTTTTTGCCGCGAGCGTTAACCACGGGGTTGCTGGCCGCGGTCCTCGGCGTCGCCGCGGGCTTCGTACCGGCCCGGGCAGAGACCCTGGACAAGGTCTCGTTCGGCACCAATTGGGTCGCCGAGGGCGAGCATGGCGGGTTCTTCCAGGCGGTCGCCGACGGCACCTACAAGAAATATGGCCTCGACGTCACCATCGTGCCCGGCGGTCCCAACGAGAACAACCGCATGCTGCTGATCGCGGGCAAGCTCGACTTCTTCATGAGCGCGAATTCGTTGCAGACCTTCGACGCCGTCACCAACAACGTGCCGCTGGTCGCCGTCGCGGCGATGTTCCAGAAGGATCCGCAGGTCTTCCTGAGCCATCCCGAGGCCAAGGTGAGCAAGATCGAGGATCTCAAGCCGCTGACGCTGCTGGTCTCCAAGGAGGGCATCGTCACCTACTTCCAGTGGATGAAATCGCGCTACGGCTTCAGTGAGAGCAAGGTGAAGCCCTATACTTTCAACGCGCAGCCCTTCATCGTGAACAAGGACGTCGCGATGGAGGGCTATGTCTCTTCCGAGCCCTACGCGGTGGAGAAGGCGGCGGCCTTAAAGCCGAACGTGCTGTTGATCGCCGATTACGGCTTCAATGCCTACTCGACCCTGATCGAGACCCGCCGCGATCTCGTCGACAAGAAGCCGGACCTGGTGCAGCGCTTCGTCGATGCCTCGATCGTCGGCTGGTATCACTACCTCTACGGCGACAATTCGGCCGGCAACGCCATGATCAAGAAGCTCAACCCCGACATGACCGACGAGCTGCTGGCCTACTCGGTCGCCGCGATGAAGGAGCATGGCATCGTCGATTCCGGTGACGCCATCAAGAACGGCATTGGCGCGATGACCGACGAGCGCATGGCCGATTTCTTCGAGAAGATGGTGAGTGCCGGCGTGGTCAAGAGCAATATCGACTATCGCCAGGGTTACACGCTGCGCTTCGTCAACAAGGCGGTCGGCGTCGAGTTCAGGCCGAAGAACTGACGGTGCGGACGCGCGATGAGATTTAGTCCGGACGTTGCAGCGACGGTGCTCCACCTCTCCCCTTGTGGGAGAGGTCGGATTGCATCGCCAGATGCAATCCGGGTGAGGGGTGACGCTCTCACGCGGGACGTATCCGCCCTCACCCGCGCCTGCGGCGCGACCTCTCCCCGGCGGGGAGAGGTGAACTCTGCGGCTCGACCGCGCCCACCAATATCCAGCCGCCGATGGTAGAGAGCATCGTGCCGGAAACCGATGCCAGCAGCTTCGCCGTGCGGTTGCGCGGCGTTACCAAGACCTATGACAGCGGCGTGATGGCGCTGGGACCGCTCGACCTCGACGTCGGCAGCGGCGAGTTCGTCTCGCTGCTCGGGCCGTCCGGCTGCGGCAAGTCCACCGCGCTGCGAATTATCGCGGGCCTCGCCGCGGCGAGTACGGGCACGGTCGAGCTCGCGCATCACGACGTCGAGCGGCGCGGCAGCCACCGGATCGGCTTCGTGTTCCAGGAGCCGACCCTGATGCCGTGGGCCACGGTGCGCGACAATGTGCGGCTGCCGCTCAAGCTTGCCCGCACGCCGGCAGCCGACGCCGATGCGCGCATCGATGCGGCGCTCGATCAGGTCGGGCTCGCCGATTTTGCCAGCGCCTATCCGCGCGAACTGTCCGGCGGCATGAAGATGCGGGTGTCGCTGGCGCGCGCGCTGGTCACCGATCCCGATATCCTCCTGATGGACGAGCCGTTCGCGGCGCTCGACGAGATCACGCGCTTCCGCCTCAACAACGATCTGCTGGCGCTGTGGCGCAATCTGCACAAGACCGTCATCTTCGTGACGCACTCGGTGTTCGAGTCGGTCTATCTCTCGCAGCGCGTGATCGTGATGACGGCGCGGCCGGGCCGGATCGGCGCCGAGTTTCGCATCACCTCGCCGGAGCCGCGCGGCGAGGAATTCCGCACCTCGGCCGAATATGCCGCATTCTGCCGCGAGGTCTCGGGCGCGCTGGCGCCGTCTTATGCGGGGCAGACCGGCGCATGAAGTCTCCGCAAAGCCTCGTCCGCTTCGTGCTGCCGGTCGCGGTGTTCGCCGCTGGCCTCGTGCTCTGGGAGGCGATCGTCCGCATCAACGGCATCCAGCCCTATGTGCTGCCGAGCCCGCTGCTGGTGCTGAAGACGCTGGTCGCGGATTGGCCCATGCTATCGCAATCGCTCGGCGTCACGCTGTTGACCACGCTCGAGGGTTTCGTCGCCGCCGCGGTCGGCGGCGTCGTGCTGGCGCTGTTGTTCAACCAGTCGAAATGGCTGGAATACTCGCTGTTCCCCTATGCCGTGGTGCTGCAGGTCACGCCGGTCATCGCGATCGCGCCGCTGCTGTTGATCTATCTGCAACAGCAGACCGCGGTGATCGTCTGCGCCTGGATCGTGGCGTTCTTCCCGGTGCTGTCGAACACCACGCTCGGCCTCAACTCGGTCGACCGCAACCTTGCCGGATTGTTTCAGCTTTATGGCGCCTCGAAGGTGCAGACATTGCTGTTCCTGAAGCTGCCGGCGGCGCTGCCTTACATCCTCGGCGGCCTGCGCATCGCCGGCGGGCTGTCGCTGATCGGTGCCGTGGTCGCGGAGATCGCGGCGGGCAGCGCCGGCGCCGGCTCCGGGCTCGCGTTCCGGATCGCTGAATCGGGCTACCGGCTGAATATTCCCCGCATGTTCGCGGCCCTTCTGCTGCTATCGCTGGCCGGGATTGTCATCTATGGGTTGCTGGCGCTAGTTTCGTACCTCTTGTTGCGACGTTGGCATGAAAGCGCGTTAGGAAAGGACAGTTGATGGCCCCGATTTCTTCCGAAAAGATCGATCTGCTGATTTACGGACCGATCCGGCCAATCCTCGAAAACGGCTTTCCCGACCAGTATGTGCTGCACAAGGCCGAGAGCCGCGGCGATCTCGAGCGCCTGACGCCTGACACGATGGCCAAGATCCGCGGCATCGCCGTCACCTATCACTCGATGGCGACCGACAAGACCGCGATGGCGCTGTTTCCGAAGCTGGAAATCGTCGGCAGCTTCGGCGTCGGCTACGACCATGTCGATTCCGCCTATGCACGCGATCACAACATCGTGGTCACCAACACGCCGGACGTGCTGACCGAGGAGGTCGCCGACGTCGCGATGGGGCTGTTGATCGCGACCCTGCGCGAATTCGTCAAGGCCGACCGCTATGTGCGCTCCGGCCTCTGGCAGACCCAGAATTATCCGCTCAGCGTCGGCTCGCTGCGTGACCGCAAGATCGGTATCGTCGGCATGGGCCGGATCGGCCAGGCGATCGGGCGCCGGCTCGAGGCCTCGCGCGTGCCGGTCGCCTATCACTCGCGCAACCCGGCGAAGGACGTTTCCTACAAGCACTATCCCGACCTGATCGAGATGGCGAAGGCGGTCGACACCCTGATCGTGATCGTGCCGGGCGGCGCCTCGACTGCGAAGATGATCAATGCCGACGTCCTGAAGGCGCTCGGCCCGCGCGGCGTGCTGATCAACGTCGCGCGCGGCTCCGTGGTCGACGAGCCGGCGCTGGTCGCGGCGCTGAAATCCGGGACCATCCTGGCCGCCGGCCTCGACGTGTTCGCATCCGAGCCGAACGTGCCGGACGAATTGAAGGCGATGCAGAACGTCGTGCTGCTGCCGCATATCGGTTCGGCCTCAGTGGTGACGCGCAACGCGATGGACCAGCTCGTGGTCGACAACATCACGAACTGGTTCGCCGGCAAGGCCCCGCTGACACCGGTTGCCGAGACCCCGGTGAAGGGCCGCTGATGAGATTGTCCCGCTTCAGCGTCGTGCTGCTTGCGCTGCTGGCCGCGTGCGGTCCGGCATCCGCGCAGGATGTCACGACGTTGAAGAAGGACATGATCGGGCAGTGGGAGCTCGCCACCACCGAACGCAGCAAGACATGCGTGGTGACGCTGAAGGGCGATCCGGTGCCGCAAGGCTTCAAGCTCGAGCTGGAGCCGGCCTGCGCCACCGCGCTGCCCTTCACCAAGGACATCACCGGCTGGAGCGTCAAGGGCCTTGGCGACATCGTGCGGCTGCACAACGCGGCGGGCGAGGCGGTGATCGATTTCACCGAGGTCGAGACCGGCATCTTCGAGGGGCTGCGCACCAACGAAGGCGTCTACATCCTGCAAAACCTCGCCGCGGCCCGCTCGCTCGCCAAGTCGATGGACCAGATGATCGGCGATTGGTCGCTGGTGCGCGGCAACGGCCAGGCGATCTGCGCCCTGGTGCTGACCAACACCGAGGCCGGCAACGACAATTTCCAGGTGTTCATGAAAGGCAAATGCGATCCGGCGGTCGCGGCCTTCAACCCGACGCTGTGGCGGCTCGACCATGGCCAGATGATCCTGATGTCGGCCAAGGGCGAGAGCTGGCAGTTCGAGGCCGACGACAACGCCCAGTGGCGCCGCGTCCCCGACAGCGCCGACCCCCTGATCATGCTGCGGGAGCAGTAAGGGATACCTCCATTCGGTGGCTGATCCGCTAGGCGTGGTCGCCGTTCTTGCGAGGCAGGTTCGGGAGCAGCAACAAGAGCGGAAGTGCCAGCGGCCCTATCAGAGCAGCGATCCATGCCCAAGCTTTGAGGCTGCGCCCGCGGTGCCCGGCCATTCGGGCCGCCAGAACGATCGAGGCGATCGAGCCGATGAGGAGGGCCAAGCTCAGTAAGTCCATGATGCATGCTCCGGCGCCAGACCTTGGTCATTGAGAATAGCACGGATGGATCGCCGGCAGTGGTCGGCGGCCGGCCAATAACGCCGAATTGAGGCTCCCGAGACCGCGATCCGGCCGAATCCACCCGCGAAATATTTCTCCAGCTGCTGTCGATCCGGCCGTTTCCGGATCGTCGTTTCCTGTACCGAGCCGGTTTTGGCGGCGATGATCGCCGCGCCTCGTTCAAAGCAGGAGCATTTTCATGCGTTTCATGTCGATCGTGACCTCTCCGCAGCCGCCCGCGCAGCCGACCCCGGCGCTGCTGGAGGCCATGCACAAACTGGCTGACCGCGAGATCAAGGCCGGCCGCATGGTCGATACCGGCGGCCTGATGCCGCTCGCGACCGGCGCGCAGGTGCGCATTGCCGACGGCAATCTCAGTGTCGTCGACGGTCCGTTCGTCGAGGCCAAGGAGGTGATCGGCGGCTATGCGATCTTCGAGCTGCGCAGCAAGGAGGAGGCGGTGGCACTCGCCGTCGAATTCATGCAGCTCCACAAGGACCACATGCCAGGCTGGGAAGGCACCTGCGAGGTCCGCGCCTTCGCCGGCTTCGCCGGACAATGTCCGGAATAGGCGAGGGGAGGATAGACCATGCGCTTCATGTACGTCCTGGTTGCCGAGAAACCGATGTTGCCGAACCCCGCGTTGCGGGAGGCGATCGGCAAGCTGGCCGAACGCGAGATCGCGGCCGGCCGCATGCTCGATACCGGCGCGCTGCTGCCGCGCACGGCGGGCGCCGAGGTGAAGATCAAGGACCGCAAGCTCACCGTCACCGACGGCCCGTTCATGGAGGCCAAGGAAGTGGTCGGCGGCTATGCGGTGTTCGAGCTGAAGGACAAGGAGGAGGCGGTGGCGCGCGCGGTCGAGTTCATGCAGCTTCATCTCGATCACATGCCGGATTGGGAGTTGTCATGCGAGGTTCGTCCGTTCATGGCGGGCTGACGATCGCCACGATCGCTCGCCGGTGGCCGGCATGACGCGCGACGACGTCAAGCGCACCATCCTCGGCGTCTGGCGCGTCGAGCAGCCGCGGCTGATCACCAGCCTGTCGCGGATGCTGCGCGACGTGCCGCTCGCCGAGGATCTGACCCAGGAAACGCTGATTGCCGCGCTCGAGCATTGGCCGGCCGATGGCATCCCGGACAAGCCGGGTGCCTGGCTGATGGCGACTGCCAAGCGCCGGGCGCTCGATCATCTGCGTCACGTCAGCATGCGCACGCAGAAGCACGGCATGCTGGCGCACGATCTGGCGCGGGAGCAGGACACCATGCCCGATCTCGATTCGAGGTTCGACGACGACATCGGCGACGAGTTGCTGCGGCTGATCTTCACCGCCTGCCATCCGCTGCTGTCGCGCGAGGCGCGCGCCGCGCTGGCGCTGCGCATGATCTGCGGCCTCACCACCGAGGAGATCGCGCGTGCCTTCCTCCAGGCGGAGACGACCATCGCCCAGCGCATCGTGCGCGCCAAGCGCACCTTGTCGGACTCCGGTCTTGCCTACGAGACGCCGCGTGGCGCGGAGCTGTCCGAACGTCTCGCCTCGGTGCTCGAGGTCGTCTATCTGATCTTCAACGAGGGCTATACCGCAGCGCGCGGCGACGAATGGCTGCGGCCGCAGCTCTGCAACGAGGCGCTGCGCATCGGCCGGGTGCTGACCTCGATCGCGCCGTCGGAGCCGGAAGCGCACGGCCTGCTGGCGCTGATGGAGTTCAACGCCTCGCGGATGGCGGCGCGCACCGATGCGGCCGGCGAGCCGATCCTGTTGACGGACCAGAATCGCGCGCTGTGGGATCGCCTGCAAATCCGCCGCGGGCAACTCGCGCTGGCCCGCGCCCGCGAGCTCGGCGGTGCCGGCGGCTTCTATGCGCTGCAAGCCGCGATCGCCGCCTGCCATGCCGAGGCCGATGCGCCCGACGCCACCGACTGGCGCCGCATCGCCACACTCTACGGCGACCTCGCCGCGCTGCTGGATTCGCCCGTCATCGCGCTCAACCGCGCGGTCGCGATCGGCATGGCCGAGGGGCCGCGAGCGGCGCTTGCGATCGTCGACGGTCTCGCGGATGAGCCGGCGCTGAAATCCTATCACCTGCTGCCGAGCGTGCGCGGCGATCTGCTGCACAGGCTGGGCCGCTTCGCCGAGGCGCACACAGCGTTCGAGGCCGCCGCCGCATTGGCCGGCAATACGCGCGAGCGTGAGTTTCTCAAACGCCGCGCCGCAGTCGCCGCGCGTGCCGCGCAGGATCAAGACGGCCGTACGGATCCATCGATCGCGTAGCCGCATCTGCGAAGCGATAGGCCGGACACAGCGCGACGAATCTGGGTCAGGCCTTAGGCGCGATCAGCGCAGCCTTGCCGCGCAACCCCCACAGCAGCAGGAGCGATGCTGCGATGATCGCAAGGCCGATTGCGACGAACCCGGCGGTCACCAGCGTTTCCTGCCACTGCGCGGCGGCACGCCCGGGTGCGGTGATCGGCGAGAGCGCCCCGGTTCCGAGAATGGCGGCGAGGGTCGTGACCGCCCAGTTGCCATAGGTGCCGAACAGCAGCGTCCAGTAGGCGACGGCGCTGCTGCGAGACGGTAACCGGACCTCGCTCCAGATCGCACCGACCACGAGCAGGAACGTACCGTTCATGACGCCCTCGAGATGGGCCGCGAGCGCCATCCGCACATTGGTGAAATGTTGCTCGACCAGGCCGGTCAACAGCCCGATCAGGAACAGGGCCATGCCGTGAAAAAGCAGTCGCCGCCGATAATCCATTCTTGCCCCTCAAATCGCTTAGCGCCGGTAATGGCCGAACCATAACAGAAAGCGCGCAGGCGCCCGCAGTGACCGAGTGACGCCGGCCCGCGGCCGGTCTTCGCCGCGGGTTCGGGCCCGTCGCTGCCACGGGGCAGGCTCCCGTCCGGGAGGGCCCGGCGGTTGTTGCCGGCCATAACCTATGACACCATCCCGATTCCGATTAGGTTTGACGTGGGAGGCCCATGCCGCGCCGGAAATTTGCCTGGGAGAAACTGTCCGATGAGCAGTTGCTCGGGCTACGCCTCAGCAGTCTGAGGGTTGCGGTCGAGGGCACCTGGCTGGAGGATTGCCTCGGCACGCTCCACGAGGAGTTCGAAGAGCGAGGCATCCGGCTGCGGCCACACGCATGGATATCGAGCGAGTGGTTCAGTCCCTCGACCACGCCCGGCATCGCGATTCCGTTTTATCTCGCGCATCCGCGGTTGATGAAACTCGAGAAGAAGATGATGCTCGACGTCGAGGGTGGCACCTGGTCGGAGTGCATGGCCATTCTGCGCCATGAGGCGGGGCATGTCGTGCAGCACGGCTACCAGCTGCACCGCCGCCGGCGCTGGCAACAATTGTTCGGTCCGTCTTCGAAGCACTATCCGCGCTACTACCGGCCCAATCCGGCCAGCCGCAACTATGTCCAGCATCTGCGGCTCTGGTATGCGCAGAGCCATCCGGACGAGGATTTCGCCGAGACCTTCGCGGTGTGGCTGCGGCCGCGTTCGAACTGGCGGACGCGCTATGCCGGCTGGCCCGCGCTGAAGAAGCTCGAATATGTCGACGAGCTGATGGCCGAGATTGCCGGCAAGCGGCCGCTGCTCACGACGCGCGAGCGCGTCGATCCGTTGCACTCGCTGAAGCAGACGCTGGCCGAGCACTACAAGAAGAAGCAGGCGTTCTATGCCTTCAATCCACCGAAGACCTATGACCGCGATCTCTCGAAGCTGTTCTCCGCCGATCCACGGCATCGACGGCAGCCGCCGGCCGCGGTCTTCATCAGGCGGCACCGCGCCCAGATCAGGCAGCTGGTCGCGCGCTGGACCGGCGAGAACCAGTTGACGCTCGATGCCGTGCTCGACGACATGATCTCGCGCTGCCGCGAGCTCAACCTGCGCGCCGTCGGTCCCGAGCAGAAGCTCGTGACCAACTTCACCATCCTGCTCACCGCCAAGACCATGCACGCGCTGTTCGGCCCCTCCCGCCGCAAATGGATTGCGCTATGAAACGTCTTCGCATTCTCGTGCTCATGCACCCGGACTTCGTGCCGCCTGAGACCACCGACGGATATTCCGCGCGCGAGATCAACGCGTGGAAGACCGAATACGACGTCGTCAGCACCTTGCGTGCAGCCGGCCATGAGGTGCGGCCGCTCGGCGTGCAGGAGGAGATCAAGCCGGTCCGCGACGCTATCGAGGATTTCAAGCCGCATGTGGTGTTCACGCTGCTCGAGGAGTTCCACTACGAGGTGGTGTACGACCAGCACATCGCGAGCTACCTCGAACTGATGAAGGTCCCCTACACGGGATGCAACCCGCGTGGCCTGATCCTGGCGCGCGGCAAGGACCTGTCCAAGACCCTGGCGCATCATCGCCGGATTCCGGTGCCGGCCTTCGCGGTGTTTCCGATGCGTCGCAAGGTCAAGCGGCCGCCGCGTCTTGCGCTGCCGCTGATCGTCAAGAGCCTGAGCTCGGATGGATCGCTGGGCATTTCGCAGGCATCGATCGTCGATACCGACGAGAAGCTCGCCGAGCGCGTCGCCTTCATCCACGAGCGGATCGGGACGGCCGCGATCGCCGAGCAGTTCATCGAGGGCCGCGAACTCTATGTCGGCGTGCTCGGCAACAACAGGCTGCGCGTGCTGCCGGTCTGGGAGTTGAAGTTCGGCAGCATGGGCGGCCCCGGTATCGCCACCGAGAAGGCGAAGCACGATCCGAACTATCAGGAGCGCATAGGAATTGCCGACGGGCCGGCCAGGGATCTAGCGCCGGAACTGTCCGCGCATATCCAGCGGCTGGCGAAACGCATCTACCGCACGCTCGGGCTCGATGGCTATGCGCGGATCGACTTCCGCCTCTCCGCCGATGGTACTCCGTATTTCATCGAAGCCAATCCGAATCCCGAGATCGCCAAGAGTCAGGAGTTCGCGACGGCGGCCCAGCACGATGGGCTTGACTACCCGGGTCTCCTGCATCGCATCGTGACGCTCGGCATGAGCCGCGCAAAGGCCGGCGTATCGCTGGGCTGAATCGCCGCGTCGTCTGCAAACGATTTGCCGCCGTCAGAGGCTGCGCTGGGTCGGGTGGCGTCGCCCGTCCGCCGGGACAAACATCGCAAACGTTTCCCTAACGCGCGCCGCCGGCGTCGGCGCGTCAGCAGGCGCGGAGGCCTCGGCCGCCGTGGGGCGGAACGCGTCGGGGTCTGGCCACCGGCTGGCAACGATGTCGGTTGCCGGAGCCGCCAAGGCGATGCCGTAGCTGCGGCAGCTATCGTAGACGTACAAGACAGCAAGAAAAATCGATACGAGAACAAGGATCGTCCTGAAAACCGGCATTGTGATTGCGCCTTCTTGATTGAGGCGAACAATGCCCGGCCACGGTGAACCGTGGGTTTAGCTGCAAGATCGACCGGCCGATACGGTTCCCGTTTCGTGAACGTGGCGTGTAAACGGCTCGCTTACCAACGGCCTCAAGGTTGCGGCAACCAGCTTTCCTCACCGGCCCGAAAGAAGTCTCTGGCATTGATGGGCCAACAAGAAGACTGAGGAGGCTCCATGTTCATCGCTATTCGAGTCATGATCCTGATCGCCAGTGCATACGCCGGGTCGGCCGTCGCAGAGATGCAGTTCGCGCCTTTGCCGAGCCTCGCGGCTTCGTCGCAGCGATAGGACGGCGCGTCAGGTCGGACGCTTGCGGTTCGAGGAGTCCTGCGTCACGGGCTCGGCCGAGGGTGCGCTGTGATCCAGCAGCAGGAAGTGCACGCAACCGTCGACCGTCTGCGATGCACGCGCAAACCGTTCGGCGAGATCGAGAATGATCGCGCGCTTGTCCGGCTCCATGATGCAGTAGAACGCCAGTGTGAGCCTGAGGGCTTCCTCGTCATCGGGACGGCCAAGCATTCGAGTCTCCGCGCATCGGCAGCAGCGTGTCCGCGGCCACTAGAGCATGATCCCGAGAAGTGGAAACCGGTTTCCCCTGCGACAAAACGGCAAGCGCTTGCACAGAGCTCATGCTCGAACCAGAGATCAGATCGTGATGCGATTCCACGGAAACGCTTCACGATCCGCTGCCCTCTGCCATCCTGAGATCGGCAGGAGAGGCAAATGAAGTGCAGGTTCTCCGCGAAGCCCGCCGCTTCCCGGCGGCCGATTTCGCTGATCGATTTGCGGATCAAGATATCATCGGGCTCGGCTCTCATCTAGCCGCCGTCCGGTGGCGTCGCTGCATGATGGACGCGGGAAGGGGACGGCCTCGTAAGCGCGATGATGCGTCCGACGCAAGGAGATCCGGCCCGCTCGCCTGCAAAAGGACAGCGCAGCCAATGCGATGCGCCGAATATTTTCAACGTAGGTGCGTTGGGCGCAATCGGCATCAGCAGATCGGAACCGACCTGAGCCCGATCGCGGAATCCAAACCAGCATGACGAGCGCAATGTCTCGTCCGCGCAATTCACCTCGTAACTTTATCAGTTCTAAGCGCGGGACAGGCTCGCGTGGCTGGAGCAGGTCCACGCGAATGGCCATGGTCGCACCGGCCATCGGCAGATGGCCGCGCGGATCAGCGACATGATCGAAATTGCGCGCCCCGGGGCGCGCGGCGCGGCGGACCTACTGGTCGACCTTCGGCGTCTTGCCTGCGATGTCGAGGCCGAGCCGGAGTGCGCGTTCCTGGCGCTCTTCGGTCAAGAGCTTCAGTTCCCGTTCCAGCGACCGCGCAACCTCCTGTTGCGTTTCCCTGGAAGGGCGACGGGAGCTATTTTGCGATTTGGCCGGTTGGGCAGTCACTGAAAAACCCTTGTCATCACATTGTCACAGGCATGCCACGACCGAGGTCGGGCGAACAATCAAAAAGAATTCAGCGGGGGTCGATTAGAACGTTTGTTGTGCACCTGACTCAAATTTGAGCAGAAAATTCTCCCCACGAATTTCTCCCAGTATTGTGTCGAATGATGTCGAAGCCGCGATCTCATCAATTCGGATGAGAGAGCCGGGTTCCCACGAAATCATTTCGAGATTCGGACGAAGACGTCCTGAAACCGACAAGGTCTAACCTTAGTAGCGTTGTGAAGGACGGGTGCCTGATGACACGCTGACGATCGACGTCGTGAGGTCGGTCGGTGCTCCCGTGAGACTTTGGGGATGATCTCGGAAATGAAGAAGCCGAATGCTGTGCCATATGTCTGGGCGGCCGCGCTGATTGCGGTCGCGATCTGGGGTGTGAGCGGCACCCCGCAGGTGGCACATACGTCTGCCAGCACGCATCTGGCTCGGGTGCGGTAGCGCGTTTCGCGCGATAGCTCGTTGGCTAGAGCTTCGGCCGCAGCGAGCGCTGCATATCCATCGTGTAGGTGTAGCGCCCTTCGGGGTGCGTGGTGATGGTGACCTCGAACAGTTCCTCGCGCTGGCCATAGTAACGGCGGACCACGGTGAGCGCCGGCGATCCGGTCTTGACGTCGAGCGCCTTGGCGATCGGCGCCGGCATGCCCCGCACGAAGATCTCCATCTGCGCGCGCTCGGTGACCTGGCCGTACATCTTGGCGATCTGCTCATGCACCGGGGTGCGGCCGTGGTCGCTGCGGGTCACGACATCGGCGAACCGGCGCAGCACGTAGATCTCGGTCCAGCCGAGCGGCGCGGCGAACTGGTCGGAGCGACGCACCGCCTCGATCAGGAACCAGCTCTTGCCGGGCTCGCATTTCAAGAGCGCGGCAAGCTTGCGGTCGGCAACGATGTCACTGCTGCCGACCACATCGCGGTAGGTTTCGTTGGAATAGCGCAGCCACTCGCCGAGCGATTTGACGCTGTGAGTGAACAGCACCGGCGGCTCGGAAGCGATCACCACTGAGCCGAGCCCGGCGCGGCGCACGATCAGGCCCTGGTCGATCAGGATGCGCAGCGCCTCGCGCACGGTCTGGCGGCTGGCCTGGTAGCTCGCCATCAGCTCGGTTTCGGTCGGCAGCAGATTGCCGACGGCGTAGGTGCCGAGACGAATCTCCCGTTGCAGTCCGGTGGCGATGTCGCGGTAGCGGGACGATCTCGCTCGGTCCGGTTGTTCAGACATGGCGGTTCACTGGTATGCCATATGGCAGGCGACCGGATGTCCCGTCTGCATCGATTGCAGCGCGGCCTCGAACGCGGCGAGCGTCGCCAGCACGTCGGCTTCCGGGACCGGGAACGGTTGCTTGCGTTCGACCGCGTCGGCGAAGGCCACGAGTTCCGCGGCAAGCGTGTCGACTGCGGGATAGCGTGTCGTCGCGGGTGCTTCGCCGGATCTCCGCAGCACCATCGTCACCTCGTCGAGCACTTCGGCAGATCCCCTCGTTCCGAACACATGCACGCGCCAATAGAACGGTGTTGCGCGGATTGTCGCAAGGGTTGCGCTGACGCCATTCACAAATTCAATCGCCAAAGTTGCAGTATCGAGCGGTGGCGGTCCGGCCTCACGTTCATTCAGCCGGGCGTAGACCCGGCGCGCGGGACCTAGCAGGCTGACGAAGCCGTCGAGCACATGCAGTCCCGCGCCGGTCAGTCCGCCGCCCGGGGATTCCTCCGGCGACAGCCGCCAGCCCTGCGTGACGGCCTGGGAGTTCTCGTTGCTGTTGTGGCCCTCGACATGCAGGATCGTGCCGAGCTCGCCGCTGGCTGTGATCGCGCGCAGTGCCTGCATCGACGGCCAGAACCTTCGGTTATGCCCGACCGCGAGAGTGACGCCGGCGCTGCGGCAGGCCGCGAACATCTCGGCGGCGTCGTCACGCCGGAGTGCCAGCGGTTTCTCGCAAAACACCTGCTTGCCCGCACTGGCCGCCGCGATCACCTGGCGCTTGTGCAGCGAATGCGGCGTCGCCAGCAGCACGGCATCGATGCCGGGATCGGCGAGGACGTCGTCCAGGCTTGCCGCGAGCGCCAGATTGTGCGCCTTGCAAAAGCTCGCGGCGCCGGTGCTGTCGGGTTCCACCGCGCGGATGATGTTCAGCCGGGGCTCCTTGCGCGCGGCCTCGACCAGCGCGCGGCCCCAGCGGCCGAGGCCCGCGATCGCACAATTGATCATGAATGGTCCTCACCCCGGTGCTGTCCGGCACGTACCGCCTCGATGACAGCGGCGCTGTCGCAGTCCGGGCCCTCGAGCGCAATCGCCTTGCGCAGCAGCTCGGCCTGCGCCGAAGTCAGCGGCAACCGCAGGCCGTGCCGGCCGGCCTCCTGCAGGATCAGCTCGGCGTCCTTCAAGGTCTGCGCGATATGCGATTGCGGCGAGAAATCCCGCGCCAGCATCTTCGGTCCCTTGCTGTCCATCACCCTGGAATATGCCGCCGATTGTCGCGCCGTCGCAAGGAAGCTCGCGCCGTCGAGGCCGAGGCTTTCGGCAAAAGCGAGGCCCTCGGCGAGCGCCGCGCGGTTGTTCTGCAGAATCAGGTTGATGGCGAGCTTGGTACGGCTCGCATCGCCGATCGCGCCGACATTGATCCGCTGCGGGCAGAGGATGTCGAGCGTCGCTGCGGCGGCTGCGATAATGTCCGCATCGCCTGCGACAAGCGCGCTGGCGGTGCCGGCGCGCACCTCAGCGCTGGTGCCCGAGATCGGCGCCTCGATCAGGGCAAGGCGCGAGCGGGCAGCGAAGTCGGCGATCGTCGCCATCTCGTCCGGCGCGCAGGTGGTGGTGCAGATGACGAGTGGCGGCGGCGTCGCGTTGGCGAGGTCGGGCAGCAATCCGATCGCCTGGGCCGCGTCATACACCGCGATGACGATGATCCGGCAGCGCGCCGCGACGTCGGCGGCGAAGGCCGCGAACTCGGCGCCGCTGGTCTTCAGCCCATCGGTCTTCGCCGCATCGACGTCGAAGCCGATCACCCCGATGCCGGCATCGATCAGGCGTGCCGAGAGCGCTGATCCCATCAGCCCCAGGCCAATCATGCCGACAGGTGTCTCGCGCGCCATGATGCGACGTAGCTTCGCGCTATTGCGGCTCGATGCCGGCGGCCTTGACCTCCGCCGACCAGCGCACGACCTCGCTCTTGACGAAAGCGGCGAACTCGGCCGGCGCCAGCGGCGCCACGATCACGCCGACATCGGCGAGTTTCTTCCTGGTTTCCGGCATCGCGAGGTATTTGGCGCATTCGGCATAGATCTTGTTGACCACCGGTTCCGGCGTGCCGGCCGGCGCGAACAGGCCGTACCAGATCGTCGCCTCGAAGCCCGGCATCGCTTCCGACAGCGCGGGCAGGCCGGGCGTCAGCTCGTTGCGGGCCGCCGATGTCACCGCGATGCCGCGCAGGGTGCCGCCCTGCATCTGCGGGATCGCGACCGAGAAATCGCCGAAGGTCAGGTCGATCACGCCCGCCATCACATCGGTCATCGCCTGCGGCACGCCGCGATAGGAGGCGGCGATCAGCGACAGGCCGCCGCGCGACTGCAACTGCGCGATCGAGATCTGCGATGCGCCGGAGCCGTAGCCCGCGGTCAGGTTGGGGTTGGCCTTGGCGTAGCTGAGGAACTGCGGCAGGTCCTTGGCTGCGAGCTTCGGGTTGACCAGCAGCACCATCGCCGTCGTGGTGGTGCGGATGACCGGCGCGAAATCCTTCACCGGGTCGTAGGGTAGGCTTTTGAGCGTCGCGACATTGCTGGCTTGGGTGGTGTTGGTGCCCATCAGCAGCGTGTAGCCGTCCGGTGCGCTGCGGGCGACTTCCTGGGCACCGATGCTGCCGAGCGCGCCGGCGCGGTTCTCGATCAGCACGGTCTGGCCGAACGCGTCCTGTAGATGCTGGCCGACCAGGCGCGCGACATTGTCGGGTCCGGCGCCGGGCGGGAACGGCACGATGATCCGGATCGGCCGCTGCGGGAAGTCGTCCGCCGCGGCTGCCGGCAGAACCGGAAGCGCAGCGAGCAGGACGGCGAGCAGCCCCAGCCGTAACTTCATCCCGGTCCCCTCCTGGCTGTTTTGAAGAATTTATACGGACAAATTTATCAGGAATGCAAGAGAAAGGCTTATAGGAATATTGTTGTACGACATATTTATCCGTATAAATAGCCAGAACACGGGAGCCGGACGACGATGGTCGACATCAGCGATCTGCATGCGCGCGGGCTGCGGCGGCGCCAGAAGATGTTCGGCGAGGTCGATGTCGCCAAGCGGATGGCGGCCGCCGGCGAATTCGGCACCCCGCTGCAAAACATCATCAATGCCTACGTCTATGGCGACGTCTGGGAGCGCAGCGGCCTGTCCGACCAGATCCGCAGCCTGGTGATGCTCGGCATCACCGCGGCGAGCAGCAAGCCCACCGAATTCCGCGTTCACGCCAAGGGCGCACTGGCCAATGGCTGCACCGCCGCGCAGGTGCAGGACGTGCTGCTGCTGGTCGCGATGTATTGCGGCATTCCGGCTGCCATCGAGACCAGCAAGATCGCAGCCGAGGTGTTCGGCGAAACGCCGGCGGAGGGATAGGGCAGCGGCTTGCGCCGTGATAGGCAAATTGCCGACCGCGACCGGCAACAGGATGCGCCCATGTCCGCCTTTCCGACCTCGACCACCGTGCTCGACTCCGTGTTGTTTCGGGATGCTTTCGGCACGCGCGAGATGCGTGAGGTGTTCTCCGACCTGCGGCTGATCGGGCGCTACGCCGAGGTCGAGGTCGCGCTGGCAAAGGCCGAAGCGCGCTGCGGCGTGATCCCGGCGGAAGCTGCGGAGGAGATCGCTGCGCGAACAGATGTCACCGCGCTCGATTTCGATCTGCTGCGGCAGGAGACCGACGTGGTCGGCTATCCGATCCTGCCGCTGGTGCATCAGATGGCGAAGCAGTGCGGCGAGGCCGGCCGCTATGTCCATTGGGGCGCGACCACGCAGGACATCATGGACACCGCCGTGGTGCTACAGCTGCGCGACGGTCTCAGGATCGTCGAGAACGACATCGCCGCACTGCGCGGCATCCTGGCCGATCTGTCGAAGCGTTATCGCGACACGCCGATGGCCGGCCGCACCCATCTGCAACAGGCCCTTCCCGTGACCTTCGGCTACAAGACCGCGATCTGGCTCGCTGCCTTCGATCGTCACGCCGCGCGGCTGGCGGAGCTGAAGCCGCGTGTGCTGGTCGGCCAGTTCGCCGGTGCCGCCGGCACACTGGCCTCATTGGGCGGCAAGGGGTTCGAGGTTCAGCAGGCGCTGTGCGAGGAGCTCGGCCTCGGTGTGCCGGTCGCGACCTGGCACGTCGCCCGCGATGGTCTTGCAGAAGTGGTGAACTTCCTGGCGCTGGTCACGGGAACCCTGGGCAAGATCGCGCTCGACATCATGATCATGGCGTCGACCGAGTTTGCGGAAGTCTACGAGCCGTTCGTGAAGGGACGCGGCGCGTCCTCGACCATGCCGCAGAAGCGCAACCCGATCTCGTCGGAGTTGATGCTCGCCGCCGCCAAGGCGGTGCGCCAGCATGCCGGCCTGATGCTGGATGCGATGGTGCAGGATTTCGAACGCGCCACCGGCCCGTGGCATGCCGAGTGGATGGCGATCCCGGAAAGCTTCGTGCTCACCGCCGGCGCGCTGCATCAGGCCAGGTTCGCGCTCGGCGGCCTCATCGTTGATGAAAGGCGGATGGCCGACAATCTCGACATCAGCCGCGGGCTCATCGTGGCGGAAGCCGTGATGATGGGGCTCGCGCCCGCGATCGGCCGGCAAGAGGCGCATGACGTGGTCTACGATGCCTGCCGTGTCGCCAACGACAAGGGCGTGACCCTCGCCGAGGCGCTGGCCGCCGATCCGCGCGTCGCGAGCCGGATCGATCGGGCCACGATCGACCGCCTCACCGCGCCAAAGAACTACCTCGGCCTGGCGCCCGAGATGGTCGACCGGGTGCTGACTTCGGTGAAGCGGTAAAATTCGAGGCAATTGCTCGCCGTCGCGTGATCGGCTGCGGCGGGCAGGAACCTTGCGAATGCGGATCGAATTGGACTACGAATCCTCATCACCCTCCAACGACACGGCCGGACGCTTCATGACCGCACTTCAACGCAACCTTTCCGCCTCGATCGATCCCGTCAAGCTCGATCGGCTCGCCGAAGTCGCGATCAAGGTCGGCCTGCAATTGCAGCCGGGGCAGGACCTGCTGCTCACGGCGCCCGCCGCGGCGATGCCGCTGGTGCGGGGTGGTGGAGCACGCCTACAAGGCTGGCGCCGGTCTCGTGACCCCGTTCTTCTCTGACGAGGAGCTGACGCTGGCGCGCTACCACTATGCCAACGATGCAAGCTTCGACCGCGCCGCGGGCTGGCTTTACGAAGGCATGGCGAAGGCGTTCGGCGCCAACACCGCGCGGCTCGCGATCGTCGGCGACAATCCGATGCTGCTGTCCGGCGAAGACCCAACCAAGGTCGCACGCGCCAGCAAGGCCAACTCGATCGCCTACCAGCCGGCGCTGGAGAAGATCGTCAATTTCGACACCAACTGGAACATCATCGCCTATCCGAGCACATCCTGGGCCAGGCAGGTATTCCCCGACGATGCCGAAGACGTCGCGGTGGCCAAGCTTGCGGATGCGATCTTCTCTGCATCCCGGGTCGATCAGGATGGCGCCGTCGCCAACTGGGAAAGGCATAATGCGAAGCTGCGCGAGCGTACCGAATGGCTGAACGGCCAGCGCTTCCACGCGTTGAAATATTCCGGCCCCGGCATGGACCTGACCATCGGCCTCGCCGACGGTCATGAATGGGAAGGCGGCGCCTCGACCGCCAAGAACGGCATCGTCTGCAATGCCAATATCCCGACCGAGGAAGTCTTCACCACACCGCACTGCCGCCGTGTCAGCGGCCATGTCGTCAGCTCGAAGCCGCTGTCCTACCAGGGCACGCTGATCGATAATATTGCGGTGAAGTTCGAGGAAGGTCGCATCGTCGAGGCCAAGGCCTCGCGCGGCGAGGAAGTGCTGAAGAAGGTGCTCGACACCGACGAGGGTGCGCGCCGCCTTGGCGAGGTCGCGCTGGTGCCGCACTCTTCGCCGATCTCGAAGAGCGGGCTGTTGTTCTTCAACACGCTGTTCGATGAGAACGCCGCCTCGCATATCGCGCTCGGCCAGTGCTACTCGAAATGCTTCGTCAATGGCGACAGACTGACGCCGCAGCAGATCGCCGAGCAGGGCGGCAACAAGAGCCTGATCCACATCGACTGGATGATCGGCTCCGCGCATACCGACATCGACGGCATCCACGCCGACGGCCGCAGCGTGCCGGTGTTCCGCAAGGGTGAGTGGGCTTAACAGCCCACTAGCGAAACCTCTGCTCCCGGGCGGCGATCAGCGCGCCGCGCGTGGCGCTGAAGCGACAGGTCTCGTGCTGCGGCTTGAAGCCGAGCCGGCGGTAGATCTTCAGCGCGGGCGCGTTGCGGCTCGAGACGTTGAGCCAGCAGGGATGCTCGACCGAGACGTCGTGTGCGCTGAGCACGCGATAGACCAGCAGTTGGCCTAATCCGCGTCCCTGCCGCGCCGGATCGACCGCGACCGATTCGATCCACATCGAGTTCCGCTCCGGCTCGGTCAGGCAGAAGCCGGACATCTGTCCATCTTCCGAGGCGATCCAGACCTCGGTCTCGGTCAGGACCTGCGCCATCTCCTCCGGCGAGTACAGGCGGAACGCGGCATCCGAGGCGTAGGCGGCGTTATGGATACGCGCGACCTCGGCGGCGCAGGCGGTCACGTCGCTGACCTGCTCGATGGTGGCGCGGGCGGCGGCGAGCGTGCGCGCCGGCTGCAAGGGCTCGACGCACTTCATCCCGATCTCGGACTCAACATGAACAAAGCCGAAGGCGGCGACGAAGGCCATGCCGGCCGGCCAGTCGCCGCTCACCAATGTTTGCACGATCAGAGCGGGATCGGCGTCGATTGCGATGATGTCGTCGAACAGCGCAAGGCCAATCCGGCGACGCCGCATCTCGGGCACCACGACGATCTTGAGGAACCGGGAATGATGTGCGCCTTGATCGCGCAACGATGACTCGGCGAGGCCGAGGAGTCGCCCATTTCGTTCGGCGACACGAAAGTCGCGTCCGCCACGGTTTTGCGGCAGCTTCAGGAACTGGTCCCATTGCGGCAGCGCGACAGGGCCTAGCCGCGGTTCCACCGCAGCTGCCTTTGCGTAAAGTGCGACCACCGCTTCCGCATCAGCCTCTCGAAGCGGCCGGATGGTGATGCCGTCATCCATGAGTCGGAAGTTTACCCGATATCGAGCCGATAGACATCCTTTGCCGTCTTCAAGAACAACGCCGTCTTCTCGACTTCGCTATATTGTGAAGCAAGCCGTTTAAAGGTGTTGAAGATCACCTGATAACTGCACTGCCCCTTGTCAGGTGGGAAGTTGCTCTCGAACATGCAACGGTTGGGGCCGAACGCCTCGATGCAGGTTTCCACATAGGGACGCCAGGCCGCGGCGAGTTCCTCCGACGACGGCGGTCGCGGGCGGAGATGAAAGTCGTAGCCCAGCAGGCACATCGCCAGCCCACCGAGCTTGACCACGACGTTCGGGCATTTGGCGATCTCCTGGATCGATGCCTTCCAGACCGGAAAGGTCTCCCCGCGCTTGCCGGCGAAGCGGCCGGTGCCGACCGGGCCGCCGCAATGGTCGAGCACGATCCTGGTGTCGGGGAAGGCGCGGGCGAGGTCGGTCAGCTCGCCGATCTGCGGGTGGAACAACCAGGCATCGAAGCTGAGGCCGAGCGGCGCCAGGCAGGCGAACCCCCTACGAAAGGTGGAATCGAGCAGGATGCCCTTCGGCCGGTTCGCGTACATGTGGGCGACGTTGGGGTCCTCGTCCCAGGCCGAGGAATGGCGGATGCCGCGGAACCGGCCGTTGCCGGCAGCGATCTCCGCCTCCAGCACCGCCTTGGCCTGATCGCCGATCAGAAGGTTGACGTGGCTGACGATGCCGGCGCAGATCGCCGCCTTGCCGTAGCCGCCACTTGCCGCCATCGCGGCGACGCCATTGGCGAACTCGACCTCGCCGACCGGGCGGAACGCCTCCGGGCCGCTGGCGCGATACATCGATCGGCAATCGACATAGACGGTCGCGACGATGTTGTGGCCGGAGGCGATGTCGTCGCGCATGTCCTCGATCAGGTAGCGCAGGCCGCCGCGATCCCACAGATGATGGTGCGGATCGACGATCGGCCTGTCGGGATCGATGATCGCCTCGGTGTATTGGGCGAGCCAGTCTTCGCGCGGATCGGCATAGAGCCCGCTGGCTGAGGCGGGCAGAGTGCTGGCCATGGATGATGCTCCCTGTTCTTGCTTCTTGTCGGCCGCCGATACGATGTCGGCTGCGGGAGGATAACGAGCCGCGTGCGAGCAGGTCAAATGCGCAGCCCCGGCGCTTTCCGTAGCGTCATCATCCAGGCCAGGCTGACGCCAGCGAACTGAACGAGGCTCCCGGCGAGCATCGCAAGCCGCAAGCCGTGGCCGCCGCCGCCGGCCGCCGCATACAGCGCGCCGAGCATCGCGACCCCTATCGTTGCACCGCTGATCCGGGCCACGTTGATCAGCGCCGCAGCCGTACCGGCCCGCGCGGCGGTAACGTCGCCGACGGCCATCGCTGAGAGCGGTCCCGCGGCGAGCCCGAGCCCGAGGCCCGTGATGGCCAGCCCGAACTCGGCCAGGGCGACGTCTGGTTGCAGGCCACCGAGGCCGATCATCAGGAGACCGACGCTCATCAGCGTCACGCCGCCCGATGCTGTCGCGCGCAATCCAAACTTGTCCGAGAGCGTGCCGGAAAGCGGCGAGACCAACACGAACACCAGCGACATCGGCAGCAGCGCGGCGGCGCTTGCCGCGGCATCGAACCGCCCGCTCGACTGCCACGCCAGCGGCAGCACGAACACCATGCCGTAGCCGCCAAAGGTCATGCCCGTGGTGGCGATCATCGCGGCGCGGAACTGACGGGCACCAAGTATCTCCGGCGATAACAGCGCCGCGGACCCCTTCTTCCTCTCGATCGCGATCAACAGCGTTGTCGAAAGCGCGGCGACGACCAGCGCGGCGATCATCGCGCCCGGCGCCGATTGCCCGCCGATCGCGGCATAGGTCAGGCTTCCAAGCGCCAGCGCGCCGCAGAGTTGGGCCGGAGCGTCGAATGCGCGGCGCTGCGGGTTTGCCGACTCCGGGACCGTCGACCCGGCCATCGCAACCACGAGCAGACCGAGCGGCACGATGACCAGGAAGATGCTGCGCCAGCCGAGCCATGGAATCAGCAGCCCGCCAAGGCTTGGTCCGAGCGCCATGGCCACGCCATTGCAGGCGGCCCAGATGCCGAGAGCGCGAGCGCGTTCGTCCGGCTGGTCCCAGACCACGCGGATGATCGCAAGCGACGCGGGGATCATCAGGGCGCCGCCGGCTCCGGTGAGCGCTCGTCCGCCGATCAGCACCAGTGCCGACGGTGCGGCTGCGCACAGCAGCGATGCGGCGCTGAAGATCACGGCGCCGGCCATCAGGATCCGGCGCCGGCCGTAGCGGTCCGCGAGCATTCCGCCGGTCAGCAGCGAAGCCGCATAGACCAGATTGTAGCTGTCGACGATCCATTGCAGCTGGTCGACACCGGCGCCGAAGTGATCGCCGATCGCACGCGCGCCGAGATTGACGATGAACGTATCGATGTGCGCGATCGTGACGGCGAGACACAGCGTCAGCAGCGTCACTCGGCGCGATGCGCGCATGGCAAAGGGTCTACGCCGAAGCATATCGTCCATCGCGCATCCTGTTGTCTGATCGGTGAGGGCTCAGGCCTTGTTCAGGCTTTGGGCACGGAGCGCTTGGCGCGGGCGCGCTGCTGCGGCGAAACCGAGGGCCGGCGGCCGCCGGCCATCCATTCGTCGTAGAATTCGACCTTGGCGTCGACCAGCGTCAGCGCCTCGGTCCATTTCGCGATCATCGCGTGCACGCGGAGCCGATGTGCGGCGAGCAAGGCGCGGCGTTTGGCCAGGCTCGCGCCGCCCTGTTTCACCAGCGCGGTGTACTCGCGCAGCTGCCGGATCGACATGCCGGTCAAGCGCAGCCGCTCCATCAGGTCGAGCCAGCCGATGTGGTAGTCGCTGTAGACGCGGCGGCGGCCGCGGTCCCTGGTGACGCCGGGCATCAGGCCCTGCGTCTCGTACCAGCGGATGGTATGCACGCTGCGGCCGGAGCGGCGCGCGATCTCGCCGATATGAAGCGCGCCTGGCGCCTGGGCTGTTCGGGCATCCATCATGGTGAGACCGCCTTCGTCGCGCCGGCGAGGTTCGCTCATAGGGGCGTCGCCGGACGGTCCGGAGTGAACAAGCTAGAGCATACTCTAGGTCAAGCGCGAAAATCGCCGGTTGACGAAATCGTGTCAGGGGCGGGCTGACTCACACGCCGTCGAGGATGATCACCGTCGGCGTCGCCGGCAGCGTGTCGCGCGAGACCCGCAAGGTGCGCTCGCCGCCGCGGCGGTCGATCTCGAACTGCTGGCCGATCAGGCGCATGAATTCGTCGAGCGGGGTCGCGAAGCGGTGCATCGGCAGCACCACCGAGGCGCGCAGCCGTCTGGTGATCTCGGAGATGCCGCTGAGCGACATCGTATAGGTGCCGTCGATCGGCACCATCACGATGTCGAGCCGGCCGATCGCCGCGAACTGGCTGTCATCGAGCTTGACGTGGAGGTGGCCGAGATGGCCGATGCAAAGGCCGGCGACCTCGAAGATGAAGATCGAATTGCCGTCCTTGATCATCCCGCCGCCGGCGTCCTCGCCCCAATAGCGGCGGATATCGGTGGTGACATTGCGGATATAGACGTCGCCGATCCGCTCCGAATAATGTGCGGCCTGGCCGTTCTCGCCCCAGCCGTGCAGCACATGGGCGATCCGGGGATCGGGAAACAGCGTGTAATGGGTCGCATGCGCCCGGTTCATGGTCGCGACGTCGGGCAGACGTCCGGTCTGATAGGCGCCGTTGTAGTCGGTCGCGATCCGGACGCCTTCCGGCGTGTCGATGTAATAGGTCGAATGGCCGGCATAGGTGATCGCGACTTCGCCGGTCTTGGTCGTGGTCTTGGCGGCGACGCGGCGGTAGGCCACCGGGATGGCACGGGGCGGTGCATTGGCCATCGCCAGGCATTCGCTGCGCGGGGCATCCTGCGCGAGGGCGTGGCTGGCCAACGTTCCGAGCAGCATGAGCGCGGCGAGCAATCTCGGCATGACCTGTTCCGTCTGCGGCAACATCCTCCGGCGAGATATTATCGCCGAACTGTCGTGCCGTCATGGTGACGTACGCGCATCGCTCTATGACGCGGATTGCAATGCGATCCCGGCGAATAATTCGGCAGGACGCGCTACCATGGCGCGCAAAGCGATCGATGAGGGAGTCCGCCGTGACCGAACATGCCGCCGCGCCGAGGGCGCCATCGACCAAACGGCTCGAGCCGCTGCGTCACGTTGACGCCGGCGTGCTCAATATCGCCTATTACGAGGCTGGCCCGGCCGACGGTCCGGCCGTGCTGCTGATGCACGGCTTTCCCTACGACATCCATTCCTATGTCGACGTCGCGCCATTGCTGGCGGCGCAGGGCTGCCGGGTCATCGTGCCCTATCTGCGCGGCTATGGGCCGACGCAGTTCCGCGACAAGGCGACGCCGCGCTCGGGCGAGCAGGCGGCGGTCGGCGCCGACATGATGGCGCTGCTGGATGCGCTTGGTATCCAGCGCGCGGTGTTCGCCGGCTATGACTGGGGCGGCCGTGCCGCCTCGATCGGCGCCGCACTGTGGCCGGACCGATGCATCGGGCTGGTCTGCACCAACGGCTACATGATCCAGGACATCGCACATTCCATGGTGCCGGCGCGGCCGGAGCGCGAGGTGCCGCTCTGGTATCAGTATTACTTCCAGCTCGAGCGCGGCCGCGCCGGGCTTGCCGCCAACCGGCGCGGCATCGCGCGGATATTGTGGTCGCAATGGTCGCCGGGCTGGGCGTTCGACGATGCCTGCTTCGAGCGCAGCGCGGCCGCATTCGACAATCCGGATTATGTCGATGTCGTGATCCATAGCTATCGCCACCGCTACGGCGTCGTCGAAGGCGATCCGCACTATGCCGACGTGCAGCGGCGCCTGGCGGCGTTGCCTGTGATCGCGGTCCCCACCATTACGCTCGATGGCGCCGATGACGGGGTCACGGCCGCCGCCGACGCCAGCGCCAGCGCGGCCAAATACACCGCCCGCCTGGCGTATCGCGTGATCCCGGGGGCTGGCCACAACATACCGCAGGAAGCGCCGGACGCCTTCGCCGCGGCCGTGATCGAGGTGATGAAAGGATAGTCGGCGGCTGCGCGCGGGCCGGTCGTGTCGGATGCATCGCGCATCCAGGGCGATGCGTCCCAGTAAATTCATCGTCGCGCCTGGCTTCTCGTTAAGGTGCGGTCTCCGTGCAAGTGCGTTTGTTGAGAGGGAAAGCCGCTTCAGGAACGTGCCTCAGCGCTTCGAGGCCTTCCGTTTGGTGGCCTTCTTCTTCGCGGACTTCGCGGCCTTCTTCGCCTTGCCGGCCTTTCTTGCGGTGGTTTTCTTCGCGGCCTTCTTCACGGCCTTCTTTGCCGACTTCTTCGCAGCCTTCTTTTTGGACGTCTTGGCTGTCTTGGCTTTGGCTTTCTTCACGGTTTTCTTGGCAGTGCTCTTCTTGGCAGAAGCTTTTTTGCCGACCTTCTTGCCCGTGCCGCCGGCCTGCTTTCTCCTGGCGCTGGCCTTGGCACGTTTCTGCTGCGCCCTTTCGTCTTCATCCTTGAACGGATCGGGGTCGGCGCCAGCCGGGGTGCTCCATGGCTTGGTGGCGGCTTCGGGGAAGAACAACAGGCGGCGATTGTTCTTGTAGGTGCCGTCCTGGAAGTTCGATCCAATCCAGCCGTCGGTCGTATCAAGCAACAGCCATTCCTCGCGCTGGCCCGCGTTCGCCTGCTTGTTGATGATATCGCGCGAGCGGAAGTGCCTGAAGATGCGATCGAGTTCGGTCACGTAGATGTCGGCGACCCTGGTGTCGCCGCGGATCAGCAGCATGTTCTCGTCGTTTGCTGTCAGCGAATTCGCCGAGAAATTGGCCGAACCGGAGCAGACCAGCGGGTCATCCGACAGCGGATCGACGATCAGTACCTTGGCATGGACGAAGAACACGTGGCCCTTGTTGGTGGGACGATCGAGTTCTTCGTCGATGAACCATTTGTCGAGATTGGAATTCGGGATCGGGGTCACCTTGGCGCCGCCGAAGCTCGACTTGTACTTGATGAACGACTTGCCGAGGATCGCGCCGTTGGAGAAGGCAAGCTTGCCGCGGTTGCGCTGCTCAGCGGCGTTCACCGCCGCGCTCGGGGGATCCTCCAGGATCACCAGCCGCATCGCGTTGCTGGTCTTGCCGAGCGCGGTGAGGATGGTGTCCGCGACGTTGAACGGAATCGTCATCATCGCGAGCGATCCGGCATCGTCGATGCGTTGCCCGTACCAGTCGAGCATGTTGTCGGCGATGCGCGGCGAGAAGAACGGGACGGTGGAGGATTCAGCGATCACATTCGGCGGGTTGGGCGTCAGCTCGATCGCGTTGTGCAGCGCGACACTGTGCACCGGATCGTCCTTTAATTCCGTCCAGTAGTTCAGATAGGTCTTCACCGTGGTGGCGTCGGCGGTCACGTGTCCGACATTGGTCTGACCGTAGAAGCCGGAGTCGGTGAAGTTGGTCGAGCCGGTCCACACCAGCGGCGGCTTACCCGCGGCCAGCTTGACGATGAACTTGTTGTGGGGGATCGCGGTCCGGGTGCGCGGATGCACGATCGCGGCCGGCAGCTTGGCCGTTGCGATCGCGGCGCGATTGGGATCGTTGTCGTGCTTGGTGTCGTGATAGATGATCTGTACATCGACGCCGCGATCATGCGCCCGCTTCAAGGCGGCCAGCACCGGAAGATAGGTGAATTCGTAGGCGCAAACCCGCAATTGGTCGCCGGACCCCGCGCTGTTGATGTATTTGAGGCAGGCCTCGGCCAGGCCGCGCGAAAGCCATTGCGTCTCGCGGTCGAGCAGCCGGCCGTCGTCGCTGACATTGTTGACCATCTCCTCGGTCAGCGTGGCATTGTGAAAATCGACCGCCATCGCATGGCTCGCGATGATACCGCGGTTGAACCAGACGCCCTGGCCCTTGCCGTCGTATTCCGGCTCGGTCGTGATCGAGAAGTTCAAGGTGTAGCGTTCCTCCATGTTGTGGAGGTCGCCGTAGAGCGCGATGATCGTGAAGTCGTAATCGACGCCGGGGCTTGCAGTGTAGTCGGACCACAGGAACGACTGGAACGGCTGCTGCCGCGACGGGAAGCTGTCGCCGGGCTTCGGGTTCGGCACCAGGTCCTTGAAGTACTTGATGCCTTCCAGCCATTGCTGAGCCTGGCCGCCATGGCCGCGCTTGATGGCGAAACCGCGCAGGCCGGGCCTCGCACCTTCGTCCATGTCCAGCGCCATCAGGACGACATGGGTGCCCGCGATCGCCTTGACGCGAAGGGCCCCGCTCGATTGCGAAACGCGCATGATGCTCTCCCTCGGCGGAATAACTTCGTAGTTGCAATCTTGCTGAAATACACCGGAGGTGCAAGTCTACCTTCGCCCGCAGAATGCCGGGGCACCTCGCAGGCAAGCTAGGCTCCAGTCATGATAAAGACGTGACGGCCGTCTCGGATTGCGCACGACAGAGACGGTCGAGCAGTGCCAGCCGTGACTGGCGCATCGGGGATCGAGGCCGTGATCAGCGTCGCGGGCTCAGCTTCCAGGCGATGACGAGTGTCAGCAGTGTCAAGGTGCCGCTGACGACGGCCGCCGCCGGGATCGTCAAGGCGAGTGCCGCGGTTGCGGCCCAGCCGATTGAGCAGAACGCTTCGGCGAAGGTGGCGACGCGGGAGGAGGTCTGGCGCCGGCGGAATTGGCTGCGCCTGGCCTGCGCGCGGAACCAGAATTGAACGGCGGCTGCGGATGCGGTCGCGATGATGATCGCGATCGCCGTCACCAGGGCCTGTTGCGGCGAGGCGAGCGCCAGCGCTGCCACCAGCGGCGCAAAAATCGCGGCGATCGCGATCAGGACGACTTCGACCTTGGCGCGGATCACCCGCGATGGTGGCAGCGGCGCGGTCGCAACCAGGTCGGGCGCGTCCTCGCCCGAAATGGTCAGCCAGGCCAGCCCGCCCGCGAGCTGCCCCGCGGCCATCACCACGACCGGCGTGATCAGCACGATCGCGGTCGACGAGCCGGAGAAGCTTCGCCACAGCATCAGCGCCGGCGGCACCAGATAGAGCATTTGCATCAGGCTCTGCGACAGCAGCCAGGGATCGCGGCGCAGCAGCAGAAACTCCTTCCTGCGCAGCGCCTGCTGCCGCGAGCCGGACCGGAACGCGCGGGCCCGCCCCCGCGTCGCCGCGGCCGGATTGGCGGCGACGCTCGTCACGGTGTCGGCAAAGCGCGGCGCGAACACCGCCATCACGACGCCGAGCATCACCAGCGCGGCGGCAAGCAGCAGCATCATGATTTCGACGTCACCCAGCGACGCCCGCGCTGGCCACCACAGCAGGCTGTCGAGTGCCGGCGCGACCCGTGCCGCGGTATCCGAGGTCAGGAAAGCAAACCGCGACAGCGTGCCGTAGGACAGCACGGCAACGACCTGCAAGGCGATGACGAAGCCGGCGCCGATCACGGCGGAAACGATCTGCGCCACCAGCCGCGTGCGGCCCGGTCCGATCAGACGGAACAGCACGACGGTGACGGCGATCGCGGTCGCCGCCGCCGAGAGCCCGATCGCAACCACGACGCCGAAGCCGGCGAGCCAGCGCGCGCCGCCGAGATAGACCAGAACGTCGATGAACGGCGTCGACAGCAACAGCGCCATGCAACTCACCGTCAGCGCGATCGCGGCGATCCGGATCGAGAAGATGTTGGTGAGCTTGGCCGGCGACGACATGATCAGATCGAGATCGGCGCGGGCATAGAACACCCGCGTCACCGACTCGATCGCCTGCGAGAGCATCAGCGCCCAGGACAGGAAGATCGTCGCCGTCAGCACGATCAGCGAGGATGGATCGAGCGGAAACCTGAGGTCGACATAGCGGGCGACCACGGCATAGGCCGGCAGATGCAGGATCGCCGCGAAGATCACGAGCCCGATCACGGCGCGATTGCGCCGGCGCCGGCTGCCGGTCATCATCGCCAGCCATTCGCGCCAGGCGAGGCGGAACTCGTGGCGGGCGAACCAGGCGAGATGGGCGGTCGAGCTCACGCGGCGACCGCTTCGGTATCGACCAGCGCGATGAACATGTCCTCGAGGCTGGTGTCGTTGCGGCCGTTCTGCTCGCGCAGCTCGGCCAACGTGCCCTCGGCGATCAGCCTGCCGGCCGCAATCACGCCGATGCGGTCGGCCATGCGCTCGGCGACTTCGAGAATATGGGTGGTCATGATCACGGTGCAGCCGGCGCGGACGCGCTCCTGCAACAGCCCCTTGACGTGACGCGCCGACAGCGCGTCGAGGCCGGTCAGCGGTTCGTCGAGAATGATCAGGCGGGGATCGTGCACCAGCGCGCCGGCCAGCGCCACCTTCTGGCGCATGCCCTTGGAGAAACCTTCGCAGCGCTCGTTGAGATGCGGCTCGAGCCCGAGCGAGGCGAGCAGATTGCGTGCCGATTCTTCCGAAGTGCGCGGGTCGATGCCCCAGAGGCCGGCGACGAATTCGAGATATTCCAGCGGCGTCAGCTTGTCGTAGATCATCGGCTCGTCGGATACCCAGGCCATGATCTGCTTGGCGGCGACCGGATCGGCCAGCGCGTCGATGCCGAGGATCGACACCGCGCCGGCATCCGGCCGCAGCAGCCCGGCCACCATACGCAGCGTCGTGGTCTTACCGGCGCCGTTCGGCCCGAGCAGCGCATAGAACTCGCCGACACGGACGGTGAGATCGAGCGCATCGACCGCCGGGCGGTCAAAACGCTTGGTTAACCCTCGCACGGCGAGTGCGGCCAGTTCCGATGTCATGATGTGGTGGCGATCCGGGATTTCGCTCGTCAGTTGCGCAAGCTTGGACAAAAACCGTTTCGGTGCGGTGAATCGCAGCGGGCAAATCGAACACGATACCCGTATTAGTCCGTGCTGCGGCATTTCTCCGCAAATGTGATGATGGCGGCGGATCAGCGGTTTGTTGACACGGATCGGGCCTTTTGGCTCAATCGGGGTGGACATAGGCGGCTTTCAGCGCTTCCGGCACAAGGGCGCGAAGGCGGGATGCAACGAGCGGTCGGACTAAGAACCGCCGGGCATCGGGGAGGGAACGATGCTGGACTTTGTTCAGCAGCTCGTCAGCGGCATTGCGCTCGGCTGCGTTTACGGCCTGATCGCGCTTGGCTTCGTGCTGGTCTACAAGGCCACCGAAGTCGTCAATTTCGCGCAAGGCGATTTGATGATGCTGGGCGGCTTTTTCGCCTTCACCTTCATCGGCATGCTCGGACTGAACTACTGGGTCGGCTTCGCCGGCGCGGTGATCTGCATGGCGCTGTTCGGCATGCTGGCCGAGCGGCTCGTGGTGCGGCCGATCCTCGGCTATCCGCAGTTCTCCATCATCATGGCGACGATCGGGCTCGGCTATTTCCTGCGCTCGGTCGCCGGCATGATCTGGGGCACCGACGACTTCAAGATCGAGACGCCGTTCAGCCAGGGCGTGCTGCGAATCGGCAGCCTGGTGCTCGCCTATGACAAGCTGTCGGTGATTGCGGCGACCATTATCCTGTGTGCGCTGCTCTATCTGTTCTTCAACCGCACCACGCTCGGCACCGCGATGCGCGCCAGTTCGGAGAACATGCTGGCTGCCTATTACATGGGCATCCCGGTCAAGCGCGTGGTTTCGATCGTCTGGGCGATCTCGGCGGCGGTTGCGACCTGCGCCGGCGTGCTGCTGGCGCCGATCACCTTCATCCATTCCAATGTCGGCCTGGTGCTGGGGCTGAAGGCGTTTCCAGCCGCGGTGCTCGGTGGCTTCGGCTCGATCCCGGGCGCGGTGGTCGGCGGTATCCTGATCGGCGTAATCGAGAGCATGGCCGGCTTCTATCTCCCGCAGGGATGGAAGGACGTCGCGCCCTACATCGTGCTGCTCGCGGTGCTGCTGCTCAAGCCCGAGGGCCTGTTCGGCCTTCACGTCCGAAAAAAGGTTTGAGGAGGAAGCATGCGGTTTCTCTTCAAGACCGACTATGAAGACGACATCAGGCTGTTCCCGCATTCCGGCTACGTCTATTCTTACGGCCTGTTGCTCGTGGTGCTGCTGATCGCGCCGTATGTGCTCTCAAGCTATCTGATGAGCCAGCTCGTCTTCGTCTGCATCTATGCGACGGTTGGCGTCGGGCTGATGATCCTCACCGGCTTCACCGGGCAGGCCTCGCTCGGCCATGCCGCATTTCTGGCGATCGGCGCCTACACCGCGGCCTATCTGCAGCAGTTCAACGTGCCGTTTCCGGTCTACTTCCTCGCCGCGGGATTGTTGACCGGCGTGGTCGGCGCGCTGGTCGGATTTCCGGCGCTGCGGTTGCAGGGCATCTATCTGGTGATCGCGACGATCTCGTTTGCCTTCATCGTCGAGGAGATCATGGCGCGCTGGGAAAACGTGACCAATGGCAACGAGGGCATGCGGGTCAAAACCATGCAGTTGCTCGGCACCACGGTGTCGCGCGACGGCCCGGTCTTCTATTATCTCTGCCTTGCGGTGCTGGTGCTGACCATCGTCGGCACGCTCAACCTGCTGCGCTCGCCGACCGGGCGCGCCTTTGTCGCGATCCGCGACAGCGAGACCGCGGCGCGCAGCATGGGCATCAATGTCGCGCTCTACAAGGTGAAGTCGTTCGCGATCTCGGCTGGCATCACCGGCTTTGCCGGCGTGCTGTTCGCACACAAGCTCTCCTTCATCTCGCCCGAGATGTTCACGTTGCAGCTTTCGATCGAGTTCATCATCGTGATCCTGATCGGCGGCACCTTCAGCCTGCATGGCGCGGTGCTGGGCGCGATCTTCCTGGTCATGATCGATCCGTTCCTGACCTATCTGAAGGACGACATGCCGGGCGTGATCGCGGGCGCTGCCGCCACGCTCGGCGCCGGCCAGGACCGCGCGGCACACATCCAGGATGCAGTCGCGGCCTTCGCCTCCGCCAACGGGCTGAAGGGCGCGATCTACGGCATCATCATCGTGGCGTTCGTGCTGTTCGAGCCGCTCGGGCTCTACGGCCGCTGGCTCAAGATCAAGCTCTTCTTCCAGTTGTTCCCGCTGTACAAGCGCGCGACCTTCAAGCGGCAGAAGATCTATGTGAAGTCGGAGCGGAATCGATGAGCTATTTCCGCGCCGAGAACCTGTCGCTGCATTTCGGCGGCCTCAAGGCGGTCGATGCCGTCAGCTTCGCGGTCGAGAAGGGTGAGATCCTCTCGATCATCGGGCCCAACGGCGCCGGCAAGAGCTCGATCTTCAACCTGATCTCGCGAATCTATCCGCCGACCTCGGGCAGGATCTTCTTCGAGGATCAGGACATCACCCACGAGCCGGCCTACGATATCGCCCGGCTCGGCATCGCGCGCACCTTCCAGAACATCGAGCTGTTCGAGAACGCGACCGTGCTGAGCAATCTGCTGGTCGGGCGGCATCGCCATTCCACCACCCGGCTCTGGCAGGAGCTGTTGTTCCTGCCGAGCGTCCGCGCCGGCGAGAAGGCGCATCGCCGCCGGGTCGAGCAGGTGATCGAATTCCTCGATCTCGAGCCCTATCGCGACAAGCTGATCTCAGGCCTGCCCTACGGCGTGCGCAAGGTGATCGAGCTGGCGCGGGCGCTGTGCTCGGAGCCGAAGCTGATCCTGCTCGACGAACCGTCGTCCGGGCTCAATGTCGAGGAGACCGACGACATGTCGTTCTGGATCCGCGACATGAAGAGCGAGCTCGGCATCACGGTGCTGATGGTCGAGCACGACATGACGCTGGTCAACCGCGTCTCCGATCGCGTGATCGCGCTGAATTACGGCCGCGTGCTGGCGATGGGTTCGCCATCCGAAGTGCAGCACCATCCCGACGTCGTCGCAGCCTATCTGGGCGCATGAGGATGATGCCATGAGCACGCCCGACATCATCCTGAAACTCTCCAACATCGAGAGCTACTACGGACCGATCATGGCGATCCGCGGCATCAGCCTCGAGGTGCCGCGCGGCCGGATCGTGACGCTGCTCGGCGCCAATGGGGCCGGCAAGACCACGGTGCTGAAGACGATCTCCGGCATCCTCGACCCGCAGAAGGGCTCGATCGAATTCCTCGGCAAGCCGATCCAGCGCATGGAGGCGGACCGGATCGTGCGGCTCGGCCTCAGCCATGTGCCGGAGGGACGCGAGGTGTTTCCGTTCCTGTCGGTGCGCGAGAACCTGATGATGGGTGCCTATCTGCGCAAGGACCGCGACGGTGTGGCGCAGGACCTCGAGCGCGTCTACGGCTATTTTCCACGGCTGAAGGAGCGGCTCGGCCAGCCTGCCGGGCAGCTTTCGGGCGGCGAGCAGCAGATGCTGGCGATCGGCCGTGCGCTGATGAACCGGCCGACGCTGCTGCTGCTCGACGAGCCGTCGCTCGGGCTGTCGCCGATCCTGGTGAAGGAGATCTTCACCATCATCCGCCGGGTCAATCAGGAGCAGGGCATGTCGATCCTGCTGGTCGAGCAGAATGCCAAGATCGCGCTGGAGACGGCGGATTACGGCTATGTGCTGGAGATCGGCCGCGTCGTCATGAACGACACCTGCGAACGGCTGATGAATTCACCCGATATCCAGGAGTTCTATCTCGGCGCCAAGGAAGCCGGCGCGCGGGGCGAGCGGCGCTGGAAGAAGAAAAAGACGTGGCGCTGAGAGCGCTGAGGAAGGCTTGGTACTGAAACAGAGTTGGAGCTAGATTTTAGCCCTGTCTCGTGAACAAGACCGGCACCAAGGGCCGGCACGTGAGGCAGGCGGCAGAGGAGGGAGCGCGCATGGCAGGACCGGCGGTGCTGACGGTTGCCGACACGATCGCGAGGAGCTTTCTGCTCGCGGTGCAAACGCGTGGCGACAGGCCCGCGATCCGCGAAAAGAAATTCGGCATCTGGCAGCCGACCAGCTGGCGCCAATGGCTACAGATTTCCAGGGACATCGCCTTCGCCCTGCACGCGACCGGCTTCCGCCCCGGCGATGTCGGCTCGATCATCGCCAACGCGGTGCCGGAATGGGTCTATGCCGACATGGGCATTCTGTGCGCCGGCGGCGTCTCCTCCGGTATCTACCCGACCGATTCGGCGGCGCAGGTCGAATATCTCGTCAATGATTCCCGCACCCGGGTGATCTTCGTCGAGGACGAGGAGCAACTCGACAAGGTGCTGACCTGCCGGTCGCGCTGTCCGACGCTGGACAAGATCGTCGTGTTCGACATGGAGGGCCTCTCCGGCTTCTCCGATCCGATGGTGCTGTCGCTCGCGGAATTCACCGCGCTCGGCCGCAATCACGCGCAAGGCAACGACGCCCTGTGGGACGAGATGACCGGTAGCCGCGCCGCCGCCGATCTCGCGATCCTGGTCTACACCTCGGGCACCACAGGCCCGCCCAAGGGCGCAATGCACTCCAACCGCAGCGTGACGCATCAGATGCGCCACGCCAACGATCTCTATCCCTCGACCGACAGCGAGGAACGGCTGGTGTTCCTGCCACTCTGCCACGTCGCCGAGCGGGTCGGCGGCTATTACATCTCGCTCGCGCTGGGCTCGGTGATGAATTTCGCCGAGAGCCCGGAGACGGTGCCGGACAATCTGCGCGAGGTGCAGCCGACCGCATTCCTCGCGGTGCCCCGGATCTGGGAGAAATTCTATTCCGGTATCACCATCGCGTTGAAGGACGCGACCCCGTTCCAGAACTGGATGTACGCCCGGGCGCTTGCGATCGGCAACCGGATGACCGAGTGCCGGCTGGAGAGCGAGACGCCGCCACTGTCGCTGCGGCTCGCCAACCGTGCCGCCTACTGGCTGGTGTTCCGCAACATCCGCCGCATGCTCGGGCTCGACCGCTGCCGGATCGCGTTGACCGGCGCCGCGCCGATCTCGCCGGATCTGATCCGCTGGTATCTCGCGCTCGGCATCGACATGCGCGAGGTCTACGGCCAGACCGAGAACTGCGGCGTCGCGACCATGATGCCGGCGGACCGCATCAAGCTCGGCTCGGTCGGCAAGGCCGCGCCCTGGGGCGAGGTGATGATCTGCCCGAAGGGCGAGATCCTGATCAAGGGCGACTACCTGTTCATGGGCTATCTCAACCAGCCGGAGAAGACCGCCGAGACGATCGACGCCAAAGGCTGGCTGCACACCGGCGATGTCGGTGCGATCGACAATGAAGGCTTTGTGAAGATCACCGACCGGATGAAGGACATCATCATCACGTCAGGCGGCAAGAACATCACGCCGTCGGAGATCGAGAACCAGCTCAAATTCTCGCCCTACGTCTCGGACGCGGTCGTGATCGGCGACAAGCGGCCGTATCTCACCTGCCTGATCATGATCGATCAGGAGAATGTCGAGAAATACGCCCAGGATTACGACATCCCGTTCACCAACTACGCGAGCCTGTGCCGGGCCCGCGAGATCCAGGACCTGATCCAGCGCGAGGTCGAGGCGGTCAACGTCAAGTTCGCGCGGGTCGAGACCGTCAAGAAATTCTACCTGATCGAACGCCAGCTCACGCC
This sequence comes from Bradyrhizobium sp. SK17, assembly GCF_002831585.1. Taxonomy (GTDB): domain Bacteria; phylum Pseudomonadota; class Alphaproteobacteria; order Rhizobiales; family Xanthobacteraceae; genus Bradyrhizobium. The sequence goes on along the minus strand of NZ_CP025113.1, from coordinate 722,579 downwards.
GGAGGACGAGGAGCTGACGCCGACCATGAAGCTGAAGCGCAGCTTCGTGAACAAGCGCTACGCGGCCGAGATCGACGCCATGTATGGCGAGCGGGCGGTGGCGTAGCGGACGACGAACGTCGCGAAGGAGCCAGCAGGCCCGACCCTTCGCTCACCATGGGCCTTTGCAAGGAGGAGACTGCAATGTCGAAATCGCTGAAGGCGCTGGGCCTTGCGGTCAGCGCGCTGGCGCTGACCTGTCTGCCGGCCGCAGCCCAGACCAAGGTCACCAATGAGGGTATCTCGCCGACCGAGATCGTGATCGGAACGCATCAGGACCTGTCCGGCCCGATCAAGGTCTGGGGCGTGCCGGTGTCGAACGGCATGAAGATGGCGGTGGAGGAGATCAACGCCGGCGGCGGCATCAACGGTCGCAAGATCAGGCTGATCCTGGAAGACAATGGCTATGATCCGAAGAAGGGCGTGCTGGCCTCGCAGAAGATGGTCGAGCGCGACAAGATCTTTGCGATGATCGGCTCGATGGGCTCGGCACCGACGCTCGCCGCGCAGGACATCCTGTTCGATGCCGGCGTGCTGCAACTGTTCCCGCTCACGGCGGCGGAATTCACCTTCAAGTTCGATCCCAACAAGCCGCAGGAGCGGCTGAAGTTCAACAACCTCTTGCCCTATGTCGAGAGCACGCGCGCCGCGCTCAAATACATGATGGAGTGGAAGAACTTCAAGAAGCCCTGCATCATGAATCAGGACGACGAGTACGGCAAGAACGTGCTCGACGGCTTCACCCAGCAGCTCGCGGCGATGAAGGTGCAGCCGGCCTCGATCACTAGCTACAAGCGCGGCGCCTCCGACTTCTCGGCGCAGATCGCCAAGATGAAGGCCGATGGCTGCGACCTCGTCGTGCTCGGCACCGTGATCCGCGAGACCATTGGCGCGATGAACGAGGCCAAGAAGCTCGGCTGGGACGTAACCTTCCTCGGCGCCACGCCGACCAACGTGCTCGAAGTGCCGGCGCTCGGCAAGGAGGCCGTCGAAGGGCTCTATGCCGCCTCGGGCTTCGAAATCCCCTACGAGGACACGGCCAAGGGCAAGGTCAAGGACTGGCTGGTCAACTACAAGAAGATGTTCAACACCGACGCCAACACCCAGGCGATCATCGGCTACAATGCGGTGATGACCTTTGCGTTCTACGCCCAGAAAGCGGGCAAGGATCTCACCGGACAGAAGATGCTGGATTCGCTGGAGTCAGGCGACAAGTTCCTCGACATCTTCAATTCGCCGCCGACCAAGTTCTCCAAGACCGATCATCTCGCCAACACCATCACCCAGGTGCAGCAGGTGAAAGCCGGCCGCTGGGTTCTGGTGAAGGACAACCTGATGTTCTGAGCGGGCCGGGACTCCGCCTGCCGTCGTTGCGAGGAGCATCGCGACCAGGCAATCCATCTCTCCACGGAGGGATGGATTGCTTCGCTTCGCTCGCAATGACGGAATGTATTTGAAAGTTCGGTTCAATTCGCCGGCACGGCCGGCCGCCACGCGGCCTCGGTGACGAGCGGCGCATCGACATAGCGGCTGACGCCATGCTGGTCGATCACGAAGGTCGGCCGGAAATTCCTGATATCGGAATCCTCGATCATCGCCATGCGGCGGTTGTCGAGGATCAGCCAGTGGCCGGCGAGCCGCGCCGCGACGACGGCATGGTCCTCGCCGCCGAGCAAATCGTGCATCACGACGATGCGGAGGTCGTCCGCCGCGACGCCGGCCTCGCGCAGCGCCACGAATTTCGCGATCGCATAATCCTCACAGTCGCCGCTGCCGCGAGCGAAGGTGGCCAGCGGCGTGGCCCAGACGTCGGGCTCGCCATAGGCGGCCAGATCGCTGGCCGGATGGATCGCCAGGTTGATCGCGCGGTTGATCTCGCCGAACCGGGCGCGGCCGTCCCGCGCCCGTCCGGCATCGACGATCGCCAGGAACCGCAACGCCTCTTGCGACGCGCAACCCTCACGGTCGCCTTCGCAGATCGCGAGTTGCACCATTTCGCCCGCGAGTTGGCGCTGCACGCCGAGCCATTTGTCGTGCAGGCCGCCGCCGGCGAGCAGGCTGGTCCGCTGGCCGAACGGCTCGGTCGATTGTCTGATCAATGTTGCCGGGCCGGGCGACAGCAGCGACGCGGCGTTGAGCTCGGCAATCGGGGCGGTCAGCGCCAGGCCGAACCCCAGCATGACGGCACGCAGCGTGCGCGAGCGAAGCGAGAATCCCATGTGACACCCCTGTCCGGGCATCGGCGGGCGCATGCTGCACCGCGCACGTGACCGGATCGTTTCAATGCCACCAACATGGCAGACGGCCCTTTGAATCCGCTTAAGATGTGGGGAAACCGGGCAAGAGGCTGAAGGTCGCGTGGTCAGGGTCCCGAAAACTTTATCGGTTTGTGAAGGGAACCAGCGAACCTTTTCTGCCCTCGCGCCGCCTTACGCTTGGATTCGGGCAATCGGCTGTCCGCGCGCAGGGCTGCTGTAATTTGTAAGCTAATTCACAGCTTTAGCCGGAAGTTTGCGGTTAACTCCCGGCCCGGGACTGCGGGCAAATAGAGGCAAGTAGAGTGATGTCGATCGATACCACGAACACGTGGCTCAATACCCATCTTGGCCCGAATCCCACCTCATGATACCGTTTATCGAGTCCGAACTACACGAGTCGCGAGACAGGGGGCCGGAGCTGACCCGGCAAGAAGGCGCGGCCGGAGCACCGTGCGCAAGCACGACATGGTTTCGCCAGGCTTTATCCAGTGATATGCATAAGCATTCATTTGGATACCTTAAGAATTTTAACCATCGTGCGGTGAGCCGCCCGTGAACTTTGTCGATAAATTCGACGGCTTTTTGCCGGACACGGACGCCTATGCCCGTGGCGGGTCGGTTCATGTCGACAGCGTCTCCACACATGCGCCGCCCGGCGCGATCACGGTCGACGACGGGCAATTGCTGTTCACCGGCGACTTCAAGCGGACCGGGCTCGACCTCGTCATCGCGAAGGACGACCGGGAACTGGTTCTGCGCGACTATTTCAAGGGCGAGCACCGGGCGGCGCTGGCGTCGCCTGAGGGTGCGCATCTCACCGGCGACCTCGTCAACGCGCTCACCGGTTATACCCAGTACGCGCAGGCTGGGGGGCCGCGGAACCGGCCAAGGTCATCGGCCACGTCACCAAGCTGACCGGAAGTGCCACCGCCATTCGCAACGGCGTCGCGATCATCCTGAACCAGGGTGACAACGTCAACAAGGGCGACGTGGTGCAATCCGGTAGCGACTCGACGCTCGGCATCACCTTCATCGATGGCACCGTGTTCGGTCTCGGACCGAACGCCAAGATGGTGTTGAACGAGATGATCTACGACCCGAACGGGTCGAGCAATTCGTCGCTGATGAGCCTGGTTTCGGGCACGATCTCGTTCGTGGCCGGTGCGACCGCCAAGCACGGCGACATGAAGGTCGACACGCCGGTCGCGACCATGGGCATCCGCGGCACCGCGGTGCTGGTCGAGATCGATTTCGACGTGCAGGGCACCGGCGGCGTCCCGCCAGCCAAATTCCAGGTGCTGGTCGAGCCCGATGGCACCACGGGCTCATACATCCTGTTCGACAAGACGACGCTCAATCCGATCGCGACCGTCGATCAGGCCGGCACCCAGACCATCGTCAACGGCCAGGGCAGCGTCAGCTTCGTCTCGTCGGCGCAACTGTCGACCGATGCGCAGAAGCTCATTTCGGACGTCTTCGCGCTGAAGTTCACCGACAATTCGAATCCCAACACCAAGCTCACGACGAACTTCACTGACAGCGTCATCCCGGTCACGATCGGTATCAAGCTCGCTGGCGGCGACGTCGTCGTGCCGACCACCGTGCTGCTGTCGATCTCCGGCGTCACCATCCCGCAGGCCGTTGCCGCGGGGTCCCAGCACGTCGCCGGGCCGCCGAAAGTCGTGACGCAGAATGCGGAGTTCACCGAGCAGCCCGGGGTGACTCATAGCGGGGTGCCCGACACCGTGACGGGCGGGATCTCGTGGGTGGACGTCAATCTTGGCGACACGCCGACTGCGACGGCCTATTTCAATGCGTTCAACTACCACGACGCCAGCGGCAACGACGTGACCTCGTCGCTGACGGCGGTGCAACTGGCGGCCATCAAGGCCGTTGAGATCCCGCTGCTGCTGGATCCCAATCCGCTGAACAGCAATTTCGGCTCGGCAAGGTGGACGTACAGCCTGGCCGACGGCGCCTTCGACTTCCTGGCCGCCGGCGAAACGCTGACGCTGACCTACATGGTGCGCGTCGACAACAATTTCGCGCTGAGCAACGAGACCGGGTACAACACCATCACCATCACGATTACCGGTACCAATGATGCGCCGGTCGTGACGTCCTCGGCACAGGTCGGTTTGATCGTCGAGCAGCCATGGACGACGAACTCCACCGTTCCAGATACCGCACACGGCACGGTGACATTCACCGACGTCGATCTGACCGACACCCACTCCGTCACCATCACCGGCGTCACCGAAGCCGGTGTCACCACGGGGCTCGCCAGCGAGGCCACCGTGCTGAGCTGGCTGTCGCTGGGGGCACTGGTCGATTCGACCGACGGCGTGACGGGATCGCGCTCCTGGACCTTCTCGGCTGCCGACAGGTATTTCGACTATCTTGCCGCGGGCGAGACGCTGACGCTGGCCTACACGGTCCAGATCGACGATCATCATGGCGGCGTCGTCACGCTCCCTGTCACGATCACGATCGTCGGAACCGACGACAAGCCGGTGATCACTTCGCCGACCCAGGCGGCGGCCATCACCGAAATCCCCGACGTGACCGGCTCGCTGACGCATGATGTCGCGTCCGGCAGGGTGACGTTCACCGATGTCGATCTCAGCGACACCCACAGCGTCACGGTCGCCGGCGTAACCGAGGCGGGCGTTACTACGGGCCTTCCCGATCAGTCGACGATCCTGAGCTGGCTGTCGCTCGGCGCCCTGACCGACTCGACCGGCGGTGTCACCGGATCGCGGGCCTGGACCTTCTCGGCGGCCGACAAGAATTTCGACTATCTCGCCGCGGGCGAGACGCTGACGCTGACCTATCTGATCCAGGTCGATGACCATCATGGTGGCGTCGTCACCCAGCCCGTGACCATCACCGTCACCGGGACCAATGACGCGCCGACATTCACCTCGGAGCCGTCGACCGCGACGATTACCGAGGCGCCCGGCGTGACCGGTTCGCTCACGCCCGACGTCGCCCACGGCGCGATGACGTTCGTCGATGTCGATCTCAGCGACACCCACACGATGACCATCACCGGCGTGGCGGAATCCGGGACCACCACGGGCCTGCCCGAGGATGAATCGACGATCCTGAACTGGCTCTCGCTGGGCACGCTGACCGATTCGACTGGCGGGATCACCGGGTCACAGCTCTGGACCTTCTCGGCCGCGGACAAGAATTTCGATTATCTGGCTGCCGGCGAAACGCTGACGCTGACCTACACGGTCGAGGTCAACGATCACCATGGCGGCATCGCGAGCCAGCCGGTGATCATCATGATCGTCGGCAGCAACGATACGCCGGTCATCACGTCGGCGGCGCAGGCCGCGACCATCATTGAGCAACCCGACACGACGGGGTCGTCGAAGCCGGACAGCGCATCCGGCACCGTGACGTTCACCGATGCCGATCTCAGCGACACCCACGCGGTGACCATCACCGGTGTCGCCGAGGCCGGCGCAACCACGGGCCTGACCGAGGACGAGTCCACCATCCTGAACTGGCTCTCGCTCGGCACGTTGACGGACGCGACCGGCGGCGTGACGGGAGCGTCGACCTGGACCTTCTCGGCGGCGGACAAGAATTTCGACTATCTCGCCGCGGGCCAGACGCTGACGCTGACCTATACGATCCAGATCGACGACCATCATGGCGGCGTCGTCACCCAGCCGATCACGATCACGATCGACGGCTCCAACGACGCGCCGACGCTCGCCAATGTCATTGCCGGCACGCTGGTCGATACCGCGGCCAACGACACGTTCAGCCCGCTGACCGGGACACTCCACGGCAATGACGTCGACCAGGGTGAAATCGCGATGCTGACCTATGCCGCGCTCAATTCGAGCCATCTCGCGGTCAACACGCCGATCGCGGGTCTCTATGGCTCGCTCACCGTGCATGCGGATGGCACCTACACCTACGTTCCCGACTCGGCCGCGATCAACGCGTTGGGTGAGGGGACCTTCGCCGATACGTTCAGTGTCGAGACGATCGACGTGCATGGCGCCGTCGGGGTCGCAACGCTGACCGTCGACGTGATCGGCGCCAATGATGCGCCCATTATCCATCCCGACAATATCGGCCTGATCCAGAATCCCGACGGGACCGAAACGATCACCGGCCTGACGGTCACGGACGCCGATGCCGCGGCCAGCGAGATATTCACCCTGGCCGCGTCGACGCCGCCCGGCTCCGGCAACAGCGTGACGCCGACGACGCTGCTCGGCCATCTCTCCGACATCAACGCCGCGCTCGGGTCGACGGGCCTTACCTTCACCGATCCCGGCCATACGCCGCCGGTGACCGATCAGGTTGCGCTCACGGTGACCGATGGCCATGGTGCGAGCGACACGCTCAATCTGATCTTCAACCTGACGACCTCAGGCCCGAACATCGCGCTGCAAGGGACCGCCGGCAACGACGTGATCTTCGCGACCAGCCATGCCAACACGCTGACCGGCGGTGGTGGCGCCGATCAGTTCGTGTTCAGGGCCGACACCGGCAACGACACGATCACCGATTTCAAGCCTGGCATCGACAAGATCAACCTGTTCGATTATTCGCCCTTCGTTGCCGGCGATGCCGACTCGTTCAACGCCTGGCTGAACAATGCCGCCGTCGAACAGCTCGCCAACGGCACGCTGATTCACCTCGATGCCAACGATTCGATCATGCTGACGAACGTCAATCGGGCGAACCTGCACATCAACGACTTCATCCTTCATCCCGGCGGCATTGCCTGAGGGCGGCCGAGCCGGCCGTTGCGAAAGTCCGCGCGTGATCGGCTCGCGCGACCGTGATATCCAGACGGCATGAAACGGCTGAGGGCGATACGAAGGTGGTTCGGACGGCGCTTCGGTTATGCGCGGCTGGCCTGCGTCGGGCTGCTGATCGGCGTGGCCGCGCTGCGCGCCGCGGATCCGGCTCCGGTTCAGGAAATTCGTGTTAGGACGTTTGACACCTTTCAGGTGCTCCAACCCCGCAAGAAGGCTGCGCATCCAGTCACCATCGTCGACATCGACGAGAAGAGCCTCGCCGATCCGCGGCTCGGACAATGGCCCTGGCCCCGCACGCGGATCGCCGACATCGTGATCAATCTCACCCGGCTCGGTGCCGTGGTGATCGCCTTCGACGCTGTGTTCTCCGAGCCGGACCGGCTCAATCCCGATATCGCGGCCGACACCTTCAGCAGCCTCGACGAGGAGATGCGCACCAGGTTGCGGCAGTTGCCGAGCAACGACAGCATCCTGGCCGACGCCATCAAGAGCTCGCGCGTGGTGCTCGGCGAATCCGGCGGCCCCAATGTGCGCGCCGACCTCAATGAAAAGCTGCCGGTCACGGGATTTGCGATGCTCGGCGAGGAGCCGCAGCAATTCATGGTCGAGTTTCCGGGACTGTTGCGCAACGTGCCTGTGCTCGAAGAGGCGGCGGCCGGACGCGGCCTGTTCACGATCAAGCCGGAACGCGACGGTATCGTGCGGCGCGTGCCGATGATCATGGTCGCCCAGGGCATCACCATGCCGTCGCTGACCTTCGAGATGCTGCGTGTGGCGAGCGGCACGGGCACCATCCTGATCAAGGCCGACGAGGCCGGCATTCAGAGTCTCGGCGTCAAGGGTTTTGCGATCCCGACCGATCGCAATGGCCAGCTCTGGATCCATTACGCGCCCCGCGATCCCTCGATCTATGTCTCGGCCATCGACGTGCTGGAGGGACGTGTCGCGCCGGACAAGATCGCCGGAAAGCTGGTCCTGATCGGCACCTCCTCGATCGGACTGAACGACATCAAGACGACGCCGGTGACGCCGGCGATGCCCGGCGTCGAGGTTCATGCCCAGGTGCTGGAGAGCGCGCTGACCGGCGACGTCGTCTCGCAGCCGAACTACGGCATCAGCATCGAATTCCTCGCCGCGCTGGTCATGGGTCTGCTGGTGATCGCCTTCGCCCCGAAGTTCGGCCCGGTGACGCTGGTCGCGGTCGGCGGGCTGTTCGCCTCAGTGCTGATCGGCACCTCCTGGTACTTCTATGCCCAGCATCGGCTCCTGATCGACTTCACTTACCCGCTGATGTCGACCACGGCGATCTACCTCACGCTGATCTTCTCCGCTTTCGTGCGCGAACAGCAGCAGCGCCGGCAGATCAGGTCGCAGTTCGTGCAGTACATGTCGCCCGCGCTGGTCGAGCAACTGGCGCAATCGCCGGAGCGGCTGGTGCTCGGCGGCGAGGAGCGCGAGATGACCATCATGTTCTCGGACATGCGCGGCTTCACCTCGATTTCGGAAACCTACAAGAGCGACCCGCAGGGCCTTACGGCGCTGATGAATCGCTTCCTCACTCCGCTTTCCAACGCGATCCTCGCCCGCAAGGGCACGATCGACAAGTATATGGGCGACGCCATCATGGCGTTCTGGAATGCGCCGCTCGACGACAGACAGCACCAGATTAACGCCTGCGACGCCGCGCTCGACATGCTGGAGCGCATCGGCGACCTCAACCGCGAGCGCGAGCAGGAGGCGCGGGATGGCGGGCATGTCTATGTCCCGCTGAACATCGGCGTCGGTCTCAACACCGGCACCTGCGTGGTCGGCAATATGGGTTCCGACGTGCGCTTCGACTATTCGGTGTTCGGCGACAGCGTCAACCTGGCCTCGCGGCTCGAGGGACAGTCCAAGGAATATGGCTTCCCGATCATCGTGGGATCGAAGACCGCGCTCGCGGTGAAGGAGAAATTCGCGATCCTCGAGCTCGACTTCATCATGGTCAAGGGCAAGAGGGAGCCCGAGGTGATCTACGCGATCGCCGGCCGCGAGGACGTGGCGAACTCCGGGCGCTTCCAGCGGCTGCGCAACCTGACCATCGAGATGCTCGCCTGCTACCGTGGCCGTGACTGGGACGGTGCACTCGCTGCGATCGAGCGCGGCCGCAAGACCGATGAGGCGCAGACGTTGCAGTATCTCTACAGTCTCTATGAGGCACGGATTCGCGCCTTCCAGGCCGAACCGCCGCCGGTCGATTGGGATGGCGCGTTCGCGTTGACGACGAAGTAGACGTCACGCATCCGATGTCGTCCCGGCGGAGGCCGGGACCCATAACCACCGATCGATGTTGTTAAACATGGTTGGGGCCACAGCATGCTACAACGACTCAATCCTGTGGTTATGGGTCCCGGCCTTCGCCGGGACGACGGCGGAAGAGGTCACTCCAGCCCGATCTGCGTCAGATCCTGGAACCAATGCTGCGCCTGCACGAAGGTCTTCACCTTCGGCGATAGTGCGTGCGGATTGGTGTCGTGCACCACCCAGACCAGCGCGGCATCGTCGACGATCAGTGCGTGAGCTTGCGCGAGCAACGCGTCCTGCTTCGCGGTGTCGAAGGTCTGCCTGGCTTCGTCGATCAACGCATCGACCTTCGGGTTCTTGTAGCCGCCCCAATTGACGCCCGTCGGCGCCACCTGGCCGGAATGGAAGAACCGCACGATGGCATAGAGTGGATCCGACGTGACATAGGCGATGTTGTTAGCGGTGATGCCGGCGTTCATCTCGTCGGCCGCGCCCTTGCGCCAGTGCGTATAGAGCGTCTCGAGCTCGACCACCTTGAAGTCGATGTCGATGCCGATCTCCTTGAAGCTCTGTTGCAGGAATTCGTTCATCGGCAGCGACAGCATCTGCCCGGTACCGCCCTGGGCGATAATGAAGGTGGTCTTTAGCGGCTTGTCCTTGGAGTAGCCGGCTTCCGCGACCAGTTTCTTCGCTGCGGCGAGGTCGTATTTCAACTCGAAGCTCGGCTTGCCGAACCACGGGCTGGACGGGTCGACCTGGCCCTTGGCCGGCTTCGCCAAACCATTCATCAGGCCGACCACCGCGTCGCGATCGATCGCGAGGTTGAGCGCCTTGCGCAGCCGGATGTCGGTCCAGGGCGAGCCTGGCAGCACGCTCAGATGATAATTCCAGACATGCGGCGTCACGTTGTCGACGATCCTCATGCCGGCGGCCTTGAGCTGTGGCACGGCGTCGGGCGCCGGTGTTTCGATCAGGTCGACCTGGCCGGCCAACAGCGCATTGGTGCGGGTCAGCGCTTCCGGCATCGGGATCAGGATCATCTTGTCGACCTTGGCGAGCCGCTTCTTGTCCCAGTAATCCGGATTCTTCGTCAGCTCGGCGAGCTCGCGCGGCACCAGTCTGGTCAGCTTGAACGGGCCGGTACCGGAGGGCTGGCTCGCGAACTTGTCCCAATCCTTGCCGAGCTTGTCATACTGCGTGGGACTCGAGACCAGGAACCAGAGCATCTGGTAGGGGAAGAACGAATCGACCGTCTTGGTCGTGATCTCGATCGTGGAATCGTCGATCTTGGCGTAGCTCGCAACCGAAGGCAGGCGGGTCTTGACCTGCGCGCTCTGCCGCTTGTCGAACTGCGGTGCCTTGTCATTCAGCACCTTGTCGAGATTCCAGATCACGGCATCGGCGTTGAAATCGCTGCCGTCGTGAAACTTGACGCCTTTGCGCAGCGTGAAACGCCATTTGGTCCTGTCGCCGTCGTCGACCTTCCATTCGGTGGCGAGTCCGGGCACCAGTTTGCCCGGCCGGTCGGCAACGTCCATCTCCCAGGCGACCAGCGGATCGTAGATCGTGTAGGCCGTGAACTGATAAGCGCCGGCACCGCGATCGGGCTGGCCCGTCGTCAGCGGAATGTCGGCCATCGAGATGCCGTAGCGCACAATGGATTCCGCTTGCGCGGACAAGGAAGGCCAGCCCGTGATGAGGGCAAGCGCCACAGCCGCCGTCAGGATCGAATTGCGCTCACGCATATTAAAGGCTCCGTTGGTGGGACGTCGGAGCCGAATGGTGCAAGCATGATGCCAGAATAGGCATCTTTGTGCGGTGCAGGGGCGAGGTGGGAAGAAATGACGCGCCCGGCGATCATTTGCTGAAGAACTATTCCCCTTGGCACAGGCATTGCATACGCTTGCCCAACAAATAATCACCAAAACGTCACCAGTCTCGAAGGGGTTGCTCAGATGCGTAACAGGAAGACCAATGCGGCAGCGATGATGCTGGCGCTCGCGATGGCCAATTGCGTGCCGGCGATCGCCAGCGCCGAAACCGTGCTGCGTATTGGCATGACGGCTGCCGATATTCCGCGCACGCTCGGGCAGCCCGACCAGGGTTTCGAAGGCAATCGCTTCACTGGCTTGACGATGTATGACGCGCTGACGATGTGGGACCTGTCGTCGTCGGACAAGGCCAGTGCGATGATCCCGGGCCTCGCCACCGAGTGGAAGGTCGACGATGCCGACAAGACCAAGTGGGTTTTCAAGCTGCGTCCCGGCGTCACCTTTCATGATGGCTCGCCGTTCAATGCCGACGCGGTGGTCTGGAACGTCGACAAGGTTCTGAAGCAGGACGCGCCGCAATACGACGCGAGCCAGGTCGGCGTCACCGCTTCGCGCATGCCGACCTTGGTCTCGGCGCGCAAGATCGACGACATGACGGTGGAGCTGACCACCAAGGAGCCGGACAGCTTCCTGCCGATCAACCTCACCAATCTGTTCATGGCGAGCCCGGCCAAGTGGCAGCAGTTCTACGACAAGGCCGAAGGCGCCGACGCCAAGGCGAAGTCGCAGGCCGCATGGGCTGCGTTCGCCAAGGACGCCTCGGGCACCGGTCCCTGGAAGATGTCGAGCTTCACCCCGCGCGAGCGGCTCGAACTGGTGAAGAACGAGAACTACTGGGACAAGGCCCGCGTGCCGAAGACCGACAAGATGGTGCTGTTGCCGATGCCGGAGGCCAATGCGCGCACCGCCGCGCTGCTGTCCGGGCAGGTCAACTGGATCGAGGCGCCGGCGCCGGATGCGTTGCCGGAGATCAAGCAGCGCGGCTTCAATCTCTATTCCAACGAGGAGCCGCATGTCTGGCCGTGGCAGTTCTCCCGCGTCGAGGGCTCGCCGTGGAACGATATCCGGGTCCGCAAGGCCGCCAATCTCTGCATCGATCGCGAAGGGTTGCGCGATGGCCTGCTCGCGGGACTGATGGTGCCGGCCACCGGCACGTTCGAGCCGGGTCATCCGTGGCGCGGCAACCCGACCTTCCAGATCAAGTATGACAAGCCGGCTGCGCAAAAGCTGATGCAGGAGGCGGGCTTCGGCCCGAACAAGAAGCTGACGGTCAAGATCCAGACCTCGGCGTCGGGATCGGGCCAGATGCTGCCGTTGCCGATGAACGAATATCTGCAACAGGCTTTGGCGGAGTGCTACTTCGATGTGCAGCTCGATGTCATCGAGTGGAACACGCTGTTCACCAACTGGCGGCGCGGTGCCAAGGACCCGTCGGCCAATGGTAGCAATGCGATCAACGTCACCTACGCGGCGATGGATCCGTTCTTCGCGCTGGTACGCTTCCTGCAATCGGGCATGGCGCCGCCTGTCTCGAACAATTGGGGCTTCAACAACAATCCGAAGTTCGACGAGCTGGTGAAGAAGGCCCGCCAGACCTTCGAACCCGCGGCCCGCGACGCGGCGCTGGCCGAGCTGCATGCGGCATCCGTCGACGATGCAACCTTCCTGTTCGTCGCCCACGACGTCGCGCCACGGGCGATGAGCCCGAAGATCAAGGGCTTCGTGCAGCCGAAGAGCTGGTTCGTCGACTTCTCGCCGGTCACGGTCGCGCCGTGAGATGAGCACGCTGGTAGGGCTCCCCTCCCCCTTGCGGGGAGGGGTTGGGGGAAGGGGTTCACACGGGAAGTCCCCGTGCGGCCACCCCTCTCCCTAACCCTCCCCCGCAAGGGGGAGGGAACCCTCGTATCGTGCGTCTCTGACCGTAACCTGCGCACCTCGTTGTGCGACATCACGTTAGGTAAGCCTGTGTTCGCCTATACGTCCAGACGAATCGTCTACGTCATTCCGATCGTGCTCAGCGTCGCGCTGGTGTGCTTCCTGCTCGTGCATATCACGCCTGGCGACCCGCTGGTCGCGGTGCTGCCGGCCGATGCCTCGCAGGAGCTCGCCGCGCAGTTGCGCTCGGCCTATGGTTTCGATCGCCCGCTGCCGGTGCAGTTCGGGCTGTGGCTGTGGCGCGCGATCCACGGCGATCTCGGCAACTCGATCGCGACCGGGCGCCCGGTGCTGTCGGAGGTGATGCGCGCGGTCGGCAACACCGTGATGCTGGCGGTCGCCGCCGCGATGATCGGCTTCACGCTAGGCCTGCTGTTCGGGCTGATCGCCGGCTACTTCCGCGACACCTGGGTCGACAAGGTCGCGACCTCGATCGCGATCGCAGGCGTCTCGTTGCCGCATTACTGGCTCGGCATGGTGCTGGTCATCATCTTCTCGGTGCAGCTCAACTGGCTGCCTGCGGTCGGCGCCGGACCCGGCGGCTCGGCGGCCTGGGCATGGGACTGGGAGCATCTGCGCTATCTGGTGCTGCCGGCAATCACCACCTCGGTGATCCCGATGGGCATCGTCACCCGCACCGTGCGCGCGCTGACCGGCGACATCTTGAGCCAGGACTTCGTCGAGGCGCTGCGTGCCAAGGGCCTGCGCGAGACCCACGTGTTTCGCCACGTCGTCAAGAACGCGGCACCGACCGCGCTCGCGGTGATGGGCTTGCAACTCGGTTATATGCTCGGCGGCTCGATCCTGATCGAGACGGTGTTCTCCTGGCCGGGCTCGGGCCTGCTGCTGAACTCGGCGATCTTCCAGCGCGATCTGCCGTTGCTGCAGGGCACGATCCTGGTGCTGGCGCTGTTCTTCGTGCTGCTCAATCTCCTGGTCGACATCGCGCAGGCCGCGATCGATCCGCGCATCAAGCGGAGCTAGAGCATGATCCGGAAAAGTGGAGACCGGGTTTCCGTCGCGACAAACACGGAACGCGTTTGCGCGGAGATCATGCTCCAACCAAGAGCCGTCCTATGAGTGCGATGTCAGATACTGCATTGCAGGCTGCACCCGCGAGCAAGGCGCGCGGCTACTGGGCGACGGTCGGGCGACGGATCAGGCGCGACAAGGTCAGCATGGCCTGCGCCATCATCCTGCTGCTGATCTTTGCCTCGGCGCTGCTGGCGCCGTGGCTGCATCTCGCCGATCCCTATCAGGGTTCGATGATCCGCCGCCTCCGCCATATCGGCACGCCGGGCTATCCGCTCGGCACCGACGAACTCGGCCGCGACATGCTGGCGCGCTTGATCTATGGCGGACGGCTGTCGCTGGTGATCGGTATCCTGCCGGTGATTCTCGCCTTCGTGATCGGCACCTCGCTCGGCCTCGTCGCCGGCTATGTCGGCGGTAAGCTCAACACCGCGATCATGCGCACCGTCGACGTGTTCTATGCTTTCCCGTCGGTGCTGCTGGCGATCGCGATCTCGGGCGCGCTCGGCGCCGGCATCACCAATTCGATCGTGTCGCTGACCATCGTGTTCGTGCCGCAGATCACCCGCGTCGCCGAAAGCGTCACCACCGGCGTCCGCAACATGGATTTCGTCGAGGCGGCGCGCGCCTCCGGCGCCGGTCCCTTCACCATCATGCGGGTCCACATGCTCGGCAATGTGCTCGGCCCGATCTTCGTCTACGCCACCGGCCTGATCTCGGTGTCGATGATCCTGGCCGCCGGCCTCTCGTTCCTCGGGTTGGGGACGAAACCGCCGGAGCCGGAATGGGGCCTGATGCTGAATACGCTGCGCACCGCGATCTATGTCAACCCATGGGTCGCGGCGCTGCCGGGTGCGATGATCTTCGCGGTCTCGATCTGCTTCAATCTGCTCAGCGACGGCATGCGCAGCGCCATGGACATCAGGAACTAAGCACGATGAAAATACTCGCGGCCGCTCTCCGCAACGACGGTCCACCTCTCCCCCTGTGGGAGAGGTCAGATCGCATCGTTAGATGCGATCTGGGTGAGGGTTACGGCCTCTCGTTGGACCTAAAGCCCTCACCCGGCGCTGCGCGCCGACCTCTCCCCGGTGGGAAGAGGTGATACCAGCGTGCTCGGTATGATCGACACAATGACCTCCATCGACATGTTGGAGCCGGTCGCCGACCTTGGCGGCGCCGCGCAGCCGCTGTTGCAGGTCAACGGGCTGACCAAGCACTTCCCGGTGCGCGGCGGGCTATTCAGCCCGCGCAAGACCGTGCGCGCCGTCGACGACGTCACCTTCGCGGTCATGAAGGGAGAGACCGTCGGCATCGTCGGCGAATCCGGCTGCGGCAAGTCGACCACGGCGCGGCTGCTGATGCACCTGATGCCCCGCGATGGCGGCGACATCATCTATGACGGACGGCAGGTCGGCCCGTCGCTCTCGCTGCGCGATCTGCGCCGCGGCGTGCAGATGGTGTTCCAGGACAGCTACGCCTCGCTCAACCCGCGCCTCACCATCGAGGAATCCATTGCCTTCGGACCGAAAGTCCATGGCATGGCCGATGATACGGCGCGCACGCTGGCGCGCGAACTGCTCGGCAAGGTCGGCCTGCGGCCGGAGATCTTTGCCAATCGCTATCCGCATGAGGTGTCCGGCGGCCAGCGCCAGCGCGTCAACATCGCCCGCGCACTGGCGCTGTCGCCGCGGCTCGTGATCCTCGACGAGGCGGTCTCGGCGCTCGACAAATCGGTCGAGGCGCAGGTGCTCAATCTGCTTGCCGACCTGAAGCGCGAATTCGGGTTGACTTATCTCTTCATCAGCCACGATCTCAATGTCGTGCGCTATATCTCCGACCGCGTGCTGGTGATGTATCTCGGCGAGGTCGTCGAACTCGGCCCGGTCGATGCGGTGTGGGATGCGCCGGCGCATCCCTATACCCGCGCGCTGCTGGCGGCGATGCCGTCATCGGATCCCGACAAGCGCACCGAGGTGCCGCCGATCTCCGGCGATCCGCCCAATCCGATCGATCCGCCGTCAGGATGCCGGTTTCACACCCGTTGTCCGTTTGCGGAGCCGCTCTGCGCAAACGACACGCCAAAACTCAGCGATCTCGATACAATGGGTCATCAAGCGGCATGCTACATGGCCATTCCTGGCTCGGGGCACAGCCGCGCGCCGGCAAAAGCAAAAGGAGAAAACGCGGCATGACCAGGCCCACACCCAAGGACGTCAAGGTGATCGCGCACGTCGCCGACGTGCCGGCCGATGACGAGGTCGCGAACCGCATCGCCAATTCGATCGGGCCGGCCTTCGACGGCTTTGCACCGATTGCCGGCACGCTGCCGTTCGATCTCGAACCCGCGAGCTTCCTGCTGGCGCAGATCGCAAAGGTGTCGAAATGAGCTCCGATCCGGCCCTGATGACGCTGACCGCGGTCGCCAAGGCGATCGCCGAGAAGAAGCTCTCCTCGCAAGAGGTGACGCGCGCCGTGCTGCATCGCATTGCCGAGTGGCAGCCGCGCCTCAACGCCTATATGGCGATCGAATCCGAACCGGCGCTCGCCGCGGCGGCCGAAGCCGACGCCGAACTCGCGAAGGGCAAGAGCCGCGGCGCACTGCATGGCGTGCCGCTGGCGCACAAGGACATGTATTACGACGCCGGCAAGGTCGTGACTTGCGGCTCGCTGATCCGCCGCGACTTCGTGCCGAAGACGACCGCGACCGCGTTGCAGCGGCTGAAGGATGCCGGCCAGGTCCGGCTCGGCTCGTTGCAGATGGTCGAGTTCGCGTTCGGGCCGACCGGCCACAACGTGCATTACGGCCCGGTGCGCAATCCCTGGAACACCGAGCACATCACCGGCGGTTCGTCGTCAGGCTCGGGCTCGGCGGTTGCTGCGCGTCTGACCTTCGCCGCGCTCGGCTCCGACACCGGTGGTTCGGTGCGCATGCCCGCGCATTTCTGCGGCGTCACCGGGCTCAAGACCACGGTCGGCCGTGTCAGCCGCGCCGGCGCGATGCCGCTGTCGCAGTCGCTCGATACCGTCGGCCCGCTGGCACAGACCGCGGAGGACTGCGCGCTGCTGCTCGGCCTGATGGCCGGTGCTGATCCCGAGGATCTGACGGCGTCGACGCAGCCGGTGCCGGACTATTTGGCAGCGACCGGCCAATCGCTGAAGGGTCTCAAGATCGGCGTCCCGACGGCGTTCTATGTCGACGACCTCGATCCCGAGGTGGCGCGCGTCCTCGACGAGACGGTGGCCACCCTCAAGAAGGAAGGCGCCGAGATCGTCAAGGTCGAGTTGCCGGATCAGCGTCAGCTCAGCGGCGCGTCGCAACTGGTGCTCGCGGCCGAGGCCGCCGCCTTCCACAAGCGCTGGATGATCGAGCGGCCGCAGGATTACGGCGCGCAGGTGCTGATGCGGTTGCAGAACGGCCTGACCATTCCCGCCGTCAGCTATCTCGAGGCGATGCGCTGGCGCGGACCCGCGCTGGCTGCGCACAATGCGGCGGTCACCGGGATCGATGCGGTCATCGCGCCGTCCTCGCCGGTGCCGGCGCCGACCATCGCCGAGAGCGATGTCGGCAACGGCCCGGGCGCGGAAGCCGTGATCCAGCGGCTGACCCGGTTCACCCGTCCGGTCAATTATCTCGGGGTGCCGTCGCTGACGATTCCCTCCGGCTTCACCAAAGCGGGGTTGCCGGTCGGCATGCAACTGATCGGTCGCTCCTTCGAGGAGGCGACGCTGCTCCGGATCGGCGCTGCGTTCCAGCGCGCGACCGATTTCCACGCCAAGGTACCCAAGCTCGCATGACCAATCTCGTCGAGATCAACAACCTCAACATCCGCTTCACCGGCGATCGCACGGTCCATGCCGTGAACGATCTCGGCCTGTCGCTCGGCGAAGGCGAGGTGTTGGGGCTGCTCGGCGAGTCCGGTTCCGGCAAGAGCGTGACCTTGCGCGCGCTGATGCGACTGTTGCCGCGGAAGCGCACGCAAATCTCCGGCAGCGTCAAGGTGCTGGGCCAGGAGGTGCTGGCGATGGACGACGACGCGCTGTCCGCGTTCCGCGGCCAGACCGTCTCGATGATCTTCCAGGAGCCGGCGCTGGCGCTCGATCCGGTCTACACCATCGGGCGTCAGATCGCCGAGACGGTGATGCGCCACGAGGGCAAGAGCGAGCGCGACGCCACCGCGCGTGCGCTCGAGATACTCGAAGTGGTGCGGATCCCCTCGGCGAAGCGACGGCTGGACTCCTATCCGCACGAGATGTCGGGCGGCATGCGGCAGCGCGCGATGATCGCGCTGGCGCTGGCCTGCAAGCCGAAGATCCTGCTCGCGGACGAGCCGACCACGGCGCTCGATGCCACCGTGCAGATCCAGATCCTGCTGCTGCTGCGCGAGTTGCAGCGGGAATTCGGCATGTCCGTCATCTTCGTCACCCATGACATCGGCGTCGCCATCGAGATCTGCGACCGCGTCGCGGTGATGTATGCCGGCCAGATCGTGGAGCAGGGTGCCTTGCGCGACATCGTGCGCACGCCGGCGCATCCCTATGCCAAGGGCCTGCTGGCCTCGACCATTCACGGCGCGATGCGCGGCCAGCGCCTCGAGACCATCCCGGGCACGCCGCCCTCACTCGATCAGGCGCCGGCCAGTTGCTCGTTCGCGCCGCGCTGCAAGTTCGCCGAGCAACGTTGCAGTGAGGGTTTGCCGCCGAGCGTGCAGGTCGCGCCCGGTCATTTGGCACGCTGCGTTCTGGCTGAGGCCGCCGCCGCGACGGTTTAGCTCGCGCGCGCGACGGCGTCCGCGATCCAGCGCCGCACGGCGGCGATCCGGCGGTCCCGGGCCTGTTCGGTGCGGGAGACCAGATAGATCGTCTCGTGATGCGTCGGCTCGAACGCGAACGGCGCCACCAGCCGCTTGCCGAAGCCCGGCCGTACCTTGATCAAGGGCGCCATCGCCAGCGCCACGCCGAGCCCGTGTTCGGCGGCTTCCAGCATCGCCGGCACGCTGTCGAGCCACAGATGCCCGCGCGGCGTGAGGTTCGGCAGCCCGGCCTCCTTCAGCCAGGCCGGCCATGCGCGCGGCTGGCTCGTGACATGGATCAGCACCTCGCGCGACAGGTCGGCGGGTGTCCGCAGCCCGCCTTTGACCAGCGCCGGCGTGCAGACAGCCAATCCCCTGACCTCCACCAGCGGCTCGACCTTCAGCCCGGTGGCGTGCTCCCGCCCGTAGCGGATCGCGACATCGACCCGGGAGCCGGAGAAGTCTGCATATTGATGGGTGGCCTCGATCCGCAGCGTCAGCTGCGGATGGCGCCGCTTGAACTCCGGCAGCGCCGGCAGCAGCACGGCGCTGGTGAAGAATGGCAACGAGCTGATCCATAGCTCGCCGCTGGCTTGGCCGCGTTGCCGCAGCATGTCGCGGCTCGCCTCCTGCAACGTCGCCAGCGCGGCCGACACCTTTGCCAGATAGCATGCGCCGTCGTCGGTCAGTCGCACCGAGCGCGCGCCGCGGACGAACAGTCTGGTGCCGAACTGCTCTTCCAGCCCGCGGATCTGGTGGCTGATCGCCGAAGGGCTCAGCGACAGGTCGCGCGCGGCGCGCCGGAAGCTCAATTGCGTTGCCGCGCGCTCGAAGGCGAGCAATGCCGCAAGCGGCGGGATCGCCCGAGGGTCCGGGGCGTCCAATGGGTGAATTCTGTTCACCTCGAGTGATGAATGGCCTTTTGTCATGACCATCATTCTTGGCCCAGAATGCCCGAACGCTCAATCCTGCTCACCTTGGGAATCTGCCTTGGCCATCTTCGAACCGCTCGCCGCGCCGCATCACTGGAAACCTGCCGCGCTGGCGGCAGGGCCGTTCGCAGGCCTCCAGGGCGGCGCGGTCGCGAGCCTGTTGACCGCCGAGGTCGAGGCCTTGGCAGAATCGCGCAATTGGGGCTCCGCGATCTCGGCGGCGGCCTGGTTCCTGCGGCCGACCCCGATGGCCGAGCTGCGCACGCGGATCAGCGTCGTGACGGAGGGCGGCCGGGTCAGCGTCGTCGACAACACGCTGTGGCCGGCGGGCGAAGAGCGGCCCTGCGCGACGGTGCGCGTCACGCTGTCGCGCGAACGCGCGGTCGCGATCCCGGGCTTTCGTGAACAGGCGACCGAAGCCGTCGATCCGCTGCAATTTCCGTTGCGGAACCTGCACGCCGTGCATGGCCGCAGCTGGTTCATGGATGCCATGGAAGCTCGCGCCGGCGATGACGCGGCCTGGTTCCGGATGCATCACGGCGTGATCGAAGGGGCCGGCCCGCTGGCGCGGGTGCTGGGTCCGGCGGACTGGACCCATGGCATCGCCCGCCCGGTCCATAACGTCGTCGCCGACCCCAATCCGAACCTCGCCGTTCAGTTGTTCAGGCCACCGCGCGGCGACTGGGTCGGCGTTCGGGCCGAGAGCCGCTGGCGTCCCGAGGCGGGGCTCGGTGTCGGGAGCGGTGTGCTGCTCGATGTGGATGGCGAGATCGGCCGGGTCTCGATGTCGGTCATTCTCGTGCCCTATCCGAGAAGTCCGGCAGACGCCGCGGCCGGCTAGCCCTGGTTATTCCGTCAAACCTCTGTGCCATAACGAAAATAGGTCGCGAACCATCTCCGGTTTGGCGCGACTTAAATAGACGATGGCCACAAACGTCGGTACAACGTGGTCATTACCTAACCGTTTGCAGAGACAATACATTAATGGCAGGTGCGCCCGCTGTCCGGCGTTCCGAACTGGCTGAGGCGCTGCGCGCATGCCGCGGTGCCTTCGTCGGTGTCGGCCTCATCAGTTGCATGATCAACCTGTTGTACCTGACAGGTTCGATGTTCATGCTGCAGGTCTACGACCGGGTGCTGCCGAGCCGCAGCGTGCCGACCCTGGTCGGTCTCGTGGTCATCGCCGCGGTGCTGTACATCGCCCAGGGCGTGCTCGACCTGCTGCGCGGACGGATCCTCGGCCGCGTCGGCACCTCGCTCGACGAGGCGCTCAATGCGCGGGTGTTCGACACCGTCGTGCGGCTGCCGCTGATCGCTGGCAATCGCAGCGAGGGGTTGCAGCCGTTGCGCGACCTCGACAATGTGCGCTCCTTCCTGGGCAGCATGGGCCCCGGCGCGTTCTTCGACCTGCCATGGCTGCCGTTCTACCTGGCGATCTGCTTCGCGTTCCACTGGCTGCTCGGCGTCACCGCGCTGGCCGGCGCCATCATTCTGGTGACGCTGACGCTGATCACCGAATACATGTCGCGCACGCCGGCCAAGGAGGCGATGTCGCTGGCGGCGCGGCGCAACGATCTCGCCGCCTCCAGCCGCCGCAATGCCGAGGTGCTCGTCGCGATGGGCATGGCCGGGCGGATGAACAAGCGCTGGAACGAGGCCAACGAGGAATATCTGTCCGGCAACCAGCATGCGAGCGACGTCACCGGCGGGCTCGGTGCGGTCGCCAAGGTGCTGCGCATGATGTTGCAGTCCGCGGTGCTCGCGGTCGGCGCCTATCTCGTGATCCATCAGGAGGCCACCGGCGGCATCATCATCGCCGGCTCGATCCTGAGCGCGCGGGCGCTGGCGCCGGTCGATCTCGCGATCGCGCATTGGAAAGGGTTCGTCGCGGCGCGGCAGAGCTGGCAGCGGCTCAACCGACTGTTGCAGCAGCTGCCGGCGCGGCCCGCGCAGACGCTGTTGCAGGCGCCGCAGAAGAAGCTCTCGGTCGAAGCCGTGACCATGGTCGCGCCGGGCGACCAGCGCGCCATCGTGCAGGACGTCTCCTTTACCGTCGAAGCCGGCAGCGGGGTCGGCGTGATCGGCCCGAGCGGCTCCGGCAAATCGTCGCTGATCCGCGCGCTGGTCGGCGTCTGGACACCGGCGCGCGGCAAGGTGCGGCTCGACGGCGCCGCGCTCGATCAATGGTCGTCGGACGAACTCGGTCGCCATGTCGGCTATCTGCCGCAGGACGTCGAGCTGTTCGCCGGCACCGTGGCGCAGAACATCTGCCGGTTCGATCCCGACGCCACGTCGGACGGCATCATCGCGGCGGCCAAGGAAGCCGGCGTGCACGAGATGATCATCAAGATGCGCGAAGGCTATGACACCCAGGTCGGCGAACAGGGTACTGCGCTCTCCGCCGGCCAGGCCCAGCGTGTCGCGCTGGCGCGTGCGCTTTACGGCAATCCGTTCCTGATCGTGCTGGACGAGCCGAACTCCAACCTCGACAGCGAGGGCGACGAGGCATTGACCCGCGCGGTGCGCGGCGCCCGTGAGCGTGGCGCCGTCGTCGTGGTGGTCGCGCACCGGCCGATCGGCATCGAGGGCGTCGATCAGCTGCTGGTGCTCAAGGACGGCCGCATGCAGACCTTCGGGCCGAAGGAGACCGTGCTGGCGCAGGTGTTGCAGCGCGTTGCGCCGCCGGTACCGACGCCGATCAAGATCGTCGCCGATGCGGGGCACGCCAAGCCATGACGGAGCAACCGCGCAACGCGCATCTCTCGATCCGCAAGCACCTCATTGTCGGGCTCGCCGTGGTGCTCGTTCTCGGCGGCGGTGTCGGCGGCTGGGCCGCCACGGTGCCGATCTCGGGCGCCTTGATCGCGCCGGGCTCGGTGGTCGTCGAATCCAACGTCAAGAAGGTGCAGCATCCGACCGGCGGCGTGGTCGGCGAGGTCCGGGTGCGTGACGGCGACGTGGTCAAGGCGGGCGATATCGTGGTGCGTCTCGACGAGACGGTCGTGAAGGCGAGCCTTGCGATCGTGGTCAAGACGCTGAACGGTCTCTATGCCCGCGCCGCCCGGCTCGAGGCCGAGCAGCAGGGCCGCGACAAGATCGCATTTCCGCAGCAACTGCTCGATCAGGCCGGCGATCCCGACGTTCGCGACATCATGGCGAGCGAAACCAAGCTGTTCGAGGTCCGCGTCAACGGCCGCACCGGCCAGAAGGCGCAACTGCGCGAACGCGTCACCCAGCTCAACGAGGAGATCTCCGGCTTGCAGGCGCAGGAAGCCGCCAAGGACAAGGAGATCGCGCTGGTGCAGCAGGAGCTGGTCGGCGTCCGCCAGCTCTACGAGCAGCATCTGGTGCAGCTCACCCGCCTGACCACGCTGGAGCGCGACGCGGCGCGGCTCTCCGGCGAGCGCGCGCAATACATCGCCTCGCGCGCCCAGGCCAAGGGCAAGATCACCGAGACCGAGTTGCAGATCATCCAGGTCGACAAGGACATGCTGTCCGAGGTCTCGAAGGATCTGCGCGAGACCAACGACAAGATCGGCGAGTTCGTCGAGCGCAAGGTGACGGCGGAAGACCAGCTCCGCCGCGTCGATATCCGCGCGCCACAGGACGGCGTGGTGCTGCAATCCACCGTTCATACCGTCGGCGGCGTCATCACCGCGGGTGACGCCATCATGATGATCGTGCCGAAGGCCGACGACCTGTCGGTCGAGGCCAAGGTCAATCCGCAGGACATCGACAAATTGCAGGTCGGGCAGAAGACATTGCTGCGGCTCTCCGCTTTCAACCAGCGTACCACGCCGGAGCTGAACGGCGTCGTGACCCGCGTCTCCGCCGATGTCACCACCGACCAGCGCACCGGGCAGAGCTACTACACCATCCGCGTCTCGATGCCGCCGGAGGAGGTCGCGCGCCTCGGCAGCGAGGTGAAGATCATCCCGGGCATGCCGGTGGAGGCCTTCGTGCAGACCGGCGACCGCACCATGCTGTCCTACCTGATGAAGCCGATGAGCGACCAGTTCATGCGCTCGTTCCGCGAGAAGTGAGGACTGGCCCGGCTGCTTCCTCGCGTCGTCCCTGCGAAAGCAAAGACCCATTACCACAGGATTGAGTTGTTGGAGCGCGCTGTGGCCCCAACCATGTTTAACAACATCTAGCGGTGGTTATGGGTCCCGGCCTGCGCCGGGACGACGGCGGAAACTACGGTGACAGATTCCTCAGCAACAACTCTAGCGCCGCTTTCGCGAACGCCTGCATGTTGGCCTGCCGGTCACCGCTTCCGGTTTCCAGCGTGATCACTTGCTGCTTGGGGCCTGCCACCGCCATGCAGCTATGGCCGGCGGCATCGCCGTAGCGGTTGCCGGTCGGGCCGGCCGCGCCGGTCTCCGACAATCCCCAGTCGGTCGAAAGCCGCTCTCGGATCTGGCGCGCCAGCAATTGCGCATAAGGCTCCGACGACGAGCGCAGACCACGCATCGCATCATCGGAAATGTCCATCAGCGTACGTCGTGCGTCGCGGGTGTAGATCACGCCGCCGCCGAGGAAATAGGCCGACGCACCGGGCACCGCCAGCAGCGCGGCCGAGATCAGCCCGCCGGTGGATGATTCTGCGACCGCAATGGTCTGCTTGTTCGCGATCAGTTTTGCTGCGACCTGTTCGGCGACAGCGCTCAGCTCTTTCATCTCGTCAACTCCGGTGCAGGATGCGTTTCAGCAGCGGCTTCTTCTCGGCGGGCTTGTCGGCCAGCGAGTGATAGACCACGCGAATGAAATTGCTGCTCGCCAGTTCGCTCAGCGCCCATTTGGCGTCGAGATCGGCAAACGGCTTGGCCGCGACCACCTCGTCCTCGCTCTTGCCGTCCTTGACGAGTTTCGCCATGCGATCGCGCGCCGTAGCCAGCATGGTGCGATAGGCTTGCAGCGCCGCCTTGTCCGCGATCGGGCCGTGGCCCGGCACGATCCGGCTCCGCGCATTGGTGAGCTTCAGATAAGTGTCGGCGGCGGCGATCATGCCGTTGATATTGCCGCCATTGGCGAAGTCGATGTTGGGATAGCGGCCGTTGGTGAAGGTGTCGCCGGTCGCCAGCACATTGGCGGTCTTGAACCAGACATAGGTGTCGCCGTCGGTATGGGCGTTGGCAATATGCTTGAGGTCGGCGACGCGGCCGGGCATCCGGATCTTGTAACGGCCGGTATAGGTCTTGGCCGGCAGTGCTTCCGGCGCTGCCGGCGGCGTCTTCACGCCGGTGAGGCCGTTGGTGGTCCCTGCCGCCAGCCGTGTCTTGACGTTGACCTCGGAGACGATGATGGCGCCATCCTTTGCGAACGGCGCGTTGCCGCCGGTGTGGTCGCCATGGAAATGCGTGTTGATCAGGTATTTGACCGGCAGCGGCGAGATCGTCGCGATCGCGGCCTTGATCTTGTCGTGCAGCGGCGCGAACTCGCTGTCGACCATGATGATGCCGTCCCTGGCGGTTGCCACCGTGATGTTCCCGCCCTGGCCTTCGAGCATGTAGATGCCGTCCCCGAGATCGGTGGTCTTGATCTCGACCTTGGAGAAGTCCGGCGCCGGCGGTGCGGCCGGCGGGCTCTGCTGGGCCAGTGCCAGGCCGGAGAGCGCGAGGGCGGCGGCAAGCGTCGTCAATCCGGTCCGAATCATCGCGAGATCTCCCTCATCGCGGCCCATGTTTTCCTAGCACACGGCCACGCCGTTTGCGCAAGTTGCGGGTCCGGGGTGAGCCTGCTTCAATATCGGCAAGGAACCAAGCGGCGTCGTCGAACAAGATGCCGTGAGAGGAAACATCATGACGTCGCCGATCGCGCGCGGCGTGGATTGCGATCTGCATCCCGCCGTGCCTCATCTCACCAGCCTGCTGCCCTATATGAACGATTACTGGCGCGACCAGGTGACGACGCGCGGCATGACCGATCTGCTCTCGCAATCCTATCCGGTCAATTCGCCGATCTCGTCGCGGCCGGACTGGCGTCCTGCGCAGGGCAAGCCGGGCTCGAGCCTTGCGGACATGCAGCGGCAGGCGCTCGACAAGTTTGGCACGGCCCATGGCATCTGCAATCCGCTCTACGGCGTGCAGATGGTGTTCTCCGAGGATATGGCCGACGCCTTCTGCCGCGCATTGAACGACTGGCTGGCCAAGGAATGGCTCGACAAGGACGATCGCCTGCGCGGCTCGATCGTGATTCCCGTGCAGAGCATCCCGAAGGCGGTCGCCGAGATCGAGCGCTGTGCGCAGGATAAGCGCTTCGTGCAGGTCTTGATGCTCGTGATGGGCGACATGCCGCTCGGCAAGCGCCATTACTGGCCGATCTACGCCGCGGCTGAACGGCTCGGCCTGCCGATCGGGGTCCATGCCGGCAGCGCCTATCACAACCCGCCAAGCTCGGTCG
The DNA here is from genome assembly GCF_002831585.1 of Bradyrhizobium sp. SK17. Taxonomy (GTDB): domain Bacteria; phylum Pseudomonadota; class Alphaproteobacteria; order Rhizobiales; family Xanthobacteraceae; genus Bradyrhizobium. The sequence goes on along the minus strand of NZ_CP025113.1, from coordinate 696,277 downwards.
GCTGGGGCTCCTATCACATCGAGGACTATGTCGCGCAGGCACAGGCGTTCCAGACCCAGCTCACCAGCCTGATCGTCGAGGGCGTGTTCGCGCGCCACCCTGCCTTGAAAATGGTGATGCTGGAATCCGGCTTCACCTGGCTGCCGCCGTTCCTGTGGCGGCTGCACAAGTTCTGGCGCGGCGTCCGGATGGAAACGCCGTGGGTCGACCGCGCGCCGCTTGAGATTGTGCGTAGCAACATCCGCTTTTCGCTGCAACCGGTCGACGCGCCGCCGGAAGGCGATACGCTGAACCGGCTGTTCGACCATATGCAGTCGGACGAATTGATCCTATTCTCCACGGACTATCCGCATTGGCAGTTCGATGGTGACGAGGTGCTGCCGCAGGGGTTGTCGCCTGACCTGGTCCGCAAGATCATGATCGACAATCCGCATGCGACTTATCCGCGCCTGAAGGTGGGGCATGATCCCGAAAAATCGCCGCCGGTTGTCGGACAAGATCATGCCCAGAACTGAAGAGGAGACGACGCAATGAACGTTCAGATTCGTGAGCGCCCGGAAGCGGCATCGTCAACCAGCATCAAGACCGCGATCGCCGATTGCGACATCCATCCGGCGCGGGCGACCAACGATGAGCTTTACCCATTCCTTGCCAAGCGCTGGCACGCGCATCTCGAAACCTTCGGCGTTCATGCCTATCAGGGCATGATGGGCGGCCCGCCCTATCCGAAGGCGCAGCCGAATGCCTCGCGCCGCGACGCCTATCCGCCGGAAGGCGGACCGCAGGGCTCGTCGCTGTCCTTCATGCAGAAGCAGCATCTCGATCCCAACAATGTCGCGCTCGGCGTGCTCAACCCGCTCAACACCGGGCAGGGCATCCGCAACCAGGAGCTCGCCGGGGCGATCTGCTCAGCGATCAACGATTGGCAGATCGAGAAGTGGACAGCCAAGGATTCGCGGCTGAAGGGATCGGTGGTCGTCGCCAATGAGGACGGCGTGTCGGCCGCAGCCGAGATCCGCAAGCGCGCCGGCGACAGTAATTTCGTCCAGGTGCTGCTGCTCAGCCGCAATGTCGAGCCGCTCGGCCAGCGCCGTTACTGGCCGATCTATGAGGCGGCGCAGGAGGCTGGCCTGCCGATCGGCGTGCACGCCTTCGGCTTCGGCGGCAACCCGATCACCGCCTCCGGCTGGCCGAGCTTCTATATCGAAGAAATGGTCGGGCATTCGCAATGCCAGCAGACCGTGCTGGCGAGCCTGGTGCTCGAGGGCGTGTTCGAGCGCTTCCCGAAACTGAAGATGGTGATGGTCGAGGCCGGGTTCGGCTGGGCGCCGTCGCTGGCCTGGCGGCTCGACAAGGTGTTCGGCCGCCTGCATGCCGAGGTGCCGCATCTGAAGCGCAAGCCATCGGAGTACATCCGCGACCACATCTGGTGGACCACGCAGCCGATGGAAGACCCGGAGAGCCGTGACCATCTGTTCCAGATCATCGAGTGGATCGGCTGGGACCGGCTGTTGTTCGCGACCGACTATCCGCATTGGGACTTCGACGAGCCGTCGCGCGTGCTGCCGGCCGGTGTCAGCGACGCCCACAAGCAGGCGTTCTATCTCGACAATGCCAAGCAGCTTTACGGTGTCTCATAAGATGGTGCGTCATGTGATTGCCCCGGTGGATGAACTGCCGCCGGGTTCGCGAAAGCTGGTCGAGATCGACGGGCGGCCGATCGCGGTCTTCAACGTCAAGGGCGAGTTCTTCGGCCTGCTGAACCGCTGCCCGCATCAGGGCGCCTCGCTGTGCGAGGGGCCGCTGATCGGGCTGGCGTCGTCATCGGACCCCGGCGAGATCGAATACACCAAGCTCGGCGAGATCCTGCGCTGCCCCTGGCATGGCTGGGAGTTCGATCTCCGCACCGGCCAATCCTATTGCGATCCGCGCCGTTTTCGCGTCCGTGCCTATCCGGTCAATGTCGAGCCCGGCACCAATGTGGTGAAAGGCCCGTACGTCGCCGAGACCATCAAGGTGGCGGTGGAGAGCGACTACGTGGTGGTCGATCTGTAGGCCACTCGTCATTCCGGGGCGCCGCGAAGCGGCGAGCCCGGAATCCATTTCTACGCTTGTCTTGTGGCTCGATGGATTCCGGGCTCGTGCTGCGCGCGCCCCGGAATGACGGAAGAGGTTATTCCGCCATCATCTGCCGTTCCCGCGCGTAGCGCACCAGCGCGACGAAGCGGTAGATGCCGTGCACGAATTTCCCGTAGGGCATCGTGATGAACAGCGCAAACACCACGCCGAGATGCAGCGCCAGCAGCGGACCCATCGCGGCGCTCTCGCGCCACAGCAGCAAGGCAAGGCCGGTGATGCTGGTCAGGAACAGCATCAGGATGAAGGCGGTGTCCATGCCCATGGCCTGCTCGTCGACCAGCACGCGGTCGCGCTTCCATTTCTCCGACAGGAGCCCGATCGGGCCGATCACGAGCCCGATGCCGCCGAGCGTGCCGAGCACCACCGGCAGGTCCCACCACGCATAGGGCGCCTCGCGCGCCAGCAGGTAGTGATAGAGCGTGCCGACGCAGGTCGCGGCGAAGCACAGCGCGAAGCCGTAGAAGGTGAAGTGGTGATACAGCTTGCGGCGATCGGTCGGATGGTCGTCCTCGTTGAAGCACCCGACGCCGCCACCGTCGAGATAGCGCAGCTCGCCGGCGTCGCGGATCGCCTGCAACAGCGCCCTCGCATCCGTCTTCATGCCAATGGGCTCGCCGATATCGCGCCAGAAGGCGCGCACGCCCATCGCCAGCGCCAGGATCGCGTAGAGCAAAGCGAGGCCGAACAACAGTGCCATCGCGTTGTGCGGCATCAGTTTGTAGAACGCGCCCGGACCGGTGTGGATGCCCATCAGAACGCTGACGTCGTTGATCGCGGCGAAGCCGAAGATGAAGGCTGCGACGCTGAGTGCTGTGATCACGCTGATCACCAGGCCATTGCGCGCGAACGCGCCGGAGAAGGCGCGCGGCCAGGCATAGGCGGCGTAGGATTCGGCGCGCGCCACCGCGAGTGTCTTCGGGACGTTGACGTTGAATTCGTGCGGCGGCGAGAACTGGCAATCGGTGTAGCAGGCGCCGCAGGAATGGCAGAGATTGGCGAGATAGTTGAGGTCGCCGTCGGAGAAGGCGCGGCGCATCTCCATCGCGGGAAACACCGCGCACAGGCCCTCGCAATAACGGCAGGAATTGCACACCGTCATCAGACGGTCGGCCTCCTGCAATGTCCTCGTCCCGTGCATCGCGCGCTGGTTCCTATCGTTTAGTCAGCCCTTTGCCTTCCAGCCATGTCTGGATCAGGCCGGCGACCTCGGCATTGTTCTTGTCCATCATCATCATGTGCGAATTGCCCTTGATCCCGACCTTGGGCAGGTCGACCACATCGACGCTGCCGCCGGCGGCGCGAATGGCGTCGGCGAAGGCACCGCCGGTGGCGCGGATCTTCGGCCAGCGCGAATCGCGCTCGATGAAGTCGCCATAGACCATCAGGGTCGGGATGTTCTTGAGCGCGTCGACCTTGGCGGGATCGCCGACGCCGGCCGGCTCGATCGCGATCAGCGCCTTGACCTTGTCGGGACGCGCCTGCGCGACCTTGAAGCCGAACGAGCCGGCCTGGCTGTGGAACAGGATGATGCAGGGACCGACGCGGTCGATCTCGGCGATATAGGCCGCGATCGTCGCGTCGTCGGTCGTGGTCCAGCGCGGCACGTTCTGCTTGACGAAGTTCTCGTAGCCCTCGTTCGGGAATTGGCTCCCCGGCATCAGCTTGCGTTTGGCCGGATCGGGGTCGTAGGAGCCGGGGCCGTCGCCAATCCGGAAGCGCTCGAATGGATTGGCGGTGGTCAGAAACACCGGCTCGCCCTTGAAGATGTCGGGATATTGCGCCCAGCCGGCGCGGCCGCGCTCGACCGCGTCCGAGTTGTAGACGCTCCAGCCCTTGCGCAGGAAGTAGTTCAGCCAGCCCTCGCGGCCATCGGGCGTCGTTTCATAGGTGACGCCGGTCAGGCCGCCGCCGTGCCACAGCAGCAGCGGATAGGCGCCCCTTTCATTTTGCGGCAGGAAGTACTGCACATACATCTGTTCGACCTGGTAGGTGCCGTTCGGATCGACCTTCGCCGGCACGCCGCCGGGCGTGAAGGTGACCTCCTTCACCGGCTTGCCCGTGATCTCGACCAGGCGGCCACCGACATGGAACGAGCCCATGTCGCGCAGCGCGATCGGCTCGGCTGCGTGTGCGGTGGCCGAGGTCATCAGGACAGCGGCGGCGACGATCGCAAGGCGTGGCATGGCTGCTTCCTCATCTCGCGCTGTCAGTTCCGCGCATTCTTCGCCGCTTCCCGTCCGGCGACGCGGCCGAACACGCTGCCGATGGTCATGCCGATGCCGGCGGCGTAGCCTTTGCCGAGCACGTTGCCGGCCATGATCTCGCCGGCGGCGAACATGTTGGCCGACGGCTTGCCGTCCTTCATCAGCATCCGCGCCTGCTTGTTCACGCGGGTGCCGAGATACGTGAAGGTGATGCCGGGCCGCACCGGATAGGCGAGATAGGGCGGCGTCTCGATCTTGCGGGCCCAATGCGTCTTCGCCGGCGTGATGCCTTCGGTACGGCAGTCGTCGAGGATGGTGTGGTCGAAGGTGCCGGGCCGCACCGCGGCGTTGAACTCGGTGATGGTCTTTTCCAGCGCGGCGGCATCGAGCTCGAGCTTGCCGGCGAGCTCGGCAATCGTCGCGCCCGCGATCGGCGGAAACAGCGTCGGCATGAAGCTCGTGACGACCGTCGAATCGAAGATGATGTAGGCGATCTGGTCGGGCTGCGCCGCGACCAGGCGGCCCCAGATCGCATAGCGCTTCGGCCAGATGTCCTCACCCTCGTCGTAGAAGCGCTCGGCGTGCTTGTTGACGACGATGCCAAACACCACGGAGTCGTGGCGGGTGATGATGCCGCCGTCGAATTTCGGCGCGCGGGCGTCGATCGCCACCGCATGGCACTGCGTCGGATCGCCGATCTCCTGCACGCCCTTGGCCAGCAGCATCTTGAGGATCGCGCCGCGATTATACGGCGTGCCGCGGATCAGGAAGTTGTCGGCGGCCTCGCCCCAATATTGCTTCAGCCATTCGATGTTGGCTTCGAAACCGCCGGCGGCCGCGACCAGCGTCGAGGCCCGCACCTCGGTCTTGCCGCCGACCGGCTGCTTGAGCTGCGCCGACAGGAACATGCCGTGCTCGATCACGAGGTCGATCACCTCGGCATTGTAGAGGATGTCGACGCCGAGCTGCTCGGCGGTGCGATAGAGCGCGTTGAGCATCGCGCGGCCGCCGCCGAGGAAGAACGAGTTGGTGCGGCCGAGACTCAAGGTGCCGCCGAGTGAGGGCTGCCAGCGCACGCCCTGTTCGACGATCCAGTTCAAGATGTCCTTGGACTCGTGGATCATGAAGCGGGCCAGTTCCTCGTCGGTCTGGCCGCCGGTCACCAGCAGCAAATCCTTCCAGAACTCCTCCTCGGTATAGGGGCCGGTGAGGATCTCGGTCGCAGCGTCATGGGCGCAGCGCATGTTGCGGGTGTGGCGGGTGTTGCCGCCGCGGTAGAATTTCGGAGCACCTTCCAGCACCAGCACCGAGGCGCCGGCGCGCCGTGCGCTGATCGCAGCGCATAAGGCGGCGTTGCCGCCGCCGATCACCAGCACGTCGAACCTGCGCGTCAGATCAACCATGCGCTCTTGTGATCGTTGTTGGCATGGAAAGCAACATGCCGGGGCAGGCGATCGGCCTGCCCCAATTGCATGCGGAGCATCAGGCCGCGACCGTCTTGCGCTCCTCGATGGTCTGGCCGCCGCGGTAGACGATCAGCGCGGCGACGATGCCGAGCGCCGCGCCGAACATCAGCCAGTACGCCGGCGATGCCTTGTCCTGCCCGGTCATTGCGATCAGCTTGGTTGCCACGAACGGGGTTGAGGTGCCGAAGATGCCCGCTGCCAGCGCGAACGCGATCGAGAAGCAGGTGGTGCGGACATGCGCCGGCACGATCTCGACTAGGCATCCCAGCATGGTGCCGCTGTAGACGCCGAAATAGAACGAGAACATCATCTGCACCGCCAGCAGTTTCCCGAGCGTGGGCTCATGCGCCAGCCATGACAGCGCCGGGTAGGCGGTCACGAACGACAGACCCGCGATCGCGAGCAGCACCGGCTTGCGGCCGATCCGGTCGGACAGCGCGCCGCCGACCGGATTCCAGATGAAATTCGTCACCGCGACCAGCAGGGTCACCAGCAGGGTCCCGGACGCCGACAGGTGCAGCTCCTTACCGAAGCCGGGCGCATACACCGTGATGAAGTAGAACGTCGTGGTGGTCAGAACCGCGATCATCATGCCGAGGATGACGATGCGCCAGTTTTCGATCGCCGATGCGAACACTTCGCTCGGCGTCGGATGCTTCTTCATGGCCAGGAAGGCCGGGGTTTCCTCGAGCGAGCGCCGCAACGCGAAGATCACGGGAATGATGAGGCAGCCGATGAAGAACGGGATGCGCCACTTCGCAACGCCGCCGAGCGTATCCAGGAAGGTGTCACCAGGTATTACCTCACGCAACACGTATCCAATGATCGCAGCGACGAAGATTGCGACCTGCTGGCTGGACGATTGAAACGAGGTGTAGAAGCCCCGGTTGCCGGGCGTCGCGATTTCGGAGAGATAGACGGAGACGCCGCCCAGTTCGACGCCGGCGGAAAATCCCTGGATCAGCCGTCCGATTAGCACGATGATCGTCGCGGCAATGCCGATGGATGCGTAGGGCGGGCAGAACGCGATCACCACCGTGCCGAGCGCCATCAGCGCCAGTGTCACGATCAGGCCCTGGCGGCGGCCGATACGGTCGATGTAGGAGCCGAGCACGATTGCGCCCACCGGGCGCATCAGTGCGCCGAGCCAGAACACGCCATAGGCATTGAGCAGCGCCGCGGTCTCGTTCTGGGCGGGAAAGAACGCCTTTGCGATGTCCTGCGCATAGAAGCCGAACAGGAAGAAATCGAATTGCTCGAGGAAATTGCCGCTGGTCGCGCGCAGGATCGCGCCGAGACGTGACTTGATTTGCGGAATTTGCGATGGACTCGACTGCGACATAACGGCCTTTCCTCCCCGTGGCAAAATCGGCCGGCGCAAATTGTTTCGCCGGCGAAGGCAGTTAACTGCCGTATGCGGCAATTTGGCACGGCTGTCCGGCGCGACCAACCTGAAATCACGCCGCCGCCATCGGAAAAAAGCCGTAGATCGAAATCGCCGGAGCGCCTGCGCGCGAAGAAGGCGTCAGGGCGCTGTATGCGCGGCAGCGCCGAGCCAGGACCGGAACGCCGAGAGCTTTGCCGCGTCGGGGCGTCCCTGCGGCGAGACCAGATAGAAGCCGGCATCGGCGGGCAGCGCGATCTTGAAGGGAACCACGAGGCGGCCCTTGGTGATGTCGTCCTGCACATAGGAGGTGCGGCCCATCGCGACGCCGATGCCGTCGATCGCGGCCTGGATGGTGACGAACAGGATGTCGAAGGTAATGCCCGGCTGCTTGGACACGTCGGTCGGAAGGCCCGCCGCGGTCAGCCACAGCCGCCAGTCGTCGCTGTTGGCGTTGCCGGTGTGCAGCAGCACGTGGTCCCTGAGGTCCTCAGGAGATTTGAGCGGCTTGTTGCCTTGCAGCAGCGACGGGCTGCACACCGGAAACAGCTCGTCCGCCATCAGCCAGTCCGCGCGCAGCCCCGCCCATTGGCCGCGGCCATAGCGGATCGCGGCGTCGACCTTGTCGCGCTGGAAGTCGACCAGGCTGGTCGAGGTGGTGATGCGGACGTCGATCCCGGGATGCGCCTCCTGGAACGCCGACAGCCGCGGCAGCAGCCATTTGGCCGCGAGCGATGCCAGCGTCGAGACGGTGAGCACGTGGTCGTCGTCCCGCCGCAGCAGCCGGTCGGTCGCCAGCCTGAGGTCGTTGAACGCGGCGCGGACGCCGGGAAGGTATTCAGTAGCCTCCGGTGTCAGGCTCAGCGAGCGGTTCTGGCGGATGAACAGGCGGACGCCGAGTTCTTCCTCGAGCCGCCGGATCTGATGGCTGATCGCGGTCTGCGTCACGTTCAGTTCGGACGCCGCCAGCGTGAAGCTCATGTGTCGCGACGCGGCCTCGAAGGCCCTCAGGCCGTTCAGTGAAGGCAGCCGGCTGGTCATCCCTTCAATGCCTCCAAATACATGACTTTAATTCATGCGAAGCAGTACAAAGTGTCGTTTGTGAACGGACCGAATAGCTCCGATATTCCTGCCAACAGGTTACCGATAGGAGCCGCAAATGTCCATTTTCACGCATGAATCGATGACAAATCATCATACGCCGGGGCTGCTGAATCAGGTCAGCGACACGATCCATGTCTGGTGGGATCGTTACGAGCGCCGCCGCGAACTGTCGCAGTGGACCGAGCGTGATCTGCACGACATCGGCATGTCCCGCAGCGACATCGCTTTCGAAACCGAGAAGCCGTTCTGGCGGGCCTGAGAAGGACGCCTTCGCTGGCGCCGCCTCAATGAGGGACGCCGGCCAATTTCTTCGCCCGAGGAGCGTGTCATGACTGCGCTGCGTCTCGATGATCTGAAGCAATACTCCGATGTGCTGCGCGCCAAGGACGGCAGCGAGATCAAGGTGCGCTTCGTCGAGCCGCGCGACCGCGAGGAGCTGCAGAGCTACATCCGTTCGCTCTCCGCGAGTTCCCGTTACAACCGCTTCCTGGGCGCGTTGAGCGAGCTGCCGAAGACGGAGCTCGAGCGCTTCATCCATGTCGGCGAGGCTGACCGGTTCACGGTGGTCGCGACGATGCTGGTCGATGGTTTCGAGACCATCGTCGGCGAAGCGCGCTACGCCTTCCATGCCGATACGTCGAGCGTCGAGTTCGGCCTGTCGATCGATGACCGGTGGCAGGGCCACGGCATTGGCAAGGCACTGTTGAAGAATCTCGAGTGCCGCGCGGCGTCCTTCGGAGCCGAGCGCATCTTTGGCGACACGTTGCGTTCCAATGCCAGCATGATCGGCCTCGCTCGCAAGTCCGACTACGCCTTTATGCAAAGCCCCGGCGACTGGAAGCTGGTGCGCTTCGCGAAAGAGCTCCACGTCGAGCCGCAAGACATTCCATGTGCCAGCTGGCGGCTTGCCGCCACTTCCCGCTCGGCCGCGATGTCCTCGCTTGCGGTTTGACTGACTAGGCCCGGTTCTGGCCTCCCCAGAACCGGGCCCTTTCTTTCTCTGCCTTCACCGCTTGCTCCGCTGCCGCCTCTCCCCTTGTGGGAGAGGCCGCAGTGCATGCAGCGCAGCGGAATGCGCTGCGGGTGAGGGGTGCAGTCTCGCGGCAGGCTCGTCCTCACGGAGGGGCTTGAACCCCTCACCCGGATTGCATCTTTCGATGCAATCCGACCTCTCCCACAAAACGGAGAGGTGATTTCGAGGGCGCTATGCGCTCAATTCCCTTTAAACACCGGCTTGCGCTTCTCGATGAAGGCCTGCACCGCCTCCTTGTGATCGGCGGTCGTGGTGAGGCGGATCAGGCGCTCGGCCTCGTGGTCGCGCGCGGTGGCGAAATCGAATTGCAGCGCCTCGTCGAGATTGTCCTTCATGTAGCGCAGCGCCAGGGTCGGGCCCTCGGCCATCGACTTCGCCAGCGCGAACGCCTCGTCGTGCAGCGCCTCGTCCGGCACCACGCGGTTGACGAGGCCGATCTGTTCGCACCTCGTCGCATCGACCTTCTCGGAGGTGAACATCAGCTCGCGGGCGCGCGAGGTGCCGACCAGCCGCGTCAACAGCCAGGCCATGCCGTAATCGCCGCTCAGCGCCACGCGCAGATAGCCGGTCGAGACGAAGGCGGATTGTGCGGCGATCCGGATGTCGCAGGCCATCGCGATCGCGAGGCCGGCGCCGACCGCGGGGCCGGGCAGCGCCGCAATGGTCGGCTTGCGCACCGAGGCGAGCGCGCCGGTGAGCAGGCGCTGGCGCTCCTGCAAATCCGCGACCTTGTCCTCATAGGACATTTCGAGCTTCTTCGGGTCGCGATTGGCACCCATGCCCTTGACGTTGCCGCCGGCGCAGAACGCCTTGCCGGCGCCGGTGACCAGCAGCACGCCGACCTCGGGGTTCTCGCCGCAGGTCCGGATCATCGTGCGCAGCGCGGGCGTCAGCGTGTCCGACAGCGAGTTGCGGGCGTCGGGGCGGTTCAGCGTGATGATGGCGACGCGGTCGCGGATCACGCAGAGCAGTTCGTCGGTGCCGGTTTCGATCTTGATTTCGGTGGTCATGGTTCCTTCCCCTGTTCGTCGTCATTGCGAGGCGCAAAGCGCCGAAGCAACCCATGTCGCCGCTCGTGATGGCATGGATTGCTTCGCTCCGCTCGCAATGATGGATGCGGCGGATTGTTGTGGGCGACGTTACGCCCGTTGCATGATCTTCGTCATCTCAAAACTTCTCAACCCAGGGCCGCAATTCCAGCTCCCAGGTCCAGGCGCTGCGCGGTTGTTGCAGCACATTCCAGTAGCTCAAGGCAATCGCGTCGGGATCGAGCATCGAGTCCGGCTTGTCGACGGGCTCGGTGCGCGCGGCGCTGCGGATGCCGCCGTCGATCACGAAATGCGCGACATGGATGCCCTGTGGCGACAATTCGCGCGCCATGCTCTGCGCAAGACCGCGCAGCGCGAATTTGCCCATCGCGAATGGCGCCGATTGCGCATAGCCCTTGACGCTGGCGGAGGCACCGGTGAACAGGATCGCGCCCTTCTTGTTGGGGACCATGCGTTTCGCCGCCTCCTGCGCCACCAGGAAGCCGCCGAACGCCGACACCGCGATCGCCTGCTCGACCTCGGAGGGCACGAGTTCGACGAAGGGTCCGCGCGATCGGCCGGAAGCATTGTAGACCACGAGATCCGGAGTTCCGATTTCACGCTCGACGAGGCCGAACAGGCGTTCGACCTCCTCGGCCTTGGTGGCATCGCAAGCATAGGCCTTCGCGCCGGTCTCGGTGCAGAGCGCGCCGAGCTTCTCGATGCTGCGGGCGCCCAGCGCCACCCGAATTCCCTCTCGCGAAAATAGCCGCGTGAGCGAGGCGCTGAGGCCCTCGCCGGCGCCGACGATCAGGGCGATCTTGTACTTCGGAATATCCATTGGGCTTTCCTTTGCTCGGCCGGAGGAGGATAGTCGTGCCCAAACAAATGAGCACCGAAGCCGGGAATTCAATGCAGCAGCATACGCAGGATCTGACCTCGTCGCCCACCAGCCAGCCGGGCCTGCTGGCGCCCGACACGACGGGAATGAATTTCTACCGCGCCGATCCCGCGCTGACCGATCTTCTCAAGCTGCATTTGCCCGAGGCCTTGTTCCGCCACATCGAGCCGCATCTCGACCGGCTCGGCGGATTGGCCGGCGGCCATCTCGATGAATGCGCGCGGCTCGCCGATCGCCATACGCCAGTGCTGCACCAGCGCGACAAGTTCGGCCGCGACGTCCAGACCATCGAATATCATCCGGCCTATCGCGAGATCGAGAACGCCGCGTTCGGCGAGTTCGGCATCCACGCGCTGTCGATCCGCAAGGGCATCATGGGCTGGCCCGACAAATACCCCGTGGTCGCCAAGCATGCCTTCACCTTCCTGTTCAACCAGACCGAATTCGGCATGGGTTGCCCGATCAACGTCACCGACGGTTGCGCCAAGCTGCTGAATAATTTCGGCAGCGAGGCGTTGAAGGCGAAATATCTCGACGGCCTGACCCAGACCGACATGAGCAGACTGACCCAGGGCGGCCAGTTCATGACCGAGAAGGAAGGCGGCTCCGACGTCGGCACGCTGACCACGCGCGCGGTGCAGGAGGGCGATCACTGGCGGCTCTATGGCGAGAAATGGTTCTGCTCGAATGCCGATGCCAAGGTAGTGATGCTGCTGGCGCGCCCCGAGGGCGCGGGGCCGGGCACCAAAGGCGTCGGCCTGTTCCTGATGCCGCGCTTCCTCGACGACGGCTCGCAGAACCACTACCGGATCGTGCGCTTGAAGGACAAGCTCGGCACCCGCTCGATGGCTTCCGGCGAGATCAAGTTCGATGGCGCGATCGCCTATGCGGTCGGCAAGCTCGACCGCGGCTTCGTGCAGATGGCCGAGATGGTCAATTCGTCGCGACTGTCCAATGGCGTGAAATCGACCGCGCTGATGCGCCGTGCCTGGCACGATGCCATCACCGTGGCGCGGAACCGCGTGGTGTTCGGCCAGCGCATCATCGATCTGCCGCTGGCGCGGCGGCAATTGATGAAGATCATGCTGCCGACCGAGCAGGCGCTGTCGATGAGCTTCCTCACCGCGGATGCGCTCGACCGCGCCGAGGCCGGCAGCCAGGACGCCGCGGCGCTGCTCCGCATCCTGACTCCGACGTTGAAATTCCGCGCCACCCGTGACGCCCGAAAAGTCTGCGGCGATGCCATGGAGATGCGCGGCGGCATCGGCTACATCGAGGAATTCGTCACGCCGCGCCTGCTGCGCGATGCGCACCTCGGCTCGATCTGGGAGGGCACCGGCAACATCGTCGCAATCGATGCGCTGAAGCGCGCAGTCGGACGCCATGGCGCCGACAACGCGCTCGCCGCCGATCTGCATGCGCGGCTCGATGACAGCGCCAATGTGCCGCAGGCCTGGCGCAACCGGCTGCGCGAGCTCAGCGACCGCGCGATCGCGTTTGCCCGCGAGGTCGCAGGCCGCATCGACAATGAGGGCGATGCGCGGCGTGCCACCAGCCTGCTCTATCATGTCGCAAGCGCCGTCGCGCTGGCCTGGGAAGGTGGCCGCATTCATGAGATGCGCGGCGATGCACGCCGGCTGTTGTTGTCGCGGATGGTGATCGATCACCGCGTGATGCCGGGCGATCCGTTCCGGCTTGCGGAAAATACCGTTCAGCGCCGGATCACCGAGCATCTGCTCGGTGATCGCGCGATCGGCATGGCCGAGGTTGGCGAATTGCTTGTCGCAGCGTAGGCTCGCAGTGGCCGCTCACGCAGTCTCACCTCTCCCGCAGGGAGAGGTCGGATCGCGTCAGCGATCCGGGTGAGGGGTAGTGCTCTGTCGATAGGCCCGAACCCCTCACCCGGACCGCATCTTCGATGCGCTCCGACCTCTCCCTGCGGGAGAGGTGGAGAGCGTGCGTAACAAAAAAACATGAGAGGAAATTCCGATGAAGGCCGCCGTTCTGCATGAAGTCAATCAGCCGCTGGTGATCGAGGATGTCAGCGTGCCCAATCCCGGGCCGCGCGAGGTCCTGATCCGCACCGCGGTCGCGGGCCTCTGCCATTCCGACCTGCACTTCATGGAAGGACTTTACCCGCACCCACTGCCGGCGGTGCTCGGCCATGAATCGGCCGGCGTGGTCGAGAAGGTCGGCTCCGACGTCAATTACGTGAAGCCCGGCGATCACGTCGTCACCTGTCTCTCGGTGTTCTGCGGCACCTGCGATAATTGCACCACTGGCCGCACCGTGCTGTGCACCGACACCACGGTGAAGATGCTGCCTGGCGCCTCCAACCGGCTGTCCTGGGGCCGGAAGGAGAAGCTCAACCAGTTCCTCAATCTGTCGTCCTTTGCCGAGCAGATGCTGGTGCACGAGAACGCCATCGTGAAGATCAAGAAGGAGATGCCGCTCGATCTCGCCGCGCTGATCGGCTGCGGCGTCATCACCGGCTACGGCGCCGTGGTGAATACCGCGAAGGTCACCGCGGGTGAGACCGTGGCGGTGATCGGCTGCGGCGGCGTCGGCATGGCCGCGATCAACGGCGCGCAGATCGCGGGCGCCGGCCGTATCATCGCGATCGACACCAATCCGGCCAAGCTGCAACTCGCGACCAAGCTTGGCGCCACCGACATCGTCGATCCGGCCCGCGGCGACGTGGTGCAGCAGGTGCGCGAACTCACCGGCGGCGGTGTGCATCACTCCTTCGAGGTGCTCGGCCGCAAGGACACCGCCGAGCAGGCCTTCGGCATGCTCGCCGCGGGCGGCACCGCGACCATCGTCGGCATGATCCCGTTCGGCCAGAAGATCGAGCTGCACGGCTTCGACTTCCTGCGCGAGCGCCGCATCCAGGGCTCGTCGATGGGCTCGAATCATTTCCGCGTCGACATGCCGCGCCTGGTCGACTTCTACATGCGCGGCAAGCTGCATCTGGAAGACTGGATCTCGGCCAAGCTGAAGCTCTCCGAGATCAACGAGGGTTTTGCCAACATGAAAGCCGGCAAGACGCTGCGCAGCGTGATCATGTTCGACAGCTAAATTTGCGTCGTCCCGGCGAAGGCCGGGACCCATAACCACCACCGTTTGGATGGTTAAGAAAGCCGTCCAACCCTGTGCCCAAAGCGCAGACTCGGCGTATGGGTCCCGGCCTTCGCCGGGACGACGGTGGTGTTGTGTTCGCCCTCACCGCGCCACGTGTGCGGACACCGCGAGCCACTTGCCGTTCTGCCTCGCCCAGCAATCGGTGTAGCAGCCGTGCATCGGCTCGCCATCCGCGGTGCTGTAGCTGGTACGGGCGTGGATGATGGCGAAATCGCCGAGGATGCGGATCTTGACGTTCTCGGCCTTGAGGCCCTTGATCTTCACCGGGATCGCCGTCTGCTTCAGGAAGGCGGCGCGATCGACCAGGCTCTTGTCGGGATTGGTGCAGTAGAAATCCTGCGCCAGGATTTCATCGAAGCGCTTGACGTCGCAGTTCTGCACCGAATCGACGTAATCCTTGTTGAGTCTTGTCAGCTCTTCGAGGTCGTTGCTCATTTGGTTTTCTCCCTATTCCCCTCGTCATTGCGAGGAGCCAGCGGGTCGCCCGAATGCGCGCCCGATGACCGGCTCCGCGAGGAAGCAATCCATGCCTCCGCATACGCGGATATATGGATTGCTTCGCTTCGCTCGCAATGACGGCGCGCGTCACTCAATCATCGAACGCCTTCGGCGGCACGAAGCCGCCGAACTCGCGTTCGATCAGTTCGGCGAGCTTCAGCGGCGTGCGGTCTTCCAGCATCGGGCCGACGATCTGCACGCCGATCGGCAGTCCGTCGGGCGCAAAGCCGGTCGGGATCGCGGTGGAGGGCAGGCCGGGCAGGGTCGCGATGCCGGGCCAGGCGAGCTGGTCGGTGTAGACGTGCGGCTCGCCGTCGATCAGGATCTTGCGCTGCTCTTGGTCGGGCGAATGATCGTGCGGATAGGCCGAAGTCGGCATGATCGGGCAGATCACCGCGTCGAACGATTTGAACAGCTCGCGCCACTGCGCGCGCAGCCGGGCGCGGCCGCCGTCGGCGATCACCCAGTCGCGGTGGCTGAGCGCGATACCGCGTAGCCGTTCGGCTTGCAGGCTGGTGTTGTCGGCCGGCAGCGCCGCCGCGGCGGCGCTGGCGCCGGCATAGACCTCCGGCGGGAAGCTCGCCGCCAGGAACGACAGCAGGATCCGCATATAGAGCCGCGAGGAGGCGGCGAAGTCCGGCAGCAGCGGGCTTGTGCGAGACACCTTTGCGCCGGCCCTGTCGAGATTGCTGGCGAGCTTGTCGATGCTTCCGCGGATCACCTTATCGGTCGGCAGCACCGGATCGCTGTCGATCACCAGGATGCGGAAATCCTTCAACGTACTGTGGCGCGCCGCGGGCAGGTCGAGCCGGTAGGCCTTGCCCGCTTCGAGCGGGTCGGGGCCGGCCATCACGTCGAGCACCAGCGCGAGATCGGCCGCGCCGCGCGCCATCGGGCCGATCACCGACAGGTCGCGATCGAACGGGAGCGGAGGCAGCGGCGGCGGGGTGTGGCCGCGCGACGGCAGCAGCGCGAAGGTCGGCTTGTGCGCATAGATGCCGCAGTGGAATCCCGGCACGCGCAGCGAACCGCCGATGTCGGAGCCGAGCGACAGCGCGCCATAACCCGCGGCGAGCGCCGCCGACGATCCGCCGGAGGAGCCGCCGGGCGTGCGGCCGAGGTCGTAGGGATTGTTGGTGGTGCCGTAGATCTCGTTATAGCTCTGCCAGTCGGCGAGCCCCACCGGCACGTTGGTCTTGCCGAGGATCACGCCGCCGGCGTCCTTCACCCGCTGGATCGAGAGCGCGTCCTCGGCCGGGACGAAGTCCTTTTGCGGCAGGAAGCCCCAGGTGGTCGGTAGTCCGGCGACGTTGAAGGATTCCTTCACCGTCATCGGGATGCCGAGCAGCGGCTTGTGCTCGCCGCGCGCGATCGCGGCGTCGGCGGCACGTGCGGCGGCAAGGCCGCGCTCGAAATCGCGGACGCAGATCGCATTGACCTTGCCGTCATGGCGCTCGATGCGGCCGATCGCATCTTCCGCGAGCTCGACCGCCGAGACCTGCTTTCTGCGCAACGCCTCCGACAGTTCGATGGCGGTCTTGAAACTCCATTGCGATTTGGCCACGGCATGCTCCCTGGTTTTGGCGGCGATCATGCGCAGAATGGAGCAGACGGGCAAGGTTCACTTGATCGCAATTGCGTGGGCGCGAGCTGCCAGGGATCTGGAGCGTGCTAATACGGCGTGGTGCGCGCCGACAGATGTGCCATCGGATTGATTGCGCCGTTCGCGCTCGATCGCTCTCCCGCAGCCTCCTTGGCTCCGGGCACCGGAAATGCGTAGCCGATGATGGTCTTGACCACGAGCCGGTCGGACGCCGGCGTCAGGCCGTAACCAACGCCGAAATCGATGTCGACGTCGCCGACCTTGAAGTCGGTGACAGCGAACAGCGTGTGCTGTTGTTGTGCCAGCGGGCTGAAATTGCCGATCTTGCCGAAGTCGGCGTAATATTCGGGGCCGACATAGACATCGTCCTTCAGCTTGCGCGCCACGCGCGCGGCCGGTGCGAAGTCCGCCTCGCCATACCTGCCGAAGCCGACGTCGACGATCGGGTTGACGATGAATTCATAGTCCGCGTTGCGCACGCCGAGGATCGGCCGGATCTCGAGGCCCCAGCGGGTCTGTGCGAATTTGGGCATCTCGTAGCTGAGCTCGAAATTGATGCCGTAGAACAGGTTGCGCTTGTCGGCGTTGGGCGAGACGAACAGCGTGCGCAGCTTGAACGCATCGGACAGGAACTGCTGGTCCTGCACCGCGAACGGCAGATAGAGCCCGAGCTCCCACCAGTCCGTCATGCCATAGGCGAATTCCGGCGTGCCGTTGAGGCTGTGGTTGGACGGAAAGCCGCCGGGAAACGGCGGGTCTTTCTGGCCGACGCCGACATAGTTGAGATGCTGCTGGATGGTGAATTGCCCGACCTCGGCAATGGCGGCGTTGTAGACCTGGATCTCGTCGGTCGCCCGCACGCTGCCGCTCCATGAGAGCAGCGCGGCACCAAGCGCAGCGCTGGCCAAATAGCGGGCTTGATGGTGATGCCGCATCTTTGCCCCCGCCCGCTCAGCTACGCCGCGCCGATCAATATGCCGACCGCGAGCACGATCGCGCCGCCGAGGACGATCTGGAACACGGCCTGCAAGAACGGCGTGTCCATGTAGCGCGAGCGGATGAAGGCGATCGCCCACAATTCGAAGAACACCACGATCCCGGCGATCGCGGTCGCGATCCAGAATGCGTTGGGCCAGGCGTCGGGCACCAGATAGGGAATGGTGTGGCCGAGGCCGCCAAGCGTCGTCATCAAGCCGCAGGTGATGCCGCGCAGCCAGGGCGAGCCGCGGCCGGTCAGCGAGCCGTCGTCGGACAGCGCCTCGGCAAAGCCCATGCTGATGCCGGCGCCGATCGAGGCGGCGAGGCCGACCAGGAAGGTCTGCCAGTTGTGATGGGTGGCGAAAGCGGCGGCGAACAGCGGCGCCAGCGTCGAGACCGAGCCGTCCATCAATCCGGCGAGGCCCGGTTGCACGTATTGCAGCACGAACATGCGTCGCCGGGTGCGGTCTTCCTCGGCGCGCACATCGGGCTTGAGGATCTCGCCGGTCAGCTTGACCGCGAGCTTCTCGTGACTCTTTTCTTCTTCGGCGAGATCGCCGAGCAGGCGGCGCACGCCGGTATCCTCGGCCTTCTCGGCAGCCCTGGCGTAGAAGCGCTCGGCTTCCAGCTCCATGGTCTCGACTTCCCTGCGGATGGTGTCCAGCGGCAGGTTCTTGGTCAGCCAGATCGGGCGCCGGCGCAGAAAGCCCTTGACGTCCTCGCGCCGGATCGGCGGCAGGTGCGGTCCGAAGCGCTGCTCGTAGGTTTCCAGCAGCCGGTGACGATGGCCGCGCTCCTCCTCGGCCATCTCTTCGAAGATCTTTGCGGTATCTGGATAGCGTTCAGCCAAGTCTTCGGCGAAGCTCATATAGATGCGGCTGTCCTCCTCCTCGGAGGCAATCGCGACCGCAAGCACCTCGCGCTCGGTCAGATCGGCGAAACTCTTCAAGGCAACACTTTCTTCAGCTAGATTAGAATTAGAATAATTCTAATCTAGCTTTGCCTCCCAACGAGGTCAAATCTGGCGTTCCCGACCGGCGTGCGCCGAACGGGTCACCGGAGCGGGATCGAAGGAGAAAAGCCTTTGAAGATCAATTAGAAGCGTTCTCACCCTGACGCCCTTACGGACCGATGCCGGCCTCTCGCAGGAAAGTGAACAGCAGCCGGCTCACCTCGTCCGGCTGTTCCTGCTGTACCCAGTGGCCGGCGCCGTCGACCAGATGGCAGCCGATCATCCTGGTGCAGGCTTTGCCCTGCATCGCCTCGAACACGCCGGGCCGCTGGTAGGTGCCCCAATCCTGCTTGCCCGAGATGAACGCGGATGGCTGGTCGATGCTGCGCCCGCTCCAGGTTTGCAGTTCCGGCACGAACGCGCCCGACGTCCCGCAACGATACCATTGCAGCCCGCCCTGGAATCCGGTGCGCTGATACTCCGCGCTGTAATAGGCGAGCTCGCGATCCGGCAGCCAGGTGTTGGCGGCGATCGCGGCGCGCGACGGCATCTCTTCGGCGACCGTCGCGGCCATGTCCTTGGCGAGATCCATCACGTAATAGGTCGGCAGTTTTGCCAGTTCGCCCGCCGACCATGACTCCAGCCGATACGGCCTATTGTCTTTCCAGTCCGCGCTCTTGTGATGGTAGTAGGCGCGCAGGAAGTCGTGCACGCCTTGCGGCGCGTGATGCATGTCGGCATTGGCCGGTCGCGTCGAGTAGTACCATTGGTAATGCTTGCGCGGCCGCGACAGCGCGGCGAGCTCGCGATGCACGGGATCTTCGGTCGCGGGCGCCGCCGGTTCGTTTGCCGTATTGAATGGCAGCGACGGCGGGCCTGAGAACGGCGCGCTCATCATCACCACGGCGCGGAACACGTCGGGGCGGATCAGCGCGCACCACGCCGCGACCGACGAGCCGAAATCATGCCCGATCACGGCATCGACGTGCTTGTAGCCGAACGCCGCGACCAGTCCGACCGCGTCGCGCACCAGATTGGGCAGGCGGAAGGGGGCGAGATCGCCGTCATAATCCGCGCTCCAGCCGGTCGTGCGGCCATAGCCGCGCTGGTCGGGCGCGATCACGTGATAGCCGGCCGCGGCGAGCTTCGGCATCACCTTGCGCCAGGAAAACGCCAGCTCCGGAAAGCCGTGCAGCAGCAACAGGCTGGGGCGGCCGGAGGTTTCGAAGCCCGCTTCGAGCACATGCATGCGCAGGCCGTTGATCCCGTCGACATAGCGCGAGCGGATCGTGGAGGGCAGCGGGATATCGGGAAGAGCTTCCATCTGGGATCACCTGTTGGGCATCGCCGCACAACCAGCGCATTTGGCTGTATGCTGGCGGCCATTGTGTCACGATAGCAACTTTGCTCAGGGGATGCCTACCGCATGCGCTACGCGAGGAGTGCAGGGCTGCCCGGCTGGATATTGCAGCTTGGTCTGACTGTCGCAGCCGCGAGCCTGGTGCTGATGTCGGCCGTGCGCGCGGCCGACATCAAGCAGCTGACCGAGAAATTGCCGCATGCCTATATCGGCGAATTCCTGTGGGACGGCGACACCACGGTGCAGAACGTCGTGATCACCTTCGACAAGGTGCAGCCCCTGAACGAGCAGAACGCGGAAGCGTTCGGCTGCGGTTCATATGAAGCCGGACGTCAGGTGACGAAGATCGGCGTGCGGATGTTCATCCGGCTGTCCGATCTCGAGGTCGAGATCTTCGAGCGCTCGCCTGACGGCAACGGAATATTCGAGACCGACGGCAGCCATCGCGGCAAATTGTCGGCCGATCTCCAGCAGATCGATGCGCAGTGGACCACGACCAGCACCGGCCAGCACGGCCAACTGCACCTGCGCGCCGCCACCTCCGCAGCCTGCGAGCCGGCGGCGGAGTTGTAGCTGGGCTTACGCCTTCGCCGGCGCTTTCGGCCAATAGCGATCGCGCAGATGGCGCTTCACCAGCTTGCCGGTCGGCGTGCGCGGCAGCTCCTGCTCGAAGTCGATGCTCTTCGGGCATTTGATCGGCGACAGATGCTGCCGGCAGAACGCGATCAACTCGGCCTCGAGCGCCTTGCCGGCCTTGCCGATGTCATGCGGCTGCACGACGGCCTTGACCTCCTCGCCCATCTCCTCGTTCGGTACGCCGAACACCGCGACGTCGGAGACCGCGGGATGCGTGATCAGCACGTCCTCGGTCTCCTGCGGATAGATGTTCACGCCGCCGGAGATGATCATGTAGCTCTTGCGGTCGGTGAGATAGAGGAAGCCTTCCTCATCCAGATAGCCGACGTCGCCGAGCGTCGACCAGCCCTTGGCGTTGTAGGCCTTCTTGGTCTTCTCCGGATCGTTGTGATAGCTGAACACGGGCGCGTCGGCGAAATAGACCTGACCGATCTGCCCCATCGGCGCTTCCTGATCGTTCTCGTCGAGGATCTTGACCTTGCCGACCACGGCGCGGCCGACCGTGCCGCGATGGGTCAGCCATTGCTGCGAGGTCGAGACCGTGACGCCGTTGCCTTCGGAGCCGGCGTAATACTCGATTAGGATCGGCCCCCACCACTCGATCATCTTCGCCTTCACATCGACCGGGCAGGGCGCCGCGGCGTGGATCGCGCCCTTCAGCGACGACACCTTGTAGCGGGCGCGCACCTCGTCGGGCAGCTTCAGCATGCGCACGAACATGGTCGGCACCAGTTGCGACTGCGTTACCTTGTGCTTTTCGACCTGCTTCAAGAAGTCCTCGGCGTCGAAATGCTCCATGATCACGGAGGTGCCGCCGAGCACAGTCGCCATCATGTTGAAGCGCAAGGGAGCCGCGTGATAGAGCGGCGCCGGCGACAGGTAGATCGAGTCGGCATTCATGCCGCACATGTCAGCCGTGAGGATCCGCAGGAACGGGTTCGGCACATCGATCCGGTTGCCCTCGAACTCCTTCTTGATGCCCTTGGGCCGCCCGGTGGTGCCGGAGGAATACAGCATGTCGTAGCCCGCGACCTCGTCGGCCACCGGCGTGGTCGGCTGCGCGGCGGCTTCCTTGTCGTAGGATCGGAAGCCGGGCGCCGGCTCGTCCATCATGTAAAACAGCGGCTCGCCCGCCTCGCCCTTGATCAGGCCCTTCACCTTGTCGGCGCATTGCGGCGTGGTGATGAACACCTTGGCGCCGCAGTCCTTGATGATGTAGGCGATCTCCTCTTCGGTCAGATAGCGGCTGATCGCCGTGTAATAGAGGCCCGAGCGCTGCGCGGCCCAGCAGATCTCCATGAAGGCGAGGCGGTTCTCCATCAGGATCGCGATGTGGTCGCCGGGCTTCAGGCCGAGCGAGCGGAACAGATGCGCGCCCTGGTTCGAGAGCTCGTCAAGCTCGCGGTAGGTGATGGCCTTGCCGCTGCCCGCCATCTGGTAGGCGATCTTGTCCGGATGGTTGCGCGCGTGGATGGAGGGGTGGGTCATTGTGTTTCCTCAAGGCATCAATAGTGGTCGTCCCGGCGAAGGCCGGGACCCATAACCACAAATTTTTGTTGTTGGACTGGGCTGTGGCCCCAGCCGGGCCTAACCACAGGTGCCTGTGGTTATGGGTCCCGGCCTTCGCCGGGACGACACTATTGTTGTGGCCGCCGATGCGGACTCTTCCTACAGCCGCTCGACGATCGTGACGTTGGCCATGCCGCCGCCTTCACACATGGTCTGCAAGCCGTAGCGCTTGTTGCGCTGCTTCAGGGCATGCAGCAGCGTGGTCATCAGCTTGGTGCCGCTGCCGCCGAGCGGATGGCCGAGCGCGATCGCGCCGCCATTGACGTTGAGCCGCGCCGGGTCGGCGCCGGTGGTCTTCAGCCATGCGGTCGGCACCGAGGCGAAGGCTTCGTTGACCTCGAACAGGTCGATGTCGTCGATTGTCATGCCGGCCTTTTGCAGGGCACGCTGGGTCGCCGGCAGCGGCGCTTCCAGCATGATCACGGGATCACCGCCCATCATGGTGAGATGATGGATGCGCGCCATCGGCGTGAGGCCGAGCGCCTTCAGGCCCTTCTCGTTGACGACCATCACGCCGGAGGCGCCGTCGCAGATCTGGCTGGCGCTGGCCGCGGTCAGCTTGCCGTTCTCGGTGATCAGCTTGACGCCCTTGATGCCGTCGAGGCTGGCGTCGAAGCGGATGCCCTCGTCGATGTGGTGGGTGTCGGTCGAGCCGTCGGCGCGGGTGATCTGGACCGGCACGATCTCGTCCTTGAAGTGGCCGGCCTGGGTCGCCGCGATCGCGCGCTGATGGCTGTTGTAGGAATATTCGTCGAGCTCATCCTTCGACAGGCCGTACTTCTCGGCCATCATCTCCGCGCCGGTGAACTGGCTGAACACGATGTTGGGATATTTCGCTTCGATCCCCGGGCTCTTGTAATGGCCGAAGCCGTTCTTGGCCGGCAGCGAGGAGGCGAGGCCCATCGGCACGCGGGTCATCGATTCCACGCCGGCGGCGATCACGCAGTCCATGGTGCCAGACATCACCGCCTGCGCGGCGAAGTGCAGCGCCTGCTGCGAGGAGCCGCACTGGCGGTCGATCGAGGTCGCGGGCACGCTCTCCGGCAGCTTCGAGGCCATCACAGCGTTGCGGGCGACGTTGGTGGACTGCTCGCCGGCCTGCATCACGCAGCCCATGATGACGTCCTCGACCTGCGCGGGATCGACGCCGGTGCGATCGACCAGCGCATCGAGCACGGTGGCGGCCAGATCGGCCGGATGCCAGCCGGCGAGACGCCCTCCCTTGCGGCCGCCCGCGGTGCGAGCGGCGGCGACGATATAGGCCTCGGCCATGTCTGATCTCCCTGATGTTTCTGGATTGATCGCTCTTTGAGTTGGGCCGGATTTAAGGGGCGGCTCAGCATTTAGTCAATCAATCAATTAACTCTTGAGTGCAGCCCCGCCATGGGCTTATGTGCGGCCTCGATTTACCGTCGTGTCCAGACACAGAGCGGGACCAGAGCGCAGTTGAACACCAGCGTACCGACGAAACTCGCCGCGGGCAAAAATGCCACCGCCGACAAGCTATTGGTCGCAGCCAGCGAGCTGATGATCGAGCGCGCCTCGATCGAGGTTTCGCTGTCCGACATCGCCCAGAAGTCGGGCGTCAACGCGGCCCTGGTGAAATATCATTTCGGCAACAAGGACGGGCTGCTGCTGGCCCTGCTGGCGCGCGATGCCGCCACCGAGATGTCGCAGCTCGAATACCTGATCAGCCAGCCGATCACGCCATCGGCGAAACTGCGCCTGCATATCGGCGGCATCATCCGTGCCTATCACCAGTTCCCCTATATGAACCGGCTGATCCATTATCTCCTGCACGAGAGCTCGCCTTCCGCCGCCAACGAAGTGTCGAAATTCTTCGTCGCGCCGCTCCTGGATTTTCACCGCCGGCTGCTCGCCGAGGGCATCAAGGCCGGCGAATTCCGCAAGATCGATCCGGTGCTGTTCTACACCAGCCTGATCGGCGCCTGCGATCACCTGTTCTTCGGCCGCCATGCGATGTCGCGCGCGGTCGGCGTCGGTCCGGTCACCGACGAGGTCTGCCGCGAATACATCAAGCACATGGAAGCCTTGATCTTCGGCGGCGTGCTCAATCCCGACCAGGCAACGGCAGCGATCGCCGCCGGATAACAAAGTTCGAAGTCCAGAGAAGAAACGCCCGAGAAAACGCCCAAGGAAAGGTTGTTCCCATGCAGTTGAAAGATGTTGCCGTTCTCATCACCGGCGGTGGCTCCGGCCTCGGCGCCGCGACCGCGCGCGCCATGGCCGCCAAGGGCGCCAAGATCGGCGTGATCGACCAGAACAAGGAAAACGCCGAGAAGGTCGCCGCCGAGGTGAAGGGCGTTGCCCTGCACGCCGACGTCACCGACGAGGAAGCAATCAAGGCCGCGATCGCCAAGGCCGAAGCCGCGCACGGCGTTGCCCGTGTGCTGATGAACTGCGCCGGCATCGGCGGCTCGCAGCGCATTATCGGCAAGGACGGAACGTACCCGCTGGCGAAATTCGTCCGCATCATCAATGTCAATCTGATCGGCACCTTCAACGTGCTCCGCCTGTTCGCCGAGCGCCTCGCCACCGCCGAGACGGTCGGCGAGGAGCGCGGCGTCGTGATCAACACGGCTTCAGTTGCGGCCTATGAAGGCCAGATCGGCCAGATCGCCTATGCCGCCTCGAAGGGCGGCGTCGTCGGCCTCACGCTGCCGGCCGCGCGCGACCTCGCGAGCCTGAAGATCCGCGTCAACACCATCGCGCCCGGCCTGTTCCTGACGCCGCTGCTGATGGGTCTCAACGAAGAAGCGCGCAAGAGCCTCGGCGCCCAGGTGCCGCACCCGGCCCGTCTCGGCGACGCCTCGGAATACGGCAACCTCGCGGTCCACATCGTTGAGAACCCCATGCTCAACGGCGAGACCATCCGCCTCGACGGCGCCATCCGCATGGCGCCGCGCTAGCGCGCGCCCTGTCTCAACCCCCCCCCTTGCGGGGGAGGGCGGCAGCGAAGGCTGCCGGGAGAGGGGTTCTCGCCGCGGCCACCCCTCTCTGAAGCGAACACGCGGCAACCACGCACATGCCCTCTCCCGCAAGGGGGAGGGCGCATTAACCCGCACCGCATCTGCAGATGCAGGAGTGTGACGCGTGACAAATCCGCTGCTGATCGAACATCACGACGGAGTCGATTGGGTCACGCTCAATCGCCCCGACAGCCTCAACGCGCTCGACCCTTCGCTGATCGACGCGCTCAACACCTATTTCCAGGGCTTGCAGCGCAATCGCGACACCCGGGTCGTGGTGCTGAAGGGCGCTGGCGCGAATTTCTGCGCCGGACTCGACCTCAAGCACGCGATGGCGCGGCGCGGCGGGCAGACCGAGCCGCCGGGCGTCACTGAATCCCTGGACTCGCAGCGTCGCATCGCCGACATCGTGATGTTGATGCGGCGCGCTCCGCAGCCGATCATCGCGCTGGTGCAAGGCGCGGCCGCCGGCGGCGGCTTCGCGCTGGCGCTCGCGGCCGACATCCGCATCGCGGCGAAGACCGCGCGGATGAACTGCGCCTTCATCAAGCTCGGGCTCGGCGGCTGCGACATCGGCACCAGCTATTTCCTGCCGCGCCTCGTCGGCGTGTCGGTGGCGTCAGAGCTGATCCTGACCGGGCGCTTCATCAATGCCGATCGCGCGCTTGCCGTCGGTCTCGTGTCTGAAGTCGTCGAGGTCGCCGATCTCGATACCGCCGCCAATCCTTACATCGATGCGATGATGACGGCCTCGCCGGTGGGCCTGCGCCTCTCGAAGGAATGCATCAACATGAGCGTCGACGCCGGCTCGATCGAGGCCGTGATTGCGATGGAGGATCGCAATCAGGTGCTGTGCAGCCGGTCGGAAGATTTCCAGGAAGGCATCAGGGCCTTCCTTGAGAAACGAAAGCCTGTCTATATCAGGCGCTGAGAACAGATCCTCAAAAGGACAAGAATTCCGGGAGACGCAAAATGGATGGAGACGCGGCGATGCTGACGAAACCCGCCTTCCGCAAGGTGGATTGGCTCGCGCGTGACATCGCGGTCGAACGGCGCGACGACGGCACTGTCGTCTTGAAGTCGCGGATTCCACTCCAAGCCTACGAAACGCACATCCCGGCGTATCTCGCCAAATGGGCGGCACAGGCGCCCGAGCGCATCTGGCTCGCCCAGCGCGGCGGCCCCGACCGGCAGTGGCGCAAGGTCTCCTACGGTGAAGCCAAGCGCACCGTCGATGCGCTGACCCAAGGCCTGCTCAATCTCGGTGTCGGCGAGGGCCGGCCCGTCGCGATCCTCTCGGGCAACTCGATCGAACACGCGCTGATGACGCAGGCCGCGATGCAGGCGCGGCTACCGGCCGCGCCGGTATCGCCGGCCTATTCGCTGATGAGCCAGGATCATCTCAAGCTCAAATATCTCTTCAACCTGATCAAGCCTGCCGTCGTGATGGTGCAGGACGGACCTGCCTTCGAGAAGGCGCTGAAAGCGCTTGATCTCACCGGCATCACCGTCATTCACGTGCTGCGACCCTGCGAGGGCATCAAGAGCACGGCCTTTGCCGATCTCGCGGCGACGCCGGTGACATCCGCGGTCGATCGGTCCATTGCCAAGATCACGCCCGACACCACCGGCAAGCTGCTGTTCACCTCGGGCTCGACCGGCATGCCCAAGGCCGTCATCAACACCCAGCAGATGATGTGCGCCAACGCGGCGATGATGATGCAGGTGCGTCCGCGCGAAACGGCTGGACCGATCCCGACCGTGCTCGACTGGATGCCGTGGAATCACACCATGGGCGGCAACGCCGCGTTCAATCCGGTCCTGGTCGATGGCGGCACGCTCTATATCGACGACGGCCGGCCGATGCCGGGCCTTTTCGAGGAGACCATCAGGAACCTGCGCGAGGTGTCGCCGACCTACTACGCCAACGTACCGGCCGGCTATGCCGCGCTCGCGGCCGCAATGGAGAAGGATGCGGCGCTGTGCGCGAGCTTCTTCAAGAACCTCTCGATCATGGCCTATGGCGGCGCGCGGTTGCCTAATGATCTCTACGACCGCATGCAGGCGCTGGCGGTGAAGACATCAGGCGAGCGCATCGTGTTCTACACCGGCTGGGGCTCGACCGAGACCGCGCCGACCTCGACCGGCACCTACTGGGACACCGAGCGCGTCGGCCTGATCGGCCTGCCGTTCCCTGGCGTCGAGCTCAAGATGGTGCCGTGCGGCTCGAAATACGAATTGCGGCTGCGCGGCGTCAACGTCACGCCGGGCTATTTCGGCCAGGCGGACCTCACCGCGAAGATGTTCGACGAGGAAGGCTTCTACTGCATTGGCGATGCCGGCGTGTTCGTCGATCCCCAGGACCCGCTGCAAGGCATCATCTTCGCCGGCCGTGTGGTCGAGGACTTCAAGCTGACCACCGGCACCTTCGTCCATGTCGGCTCGCTGCGCACCGATGCGATATCGGCCGCGACGCCGGTCGTGCATGACGCGCTGGTTGCGGGGCAGGACCGCGAGTTCATTGGCCTGCTGTGCTGGCCGAACCTGCATGCCTGCCGCCAACTCGTCGGCAATGCGGATGCGAGCTATGAGGAGGTGATCCGGCACCCGGCCGTGATCGCCTGCCTCGAAAAGGGCTTGCAGGCCCACAACGCCTCCACCACCGGCAGCAGCATGCGGATCGCGCGCGCGATGCTGATGGTCGAGCCGCCATCGATCGACGGCAACGAGCTCACCGACAAGGGCTACATCAACCAGCGCGCCGGCCTCGAACGCCGGGCGGAGCTGGTCGACAAGCTCTATGCCGCGCAGCCCTGCGGCGAGGTGATCGTGCTGTGCTGAGAATGTAGGATGGGTAGAGCGCAGCGAAACCCATCATCTTTCACCAGACAACCGATGGGTATCGCTTCGCTCCACCCATCCTACGAAGCCAAATAACAACAGCAACGCGGGTAAACGCCATGAACTTCGATTTCTCCGACGAACAGAAGCAGATGCGCGACGAGGCGCGGAAATTCCTCAGCGAGCAATGCCCGCCGAAGGCCGTGCGCGAGGTGCTCGACGGCAAGGCGCCCTACGACAAGGCGCTGTGGAAGGGCCTCGCCGAGATGGGCTTCCTCGGTGTCGCGATCCCGGAACAGTTCGGCGGCGCGGGCGCCGGCCATCTGGAGCTTTGCGTGATCGCCGAGGAAATGGGCCGCGCGCTGGCGCCGGTACCGTTCTCTTCCACGGTCTATCTCGCCGCCGAAGCGCTGCTGATCGCAGGCAGCGACGCGCAGAAGCAGAAGTGGCTGCCGAAGATCGCCTCGGGCGATGCCATCGGCACGCTGGCGCTGTTCGAGGGCAAGGGCAATCCGTCGCCGAAGGCGGTCAAGCTCACGGCCAATGGCGGCGTGCTCAACGGCGTCAAGAAGCCGGTCGCCGATGGCGCGATCGCCGACTTCGCCGTGGTCGCGGCGCGCACCGGCTCCAGCGGGCGCGAGTCCGATATCTCGTTGTTCATCGTCGACCTCAAGGCAGGCGGCGTCGAGATCAAGTCGCTGACCAATATCGATCTGACCCGTGGTCAGGCCGAGATCACCTTCAAGGACGCCAAGGCCGAACCGCTCGGCGCCGCCGGCGAGGGCTGGGGCGTGATCGCCCAGGTGCTGGATCGCGCCGCCGTGCTGATGGCGTTCGAGCAGGTCGGCGGCGCCGACCGTGCGCTGGAAATGGGCCGCGACTACGCGCTCGACCGTATCGCGTTCGGCCGTCCGATCGGCTCGTTCCAGGCGGTCAAGCACATGCTGGCCGACATGTATGTCTCGGCGACGCTGGCGCGCTCGAACTGCTACTACGGCGCCTGGGCGCTCTCGACCAATGCCGGCGAGTTGCCGGAAGCCGCGGCCGCCGCGCGCATCAGCGCGACGCAGGCGTTCCAGCACTGCGCCAAGAACAACATCCAGGTCCATGGCGGCATGGGCTTCACCTGGGAGTTCGACTGCCACATGTACTATCGCCGCGCCAATGCGGTGGCGCTCGGTCTCGGCAGCCTGTCCTATTGGGAAGACGCGCTGATCGATCGCATGCGCAAGAAGAACGCGGCGTAAGCGGGATCGTAGCTTTGTAGGATGGGTAGAGCGTAGCGAAACCCATCATGACGCGGGTGGTCCAAGAGATGGGTTTCGCTTCGCTCTACCCATCCCACGACGCCGGCGAAGGATGAGAGATCATGAATTTCGACGACACCCCGCAGGAGGCCGCATTCCGCGCCGAGGCGAAGGCCTGGATCGGAGCCAATGCGCCGAAGCAATATGAGGACGAGCTGCGCAAGGCCTCGCTCGGCCGCGTCGGGCTCAAGGGCGCCAACATTCTCGAGGTCGCCAAGGCCTGGCAGAAGAAGAAGGCCGATGCCGGCTGGGCCTGCCTGCACTGGCCGAAGGAGTATGGCGGCCGCGGCTCGTCGCCGATCGAGCGCGTGATCTGGCAGCAGGAGGAGGGCCCGTTCGGCCGTCTCAGCTCGATGTTCATCATCGGTCACGGCATGTGCGGGCCGACCATGATGGCGTTCGCCGGCGAGGAGCAGAAGCGCAAATACCTGCCGCCGCTGGCCTCCGGCGAGAAGATCTGGTGCCAGCTGTTCTCGGAGCCCGCCGGCGGCTCCGACGTCGCCGGCCTGCGCACCCGCGCCGAGAAGCAGGGCGACGAATGGGTCGTCAACGGCCAGAAGATCTGGACCTCGGGTGCGCATTATTCCGACTACGGCATCCTGTTGACCCGCACCGAT
Organism: Bradyrhizobium sp. SK17; assembly: GCF_002831585.1. Taxonomy (GTDB): domain Bacteria; phylum Pseudomonadota; class Alphaproteobacteria; order Rhizobiales; family Xanthobacteraceae; genus Bradyrhizobium. The sequence continues at coordinate 666,526 of NZ_CP025113.1, read as the reverse complement.
CCCACGGTCGCCAAGCACAAGGGTCTCACCATGTTCTTCCTGGACATGAAGAGCCCGGGCGTCGAGGTCAGGCCGATCAAGCAGGCGAGCGGGGCGTCTGATTTCAACGAAGTCTATTTCACAGACGTGCGGATTCCGGACTCGCAGCGCTTGGGCCAAGTCAATGACGGCTGGAACGTGTCGCTGACCACGCTGATGAACGAGCGCATGTCGATCGGCGCCGGTGTCGCCACCGGCTTCCCCGAGCTGTTCGATTTCTGCAACAGCCTGATGCTTGATGATGGTCCGGCGATCGAGAACCGCGCGGTGCGTTCCAAGCTCGCCAACTGGGCGGTGAAGGCGAGCGGGCTGAAGTACACCAGCATGCGCGCGATCTCCGCGCTGTCGCGCGGCGAGCGTCCGGGACCGGAGAACTCGATCGGCAAGCTGGTCGCCGGTTCGATGATCCAGGACGTCGCGTCCTACGCGCTCGACCTGCAAGGCGCCGCCGGCGCGCTGAACGGGCCGGAAGATGCCGAGGCCGCCGGCAAATTCCAGGCGATGCTGCTGCGTGCGCCGGGCACCCGTGTCGAGGGCGGCACCGACGAGATCATGCGCAACATCATCGCCGAACGCGTGCTGGGCCTGCCCGGCGATATCCGGGTCGACAAGGACGTTCCCTTCAACAAGATCCCGACCAAGGGCCGCGCGTAACGGCGCCGGAACAACGAGAGAGGTTCGCCATGAATTTCGATGACACGCCGCAGGAAGCCGAGTTCCGCGCCATCGCCCGCAAGTGGATCGCCGCCAACGCGCCGAAGGAGTTCGAAGAGGAGCTTTCGAAGTCGTCGCTCGGCCGCATCCGGCTCGCCAAGCACGACATGGTCGAGGTCGGCAAGGCCTGGCAGAAGAAGAAGGCGGAGGGCGGCTGGGCCTGCCTGCACTGGCCGAAGGAATATGGCGGTCGCGGCGCCACTCCGATCGAGCGCGTGATCTGGCAGCAGGAAGAGGGCGTTTACGGCAAGCTGACGCAGCCGTTCCAGATCGGCGAGGGCATGTGCGGCCCGACCGTGATGGCCTGGGGTAGTGAAGACGCCAAGCGCCGCTATCTGCCGAAGCTGGCTGCGGGCGAGGAGATCTGGTGCCAGCTGTTCTCCGAGCCGTCGGCCGGCTCCGACGTCGCGGGGCTGCGCACCCGCGCCGAGAAGAAGGGCGACAATTGGGTCGTCAACGGCCAAAAAATCTGGACTTCGGGCGCGCATTATTCCGACTACGGCCTGTTGATCGCGCGCACCGATCCGAATGTGCCCAAGCACAAGGGCCTCACGATGTTCTTCCTCGACATGAAGAGCCCGGGCGTCGAGGTGCGGCCGATCAAGCAGGCCAATGGCATGCAGGAGTTCAACGAGGTCTATTTCACCGACGTCGTGATCCCGGACAGCCAGCGGCTTGGCGCGGTCGGTGAGGGCTGGAGCGTGTCGCTGACCACGCTGATGAACGAGCGCATGTCGATCGGCGCGCGGCTCGCGACTGGCGTGCCCGAGATGTTCGAGTTCTGCTCCAACCTGATGCTGGAAGACGGGCTTGCGATCGACGATCCAGCGGTGCGCTCCAAGCTTGCGAGCTGGGCGGTTAAGGCGAGCGGGCTGAAATACACCAGCTACCGCGCCATCTCCGCGCTGTCGAAGGGCGAGCGGCCGGGTCCGGAAAACTCCATCGGCAAGCTCGTCTCCGGCCTGATGCTGCAAGACATCGCCACCTTTGCGATGGACCTCGAGGGCGCAGCCGGCAGCCTCACCGGCACCGATGAGGAGCAGGCCAACGGCCAGTTCCAGCAGATGCTGCTGTCGTCGCCCTCGATGCGCATCGCCGGCGGCACCGACGAGATCCTGCGCAACATCATCGCCGAGCGCGTGCTGGGCCTGCCCGGCGACATCCGGGTCGACAAGGACGTGCCCTACAACAAGATCCCGACCAAGGGCAGATGATCGTAGGGTGGGTTAGCCGAAGGCGTAACCCACCCTTTCACCCGATGCGCGAGAAGAGGTGGGTTACGCTTCGCTAACCCACCCTACGACAACGAGGACGCGATGGACGCCGCAGTAAAGCAAGAAGACCGCATCGGCGCGCTCGAGGAGCTGCTCAACGAGCGCTACTCGGTGCGCGCGTTCCTGCCGCGGGAAGTGCCGCGCGAGGTCATCGAACATATCCTCAGCGTCGCGCAGCGCACCGCGTCCTGGTGCAACAGCCAGCCCTGGCAGGTGTTGATCGCGAGCGGCGAGGCCAAGGAGCGCTTCCGCAAGGCGATCTACGCCGAGGCTGCATCGGGCGCCAAGGATGATCACGACTTCACGCCGCCGCGCGAATATGTCGGGGTCTATCTGGAACGCCGTCGTGAAAGCGGCTTCCAGCTCTACAACACGCTCGGCATCGCGCGCGGCGACAAGGCCGCCTATGGGAAGCAGGCGCTGGAGAACTACAATTTCTTCGGCGCGCCGCATGTCGCCGTGATTCACACCAACGAGCCGCTCGGCATCTATGGCGCGATCGATTGTGGCGGTTATGTCTCGAACTTCATGCTGGCCGCGCAGGCGCTCGGGCTCGGTACCATCCCGCAGGCCGCGCTCGCCCGCCATTCCGGGCTGATCCGCCGCCATTTCAACCTGGCCGAGGACCGCCGGATCGTCTGCGGTATCTCGTTCGGCTATGCCGACAATGCCCACAAGGTGAACAGCTACCGCACGTCGCGCGCAACTGTGGCGGACACCGTCACATTCGTGGATGTATAATATCCTCAAGGCGGGACTTGCGTGCCCGCCGAGGATAAGAAGACGCGACAGTAAAAACCTCAAGAAGAACAATGGCGAACAGCGCCGCTCTGACGCCGGCAGAGATCAGCTGGCAGCTGCACCGTCTGCCTGCGCTCGAGCGCGATGCGTTCGTCGCCGCGCATTGTCTGGGACAGGGTGTCGCCTGGAAGACCCGCTTCTTCGATGCGATCGACTGGGGCGCGGGGTCGGTGCTGCAATTCAGTTTCCTGCAGCGCGGATGGCACCGCCATTCGCGGCTCGACAATCCGATCTATGCCTATATCGACATCGAGCAGCATCCGGAAACGCGCGGTCTGCGCCGCGGCCGGCGGATTGATCTTCAGGGGGCGATCAAGGGCGTCGACTTCGTCACCGGAATTACGCTGACGCTCGACAAGTTCGAGATCCTGCCGGTCAATTTCCTCGACCGCTTTGTCATCAGCTCCGACAGCCGCTACTAGCCCTTACGTCCCGCCACGCGGCGCGGCGGCGCATCGGCATAGCGCGCGGCCATCGCGCCGGTCAGTTCGGCCATCTTCTCGCGCAGCCCGTCGGGTGCGATCACCTCGACCTCGGCGCCGAGCCGCAGCAGTTCGCTTGCCGCATGCCATACCGTCTTGCCGACCGGGATGGTGGCGGCGCGCCAGCCGTCGGCATCGGTGCCATCGGCAAGCCGGATCCGGGCTTTCACGTAAGGATGCGCCAGCGCATCGAACAACTTCAGCCCGAGCGGCGACAGCCGCACCGTGGCCTGGTTCGGATGCAGCTCGGCCTCGAGCCGCTCGATCGACGTGTGCCAGTAGGCGGCGAGGTCGAAATCCGCCGGCCGCGCGAACGGCATCTCCAGGACTATGCAATCCAGCACGCGCGCGACGCGATAGGTGCGCACGGTGTCGTCGACCAAGCCTGCAACGTACCAGCTGCCGCCCTTCAGCACGAGGCCGAGTGGCGCGAGGCGCCGCCGTCTCTCGGACTTCCAGCTCTGGTAGCGAATCTCGATCAGGTTCTCGCGCAGCACCGCGCCGGCGATGGCGCGCAGATGCGTCGGCTCCTCGGTCTCGCCGAACCAGCCGGGCGCGTCGAGATGGAAGCGCTGCTGCATGCCCCGCGCATTGGGGCGCAGATTCTCCGGCAGCGCCGCCATCAGCTTGGTCTGCGCCGCCGCCATCGCCGCGTCGAGGCCGAGCGCGGCGGCAGGTCCGGGCAGGCCGGCCATGAACAGCGCCTCGGCCTCGCCCTGCGACAACCCGTTGAGCCGGACGCGATAGCCGTCGAGCAGGCGGTAGCCGCCCTCGGCGCCGCGATCGGCATAGACAGGGACGCCGGCGGCGGCGAGCGCATCGATGTCGCGATAGATGGTGCGCACCGAGACCTCGCAGGCTTCCGCCAGTTCAGGCGCGGTGACCTGCCCCTTGGCCTGCAGGGTGGTGAGGATGGAAAACAGCCGGCTCGCGCGCATGGCGAAAATCATACCTGACACAGGATGTCAGGTATAGGCGGGCATAAGGAGTTCACGCCCCCGATGGCGCAAGGAGATCCGCCCATGACCACTACCGACGGTGTCACGCTGTTTTACTCGCCGCAGACCCGCGCCACCGGCGCCCGCGTGCTGCTGGAGGAGCTCGGCGCGCCCTACGATCTGCACGTCCTCAACATGAAGGCGGGCGAGCAGCGCAACGACGCCTATCTCGCCGTCAATCCGCTGGGCAAGGTGCCGGCGATCCGCCATGGCGATGCGCTGGTGACCGAGCAGGTCGCGATCTTCATCTATCTCGCCGATCTGTTTCCGCAAGCAGGCCTGACGCCGGCGCTGCACGACCCGCGCCGCGGCCCCTATCTGCGCTGGATCGCCTATTACGGCTCGTCGTTCGAGCCGGCGGTGATCGACCATTTCATGAAGCGCACGCCGGCGCCGACCACGCAGTCGCCCTATGCCGATTACGATACCATGCTGGGTGCGTTGGAATCGCAGCTCGCGAAGGGACCGTACCTGCTCGGCGAACAGATCACGGCAGCCGACATCCTCTGGGGCATGGCGTTCAACTGGACCATGATGTTCGGCATCGTGCCGAAACGGGACGTCTTCGTCCGCTATGCCGAACGCATCGCCGCGCGGCCGGCGTTCCAGCTGATATCGAAGGCTGACGACGAGATGGCGGCGCAGCATGCTGTGGCCGCCGGAATGTGATACGGATCGTGGCGATGGCGAAAGTCCAGCACAGCACCAATTGCTTCAACACGCTGATCCGCGTCGCGGAGGATTGCCCGGCGCAGCACGGCGAGGAGCCGCAGCTGCGCGGCGGCCAGCCGACGGTCGCCGTGCTGCAATACCGGATGCTGTCCGGCGCGCCCTATAGACACACCTCCGACGACGTGGTGTTCGCGACGTCGTCGGCCGGCCGCGCGCTTGATCCAAAGGCCACGAAGAAGGAACGCAAAGCGGCACGCGAGACCTTCTTCTCGCGCGGCCAGGCCTGCATGCGCGCCTCGCCGCTCGGCAAGCGTTTCGGTTGGGGCGTGCATGCCGACGCCGATGGCCGCATCGCGATCTACGCCGTCGACAGCAAGCGCTACCAGGCGCTCGCCGGCGATCCCGAGGTCGCGCAGACACGCGCGATGCGGAGCAAGCGAGGCTGAGGCGTTCTTCTCATCCTCCGCTGGAGGGCGAGCCTCGAAAGGTGCATGGCCACCAGCCGAGCTATCGACCCTTCGAGACCCGCGCAAGAGCGCGCTCCTCGGGGTGACGGTGCTGATAGTATGGGAGGCCGAACTAAAACCTCGGCGCCCTTTTCTCGGCAAACGCCTTGATGCCTTCCTTGATCTCGTCGCCGCGCATGCTGTCGCGGTGGCGCTGGTCGGCGGCGGCTTCGTCGAGCGCGCCGCGGGCGAATTCGTTGACGGCGCGTTTCATGCCGGCCATCGCCTTCGGCGCGTTGCCGGCCAGGATCGTCGCCAGCCGGTCGACCTCCTCGTCGAGCACATCGAGCGGCACCATCGCGGTGAGGTAACCGATCCGCAGCATTTCCGGCGCCGATATCTTCTGCGCGGTCAGGAACAGCATCTTGGCGTTGTCGACGCCGAGCCGCGTGACATAGCGCTTGATGCCGCTGGTGTAGTAATGCAGCCCGAGCCGCGCCGCCGGCATGAACATTTCAGCGGTATCGACGCCGATGCGGAAGTCGCAGGCGAGCGCGAGGTCGGTGGAGCCGCCATAGACCCCGCCATTGAGCCGGCAGATCGTCGGCACGCTCAAATCCTCGAGACGGTTGACCACGACCTCGAACGCCGAGCCCGCGCTCTGCTGCTCGTTCGCGCTCGCGGCGCGCTCGGCCACCGAGTTGAGGTCGTAGCCCGCCGAGAAGGCGCGGCCGGTCCCGGTCAGCACCAGCACGCGGATCGCGGGATCGGCCTCGATCCGGTCGAACAGCGTGACCAGCGCGCCGAGATCCTCGGCCTGCAATCGGTTGAGGTGCTTCGGCCGGTTGAGACGGATCGTGGCGCGCGCGCCCGCGATCTCGAGCACGGGTCCGCTGGCGGTGTCGGCCGCGTCAGCCATCTTGGTCTCCATCATTGATTCTCACGTTCGCGCCGCTTCGCCTCGGCGTCGATGGTCTCGGCGAGATCGGGGTGCCTTGCCATCAACAGGCGGAAATCGACCAGGTCAAGCACCAACAGCCGCGTCACCTTGCTGGTCGAGACGCTGGCGCCGCGCTTGGCGTTGCCGAGCAGCGCCATCTCGCCGAAGAACGCACCTTCGCCGAGCTTGACCTTGCGCCCGGGCAGGTCGACCTCGACCTCGCCGGCGGCGACGAAATACATGCAGTCGCCATTGGTGTCCTTGCGGATGATCATGGTGCGTGGCGGCAGGTCCATGGTCCGCAGCACCTGGGTGACGTCGGCGATCGCGGCCGGGCCGAGATGCGCGAAGAATGGCACCTTGCTGACGGTCTCCCAGGTTTTCAGAAAATTGTCGCGGCGGGTTTCCGCGGCAAAGCCGGTCGCCAGGATACCGGTCCACAGCCCGAACACGCCGAGCCCGGAGATCATCACCATGGCGGCGACGATGCGGCCAAGCGGGGTGATCGGCACCACGTCGCCATAGCCGGTCGTGGTCAGCGTCACCACCGCCCACCACAGCGCCGCCGGCACGCTGCCGAAGGTTTGCGGCTGCACGTCCCGCTCCAGGAAATACTCCGCGACCGAGGCCAGGAACACCACCATCAGGAAGATCACGAGCACGCTGAGCAGCGGCCCGGACTCCACCACCAGCACGCGTCGGAGCTGTCGCAGGCCGGGAATGCCCGGCACCACCTTGAGCACCCAGAGCACGCCGAGCAGCCACGCGGTTTTCGGCTCGACGCCGGCGAGCAGCGCCAGCGGCACCGCCAGCGCACCGATCGCATCGACCACGCCGGCGCTGGACAGCTGGTAGAACCACAGTTTGCCCTGCTGGCGCATATGGCGCAGCCGCACCAGCCATTCGAATACGAAATAGGCCAGGCAGGCCCACAGCAGCGCATCGACCCAGTTCGGGGCCGCGTCATAGGCCGGCGCCACCGTCAGCAGCGTCATCATGGCGACGCCGGCCGCGACCGCGACATAGGCCGCCGTGGTCATGTTGCGGCCGGCAGTGGCGGAGACGAAGCGCGTCAAAGCCGGGAAGACGAGCCGCTTGGACATCGGAACGAGGTTTGCCTGTCGATCAACTGCCAGGGTTGAGGCCTTGCCAAAGCCTGTGCCACAACGTGCCCGTCCCGGATGAGGCCGTCAACGCGCAGGCAGCGGGGGAATCAGCAGGATGGGACCGCCCGTCCATTGGACGAATGGCGCGGCCATCCTGCCCCGATTTTGCCTTCGCGGATGTGAGAAATCGGACAAATCGTCGCGTTTTCCCCGTATATCAGGGATGCTGGCCGCCCGATGCGACCTTGGCCGGAATGAAGCGACTAATAAGACGATCTTATTCACTTCTTGAGCATTGGCTGGTTTCCGATGGATACCTCACATCTCGCGCAGCACGCCGGCGCCGCCGGCAGTCTCTTCGCATCGATCTTCGTGGTCGCCACGCTGTCGATGCGGACCATGATCCCGTTGCGCGTCTTTGCCATCCTGACCAACATCATCCTGATCGCGACCGCGATCCCGACCCACAATTACGCGACGCTGATCCTGCATTCCGTGCTGCTGCCGATGAACACCTACCGCCTGCATCAGATGTTGCAGCTGGTCCGCAACGTGAAGAAGTCGGTCAGCAGCGACCTGTCGATGGACTGGCTGCGGCCGTTCACGACCGAGCGCAAATGCGCCGCCGGCGAAGTGCTGTTCTACAAGGACGAGAAGGCCGACAGCATGTTCTACATCACGAGCGGCCGCTTCCGCCTGGTCGAGTCGGGCATCGAGCTGCCGGTCGGCGCCATCGTCGGCGAATTCGGCATGCTGTCGCCGTCGAACACGCGAACCCAGACGCTGGAATGCGTCGAGGCCGGCATGGTGCTGTCGGTGACCTACGATCAGGTCGAGCAGCTCTATGTCCAGAACCCGGCGTTCGGCTTCTACTTCCTGCGGCTGGCCTCCGCGCGCCTGTTCCAGAACATCTCGACGCTCGAGCAGCGCCTCGCGCAGCACACCACACCCCAGGTCGCGGAGCCAAAACCTGCATGAGCCCGCCGTGACGAGTCCTGGAGGCGCTGCCGTGCCGGACGACGACAGCCTGCTGGCTTCGCTCCGCTACCTCTTTGCCGACATCATCGGCGATGAGGACGAGGGCCCGCCGGTGCTGCCCGAGGCCTGTCCGGACCATCTCGGGCCGGCGGTCACCGATGCCATCCATCTCCTGATCGCCTATCAGAGCACGAGCTACGCCCAGCTTTATATCGACCGGCTCGAGCGCTTCGTCGGTCGTCGCGGCGTCGACGATGCGCTGCTCGGCGAGATCGCGCGGCTGATGGCCGAACGGATGGCCTATGAGGACGCGATCCGCATCGCGCAGCTCAAGCTCGGCGCGGTCAATGCGGCCGGCGGCCTTGCGGCGCGCTCCGCCGACGACGTCAAGAAGCTGCGGCTCGACGAATTGATCGATGCCCTGCCGGCGGTGGTCGCCGACCCGGTGCTCGGCGTGCTCGATCAGTTCGGCTGGCGCCGCCGCCGCGTCTCGATCCGCTTCAGCGCCAACAACCGCTTCAGCGTTCGCCGGCTCAGGATCGAGGCTGGCCTGAAGCGCTGGCGGCTGTTCTCGGTGCGCTATGCCAAGGAGCGCATCTGGGTCGAGCGCTGGCTACACATGATCGACCGCAGCCTCACCAAGCAGCCCGGCGCCACTGCTGCGATCGTGCAGACCGCGACCATGATCCGCGGCTACGGCGACCCCTATCGCCAGGGCCTTGCGGACTGGCATGCGATCATCGACGGGCTCGCCAAGCCGACCTTCGACGGCGCGCTGGCGCTCTCCGATCTCGCCGGCGCCATTGCGGAGGCCCGCGCCGCCATCATGCCCGATCCGCGACAGGCCGCGCTGAAGCGCAAGATCGCGGAGATTCGCGCACGGGCGCTGGCGTCCGTCGCGCAATGACGCGATTTCAAGATTGGTGAAGGGTCAGAAGCAAACCCTGCTGCGCTACCGCTCGATATGCGGCGGCTCGTCGTAGCCGCGGCGGCTGGAATAGAACAGCAGGCCGATCAGGCCGACGCCGACCGCGGCGAGCAGCACTGCTCCGATCGTGAACACGATGACGGCGTAAGTGGGTGCCGGCGCGTCGACGGTCAGTCCCTCATACGCGTAGGTCCCGACGGCAAGCAGGAGGGCCAGCAGGCCGATGCTGATCGCAATACGCATCCGTGTTTGCCTCCGCTGAAGGCCAAGAGCAAACGGCAGCGATGCGGATTGCGGCAATGCAGGTGGCGCTGGTTATCCCGCCGCGGAGACGACCTTGGCCAACGCCTGCTGTCCAGCTTCGGTCAGTTCCGGCAGCGTCGTCCGCCCACTTCTGGCGCACTTGATGATGTATTTGGCAACGTATTTGCGGGTCGCATGTTCCTCGCCATGAAGCGCATCGGCACAAACGCGATCGAGCGCGAAGTTCATCGCGGCGAGCGTACGTGAATCAAATCGTTCCTCGATCATCGCAGCTCTCCTTGTGGCTCGCGGCTATTTGCGGAGCGTCAGCCATTCGCTGACTTCCATCACCGTCTCGGTCTGTCTGGCCTTCTTCATCAGCGTCTCGCGTTCCCGTCCCGGCGGCAGCTTGCGTGCGGCAATGCGCGCATCCTCGGCGAATTTTTGCAGGCGGTCCTCGAACGATCCGGGAGGCCGCGACCTGTTGCGTTTCTTCTTGATCATGTCGCCTCCGCATTGGAACCAGCAATCATTGGCACGCTCGCCGGGGGGCGTCGTTAACCCATGACATCGGGTTGATCTGAAATTGTCGCAGGAACGATCTGCCGCGCCGCGCGTAAAACCCTGCGTCCGCAGCCTTGCTCCCCGAAGGCGGTGGACCACTCCGGTGACGGGCCTCGGCGAATTTCATCGCCGGGGCCCGCATGACTTTCGGGAAAATCGGCCGGGATACCGGCGAGGGAGAGATAGCAATGGCGCATTCCAACCAGGGCATCGTGAAGGACGACAAGGGTCAGGAGCAGCCGGCCGACAAGGAGCGCGCGCAGGCCGCTCACAAGACCGATCCGCGCCATTCGAAGACACCCGAAGCGACGCGTGATCCGAAATTGAACGACGCGAGCAAGACGCCGGGCTCGGGCATGACGGCGGATGATCGTGGCGATGCCCCGACGGGTTGAACGGTGTTTCGCAGCGCAGGAGCTGCGGCAACGCGGCAGGAACGATGCTCCGGCTCGTCCGTTGGCCACGGGACACCAATGGAGATTCGATATGGCGATGGACGAGAAGGAGCTCGGAAACCTGATCGGCAGCGACAAGGTCGAGGGCACCGCGGTCTACGGATCCGACGAACGCAAAATCGGCTCGATCGAACGCGTGATGATCGACAAGACGAGCGGGCGGGTGTCCTATGCCGTGCTCGGCTTCGGCGGCATTCTCGGTCTCGGTAACGATCATTATCCGCTGCCTTGGCAATCCCTGAAATACGACACGAGGCTCGGCGGCTACGTCACCGGCGTGACCGAGAGCCAGCTGCGTGGCGCGCCAAAGTACGGCAGCGAGCGCGAGTGGAATTGGGCCGATATCGGCACCACCCGCGCGGTGAACGACTACTACGGTGTGCCGCTGGTTTGAGTAGCCGCGCTGGAAGTGCCGCGTTTCGGTGGCACCTCGGGCCAACATTCGTACGGCGCTTGGGGGACGCTACCGTCGCGTTCCTCCGGCGTCTGTACACTTGTGAACACACGGCAATAGCTGTGCAATGTAACATACGTTATTGAAAATGCCCCGGCGGTTACCCGATTAAACACGCGGGGAGACCAATGTCGTTGGCGTCGCTAGTCCGGAAATTGGAGCAGTTCGTACGGCTATCGCCGGCAGACCACGCCATTCTCAACCGTGCGTCGACCGAGCGCGTCCGTCATTTCGGCCCGCGCGTCGATATCGTCCGCGAAGGTGAGAAGCCCAAGGACGTCCATCTGATCCTGTCCGGTTGGGCCTATCGCTACAAGCAGCTCGAGGACGGCCGGCGTCAGGTGGTGTCGTTCTTCCTGCCCGGCGATATCTGCGATGTGAACGTCTTCATCCTGCGCGAAATGGATCATTCGATCGGCACCCTCACCGCGGTGTCGATCGCCGACCTCTCGCGCGAGTTCTTCGACAAGGTCGCGGCCGGGCATCCCCGGATCGTCACCGCGTTCTGGTGGGAGACGCTGGTCAATGCAGCGATTCAGCGTGAATGGACGATGAGCCTCGGCCAGCGCACCGCGCTTGAGCGGATGGCTCATCTGCTTTGCGAGATCTGGCTTCGACTTCGCCTCGCCGGCCTGACCCAGGGCGACAGCTGCGACTTCCCGCTGACCCAGGGCGATCTCGCCGATGCCACCGGCCTGTCCAAGGTCCACGTCAACCGGACCTTGCAGGAGTTGCGTGCCGGTGGCCTGATCGTGCTCAAGGGCAGGACCCTGGCCGTCCCCAATCTCGACCGGCTGATGCGCGCCGGCCTGTTCAATCCGAATTACCTGCATATGGATCACGAGGGACGGCAGCTCGACGCCGTCGGGACGCCATCCGACGCTTCGCTCGCTTAGAGCGCTTTCGAGCGAAGTGGATACCGGTTGGCGTGAAGAAAACGCGTCAAGACAAGGACCTGGAGCCCCCGTTCCGATTCCAACGGAACGGGAAAGGCTCTAGGAACGGCTTCCTTGCTCGTTTCGTTATTCAGCATTGTCGCCGATAACGGCCGAGGCGCGGGCATGGCACGCTTCTACTTCGACATCAGGGACGGCACCGGGCTCTATCCGGATGAAGAGGGGTTGGAGCTGGCCGATCAAAAGGCCGCCGAAAAAGAAGCAGCGCGCAGCCTCGGCGAACTGGCCAGGGATTTGGCGACCCTCGAAGAGCGGCACGATTTCGCGATCCATGATTTCGCAATCGAGGTGCGGACCGAAGCGGGGCCGGTGTTCAAGGTCGTCTTCATTTTCGAGACGGATCATCCAACGCAATGAGGCCAGCGCCGCTCGGCACCGGTGAGCCGAAATGCCGGGGGCGTGATTCTGGCGCGGATTGTCACGCCGATCGGCCAACCAGCGACCCAAGGCGCCGGAGGTTTTACGGCACCAAGGGTCGCCACTCCCGATGTGCTTGGGGGCTATGATCGGGAGGCCTGAGTCGACTCCCATTGTTTCGCTTCGTTCCAAACGGCGTTCTGATTTCTGCTCTCATATCCGAGCCAACCGCTCCCGTTTCCGGGGCCGCGACCGCGCCGGACCCAAAATGAAGCGGGGCCGATCGATACGGCCCCGCTCTGTTGGATACGTGACCGGCTTCGTTACTTGCCTTCCGGTACCCAGGTCGTGCTTGCCTTGTCGTACTTGAAGCCTGGCGCCGACTTCAGGCCGTCCTTGGTCTCGTTCAAGGTGAGCCACCACTTGTTGTCCTTCTTCGCCGTCTTCACGGCGGTGAAGGGAACGATGACATCCTTCTCGCCAGCGCCGAGAAAGCCGCCGACGCCGATCACCAGGCCATTGACCTTGCCGGACTTGTCGACCAGCACATCGTCGATGTCGCCGATCTTGTTCTGCTGCGGATCATAGACCGACTGCTTGTAGTAGTTGGTAACGGTCCAGCTTTCGGCAGGTGCGGCCGACATCGTCTCCGCGGCATGCACCGCCGTCATCATCCCGGCCGCGATGGCACATCCTGCAATCAGCTTCTTCATGGTCTCTCCTCCATTTGAGGCAGTTGTAACATCTCGCCGATGGAGAAGTTCCTCGCCGCGTGGAGCACGACAGGAGCGAGTTTGCACATGTCTGCTCGTCGGCACCGCCTCGGGAATACTGGATCACCCGCATGCGCGGGTGACGACGCCGAACGAATGACTTGGGTCTCAGCCGTTCGCGCTCTTCACCACCGCGAGATTATCGTCCGGGGCCGCCGGGTGGCGCTTGAGATGGTCGCGGCGCAGCGCGATCTCGTCGCGCACCAGCTCGTAGCCGAGCTTGAATGTGTCGAGCCCGTCGCCGGAGACGGTGCCGTCGCGCAGGCCGATCACCGCGCCGCGCAGGATCGCCTCGAGCTCGTCCTGCAATTCGTCGAGATGATCGGCGCAGGTGGTGTGCTCGACGCGTTCGCCGATGTCGAGGATCCGCGCCGCCAGCTCGCTGGCCTTCTCCGGCGCGATGCGGGTGATCTTGGTGTAGATCCCGGCGAAGATCGAGCCGATGATGCTGAGCGCGGCGGCGCCGAGATACATCACGTCGCTGTAGCGGTCCATGAACGATTTGGTGTCGTCGTTGATGTATTCGGCGGCGCCCTGATGGGCGACGATGAAGGCGTCCTTGTCGGTCGGCGCCGGCTCGATCCTGGAGGCGAAGCCGTCGTTGAGCGCGAGCTCGGACTTGTTCTCGTAGACCAGGCGGGCGAGCTCGGCCGCCGTCGTGGTGGACATCGAGGACTGCGCGACCAGCAGCCATTCCAGCCCGATGGTGTCGACGTCGTCGTCGGGAATAACAGGCGAGGCCGACAGCATGCCGGTCGCGACGGTCTCCTCCGAGATCGCCGGGTATTTGCGCGCAAGCGCCTTGGCCGAGTCGATCGCGTTCAGCGTGAAGCCGCCGGTGCGCTTGGCATATTGCTCGTAGGTCTTGTCCTTGACGATCTTCGAGGCATGCTCGATCGCGACCACCGCGGCAAAGCCGGAGGCGAACAATTTGTCGAACGGCGTGTTCGGCGGTGCCTGCTGCACTCGCTGCGCCGCATCCGGGCTGTCGGATATCTCGAGCGCGCTGCGGACGAAATTGACGCTGTTCTCGCCGTCGCCGACCACCGCGATCTTCTTCTTCCTGAGCTCGGGCAGCGACTTGATCTTCTTGCCGCCGGGGCTGAGCACCAGCACCACGTCATGCTCCAGGATCGCGATGGCGCGGGCGCGCGGCGGCACCTTGGCGTCAGTGCGCAGGATCGCAAGCGAAGCGTCGCGGCGGTCGAACTGCGCCAGCGCCTTGGCATTGTCCGGGTTCGGCGAAATCTTGAGCCGCAGCCGCGACGAGTTGGCCTTCAGCACGGTGGCGAGGCGGGCCGCGAATTTCGCCTCCGGGCCCTTGGCGTCGCCGACCGCGAACACCAGCGTTTCGGAATTGCGCAGCCAGACCCGGCCGCCAGCCACGGTAATCGCGCTCAGCAGCAGCGTCAGCAGGGTGAAGATGATGATCTGTGCGCGGTTGCTCTTGGCGACCGGGGGACGCGGCCGCGGCAGCATCGACGAAGGTGAGAGGGCTTCGGCACTCATGGCTGATTACCCGTCCGGGACTTCGCCGCAACCGGATCGGCGCCGCCCGGCGAAACCGTAAATCACTATAAAAGAAAGAAAATTTCCTATGTGGCCGACGATATACCTCCCCGGGTTGAATGCAAACCGGCGGGCCTGCCGTAACCTTAACTTCGATCGATCCGTGCCGCGGTGCCGCATGACCATCGCCACTATCGACGCCAGAACCGGGATGTGATTTTCGAGGGAGCCGCAGGTGCATTCCGCCGCCGGAGATGTCATAAATGAGACACGCTTCGTTTTGCGGAATTGTGCTGACGGCCTGACCCGGATTTCTTGCAATCACATTCATCGAAGTAAAGGGCGTCAGCTTGTTGTTTCCTGCCATGTCATCGTCGGTGTCGGTTGGTGCCCTGGTGGGATGGATGTTGCTTCTCACGGCCAAGCACATCATTGCCGACTTCATGCTGCAGAACGCCTGGATGGCGATCGGCAAGGACCAGAAGACCGGCTGGGCGATGCCGTTGCTCGCGCATTGCCTGATCCACCTCGCGGTCGCGCTGGCGCTGATCCTGGTGGTGGCGCCGCGGTTCTGGTATGTCGCGTTCGTCGACTTCGTGATCCACATCATCGTCGATCGCTGCAAAGGCATCTGCGCGTCGCATTTCGGCGTCACCCTGGAATCCGGCCATCCCTGGTTCTGGACCCTGATCGGGGTCGACCAGGCGCTGCACCACCTCACCGGCTTCGCGCTGTCGATCTACATGGCCGCGAACTGAGCGGCCGGCCTACGCCGCTTCCCGCATTGCGAACAGCCGACCATCCGCCCGCGGCGGGCGGATGTGATTCGCGTGCAACGGGCAAGGGGCTTCGGAAGCGACCGGAGGCCGTGGTTAACCTTTCATTAGAGAATTGCGCGGCATCTTCCCGATTGAGGGGGATTTGCAAATGTTTTCAAGCCGCGACGCTTTCGAGAACGATGCCTGCCCAGTTGCGGACGACCTGCTCGGCCAGATGTACCGCGCCAATCCGAACGGGCTTTCGCTGCTGGTTGCCAACGTCGCGCCCGATGTCCGGGCGATGCTGGCGCTGTTCTGCTACCGGCGCAGCCATCTGCACACGCTCGCGGTGGCGATCGCGTCGAGTTGCAGCGAGTGGGAGCTGGTCAATTCCGGCGGCCGTGTCGGGTCGACGCTCTATGCGCTGTCGCGTGAGCCGGTCCGTGCCGCTGCCGTTTCGCATGGCGCCCGCAAGCCGATCACGCTGTCGACCAAGCCGCTGTCGACCTTCGCGCCCGTTGTCGATGACGAACTCGACGACGAGGACGTGAGCGACAGGGTCACGGCGTAACGTCCAGTCAGATTGGCTGCGCGCTCGCGATGAGCGGCAGCCCGTGCCGGCGCCGCGCCATCGCGCATTCCGCGTCGCCCGGCTGGCAGGTCCGGCACACCTCCGGCCGCACCGCATAGATTTCGCAGCGCGTCGCTTCCCCGATCCGGCCCGACAGCGCCGAGCAGCGGTCGCCCTCGCAACGCATGCCCGACTGTCGCGCATTGACGAATTGCGGTGGGATCAGGTCGAGCTCGGCGTCGTCCTCGATGGTGAAGCGCGGCCAGTTCTCCGAATAGCTACAGCAGGCGCCGCAGGACTGGCAGGGGCTTGTCTCCGCTGCTTCGATTTCGCTGTCGGCCATCAGGTGTCCCTCGGCGCTTCCCACACCAGGCTGCGCCGCCAGCGCGCCCTGAGCAGGTCGCGCCGCTCCGGATATTTCTCGTCGTGATAGACAGCCGTCACCACGCGGTCGGTGCGGAAGCTCCGGAAATCCTTGCGCAGCTCACACCAGGCGGCGAGCAGCCGTACCGCTTCGTGATAGCCGACCGCGATCGGCCAGACCGTTCGTTCAGAGTCGCGGCCGTGCTCGTCGCGATAGCTCAGCGTGATCTTCTTGCCTTCATGGATCTGGCTGCGGGTCCTGACCATGTCGATGCGGTCGGGCTCCCGGTTCCAGGCGGAGCGGGCCCGGCTCGCCGGCTCCAGCACGAACGGCCGCAGCCGGTCCGGCACGGTCTCGGCGATCTTGGCCATCAAATCCTCGGCCGCGCGCGCTAGAGCCGGATCGGCGTGGCCGACCACCCATTGCGCGCCGAGCACGCAGGCCTCGATCTCGTCGGGTGTCAGCATCAAAGGCGGCAGGTCGAACCCCTTCTCGAGGATGTAGCCCATGCCAGCCTCGCCGCGGATCGGCACCCGCTGCTCGATCAGGCTCGCGATGTCGCGATAGATGGTCCGCTTCGATGTCTCGAGCTCGGCTGCGATCGCGTCCGCAGTCAAGGGCTTACGGGTGCGGCGGAGCACCTGGATGATCTGAAACAGCCGGTCGGCGCGTCTCATGGCAGTTCTCTTTGGTCGCTCTCTTGCATCTGTCTTGACGGTTCTCGCAGCGTCGCAACGCGTCGGCTTTTCGCGCGCCCTGTCACTGCTGCTGACAGCATGTTGGCAGCAGGTGGGGGCTATATCAGGACAACACCTCAAGTGAAGGGAATTTGTCCATGACGAATCTTGATGAACTCGGTTTCCGGCAGGCGCGCAGCTTTGCGCTGGAACAATTGGTCACGGTCTACTCCACCTCCGGCGATCTGCGCTGGGCCCTGGTGGCGCTGGTCGCCCAGTCGATCGGCACGGTCTGGTCCTACGGGCGGTCGCGGCTGGTCAAGCGGGCTCGCGAGGCGGTTCGCCGCCTCGCACCCGCAGGCCCGCTCGACAGTGAATGCCACTACTGCTGACACCATGCTGGCAGCAGGGGGCGGCTAGCCTCAATTTACGACCACAGGCGATCGGGAGCTTCATATGATTACGCTTTTTGGCTTTGGCACGGGCTTCGGTCTGCCGGAAATCAGCCCCTTCGTGACCAAGACCGAGGTCCAGCTCAAGATGGCCGGGCTTGCCTACACCAAGGAAAAGGCGATGCCGCCGGCCTCACCCAAGGGCCAGCTGCCGTTCATCGCCGACGACGGCGAGACGATCGCCGACTCGACATTCATCCGCGCCCATATCGAGGGCAAATACGGCTTCGACTTCGACGCGCCGCTCAGCTTGCAGGCGCGCGCCCAGGCCTGGGCCTTCGAGCGCATGATCGAGCATCACATCTATTGGGCGCTGGTCGGCGCGCGCTGGGTCGACGACACCAATTTCGCCAAGGGGCCGGCGCATTTCTTCGACGGCGCGCCCGACCACATGCGCGACAAGATGCGCGAGGACGCCCAGTTCCGGGTTGCCGAGAACTATCTCTTGAGCGGGCTCGGCCGTCACGGTCCCGACGAGGATGTCGATGTCGCCATGCGTTCGCTGTTCGCGCTGTCGGTGCAACTCGGTGACAAGCCCTATCTGATGGGCAATGCGCCGTGCGGGACTGACGCCACGGCATTCGGCGCGCTGGCGGGAATCTTGACGCCGTTCTTCGATTCGCCGCTGCGCGAGCGCACCGAGAAGTTCGACAATCTCACCGCCTATGTCGGCCGGATGATGCAGCAATATTATCCCGAATTCGCCTGGGAGCCGTTGCAGCAGCAGGCGGCTTAAGCCGGCGCAACAGGTGCGGGCTGGCCCTTCAATGCGGCCAGCTCCGCCTCCAGCTCGGCGATGCGCTGATCGCGCGAGCTGAGCGCGGTGGCGACATCAGCGGCATCGAACTTCTGCGGGATGTGTTGCGGGCAGTTGGTGTCCCAGGCCATGACCTTGAACAGGATCACCTGCTCGGGCCGCGCGCGATAGCCTTGCGGCATCAGCGCCCGCATCAGGGCCGGGTCGTCCTCCACCACGCGCGCCTCGCCCCAGATCTTCACCCGCTGCCGATACGCATAGTTCATCATGAAGATATAGGCCTTCGGGTTCTCCGAGAGATTGCCCTGGGAGATGAACTGCCGGTTGCCGCTGTAATCGGCGAACGCGATGGTGTGCTTGTCGAGCACCTTGACGAACCCCTTCGGTCCGCCACGATGCTGGATGTAGGGCTGTCCCTCCGCAGAGGCGGTCGCGAGATAGAAGCTGTTGGTGTTGGCGAGGAAGGCCGCGAGGTTCTCGTCGACCTCGGTCTGCCAGCCGCCATGGGCCTCGACTTCGGCATAGGTTGCGCGCGAACCCTTGCGGGTCTGGATTTCCTTCACCGCAGGGGTGAACCCGACATCGCTCGAATAGCTGCGAACCTCTGACATCTGAGCCTCCCGCCACCGGCGACAAAGGGGCCGTCCTCACACCGCAACATGGGTATTTCCGGTTCGCAGGCAATCTTGTGAATTGACACTTCACTGTTGCCGAATATGCAATAGTGCCATGGACCGGATCGACGCCATGCAGGCCTTTGTCGCGGTGGCCGACCTGCAAGGGTTCGCCCCCGCCGCCCGCAAGCTCGGCCTGTCGCCATCGGGCATCACCCGGCTGATCGCGGCGCTGGAGGAGCGGCTCGGGGCGCGGCTGTTGCAGCGGACCACCCGGCAGGTGACGCTGACCGATGCCGGCGCGCGCTATCTGGAGCGGGCGCGGCGGATCCTCGCCGATGTCGAGGAGGCCGAGGACGCGGTGGAGAGCGAGCGCACCCGTCCCGAGGGCCGGCTGGCGATCTCGGCGCCGTTCGGTTTCGGACGGCTGCATGTCAGCCCGGTCGTCTCCGCCTATCTCAAGCGCTATCCCGATGTCGGTGTCGACCTGCGGCTATCGGATCGCCGCATCAACCTCGTCGAGGACGGCGTCGACCTCGCGGTCAGGCTCGGGCACCTGCCGGATTCGACCCTGGTGGCGCGGCATGTCGGCCAGATGCGCCGCATCGTGGTGGCGTCGCATGGCTATCTCAAGCGCCGCGGCGAGCCGAAGCGGCCGGCCGACTTGGCCTCCCACGACACCATCCAGTTTGGCGCCATGACCGCGACCCCGGACTGGCGCTTCATGGAAGACGGCCAGGAGATCCGCATCACCCCGACGCCCCGTTTCACCAGCAACAGTTCGGATGCTGCCATCCAGTATGCCGAGCAGGACGGCGGATTGACCCGGGTGATGGCCTATCAGGCGGCCGAATCGCTGAAAGCGAAGCGGCTCCGAATCGTGCTCGCCGCGTTCGAGCAGCCGCCGGTGCCGATCCATGTGGTCTATCCGACGTCCCGGCTGTTGTCGGCGAAGGTGCGGACCTTCATCGATCTCGTCACCGAGATCACCGACTGGCATTTCAGCTAGCTCGGCTCGAAGGCGCTTGGCTCACCGGCGCCTTCTTCGGCACCACGCGGAACGTGCCGCTGGCGCGCGCGATCGTCACGCCGTCGGCCTTGATCAGGCTCTGTGCGAAGCAGATCGTGCTGCCGGTCTTGATCACATCGCTCTCGATCGAAAGCCATTGCCCGACATTGGCGGTGCCGACGAAATCGACCGTGAGCGAGATCGTCACATATGAGGTGGTCCAGCCGGTCGCCTGGCCGCAGCTATAGCCCATTGCGTTGTCGGAGAGTGCCGCGATCAACCCGCCATGGATCAGGCCGCGGCCGTTGGTGTGCGGCCGCGCCAGCCGCAGGCCGATGATGACGGAGCGCTCGGTCTTCCTCTGGTAAAGCGGCTCCCATGGCTCGGTGAGCGGGCTCTTGCGGAACAGCGGCTCGAAGCCTTCTGGGACGTCTTGGGGAATGTCGGGCGCGATGTGAGTATCGGTGGTCATCTGAAGCTCGCGTGTAGCGTTTGCGTTGGCGCCATTGAACGCGATGTCGACGACGGTTTCACCGCCTACAAAGTTTTAAACGGGATTTGCGTGGGCGTTTGAACGCGGCAAGGCTGTTGTCGCATCTCCCGCTGTCATCGCCCGGCTTTTGACCGGGCGATCCAGTATTCCAGAGAGCGCGGCAGGAATCGAGAACACGCGGCGCACTGGATACCCCGCATGCGCGGGGTATGGCGGCTGGGGCGCAACGGCGAGGTTGCTCGACGAGAGAGACAGCGACCTAGAACGGCAGCCCCACATAATTCTCCGACAGCGAGGTCGAGGCCGCCTTCGAGCTGACGAGGTAGTCGAGCTCGGCGATCTGGATGCGCGCGGCGAATTCGCCCTCGTCGGGGAATCTGTGCAGCATCGAGGTCATCCACCAGGAGAAGCGCACCGCCTTCCAGACCCGCGCCAGCGCCTTGGCGGAATAGCCGTCGAGCCCCGCGGATGACTTCTCGTCGTAGTACTCGCGCAGGGCCTGCGACAAATAATGCACGTCGCTGGCCGCCAGGTTGAGGCCCTTGGCACCGGTGGGCGGCACGATGTGCGAGGCGTCGCCGGCCAGGAACATCCGGCCGAAGCGCATCGGTTCGGCGACGAAGCTGCGCAGCGGCGCGATGCTCTTCTCGATCGAGGGGCCGGTGACGATCTCGTCGGCGGCCTTCTGGTCGAGGCGGCGCTTCAATTCATCCCAGAACCGCTCGTCCGACCACTGATCGACATGATCGTCGAGCGGGCACTGCACGTAATAGCGGCTGCGATGGGTCGAGCGCATCGTGCACAGCGCAAAGCCGCGTTCGTGGTTGTTGTAGATCAATTCCGGCGAGACCGGCGGCGTCTCCGAGAGGATGCCGAGCCAGCCGAACGGGTACACCCGCTCGTAGCTGGTGATCGCCGAGGCCGGCACGCTGGCCCGGCTGATGCCGTGGAAACCGTCGCAGCCGGCGATGAAATCGCAGGTGATCTCGTGGCTGGTGCCGTCCCTGACATAGGTGACGCGCGGATGATCGGTGTCGAAATCGTGCGGCTTGACGTCGGCGGCGGAGTAGACCGTGGTCAGGCCGGCTGCCTTGCGGGCATTCATCAGGTCGAGCGTGACCTCGGTCTGGCCGTAGATGGTCACGGTCTTGCCGGTCGCCGCGTGCATGTCGATGCGGTGCCGCGCGCCGCCAAAGGCCAGCTCGACGCCGTGATGGACCAGGCCCTCCTGGTGCAGCCGGGTGGCGGCGCCGACGCTCTCGAGCAGCGACACCGTGCCCTCCTCGAGCAGGCCGGCGCGAATCCGCCCCAGCACGTATTCCGGGGTCTGCCGTTCGAGAATGACGTTGTCTACGCCGAAAGTATGAAGTAGTTGCCCAAGCAACAGTCCGGCCGGACCTGCGCCTATGATTGCTACTTTTGTCCGCAATACCTGCTCCTCCCGATCGGATAGGCTTGAGCCGGGCGCCCGCGCCGGGCGGTCACCGTCAACTTGCCATGGCAACTATATCATATAACAGGTTTGGCAAGATCGATCTGCCGCGGGAGATGGCTTCGCCGCAGCGCAAGATGGCGGTGGACCCGGGTGCGACCAGGCGTCCGCCTCGCATATTCCGTCTTGAATATGCGGGCAAAATAGATAACATGTTAAGTAACGAGACCGGGCACGAAGCCCGCCGTCATGGAGAGGAGGAGGCGTGATGAGGAAAACAGTGCTGGCGCTGCTGATGGCAGCCGCCGTCATACCGGCCGCGGGTCCCGCCATTGGACCTGCGCTGGCGCAGGACAAGACCGTCAATCTCAAGGTGTCGCTGTGGGTGCCGCCGGCGCATCCGCTGGTGCCGGCGACGCAGGCCTGGGCCGCCGATATCGAGAAGGCATCGGGCGGCACCATCAAGGTCACCGTGTTTCCGTCCGAACAGCTCGGCAAGGCATTCGACCACTACGACATGGCGCGCGACGGCATTGCCGACGTCACCTACGTCAATCCGGGCTATCAGCCCGGCCGTTTCCCGATCGCGGCCGCCGGCCAGCTGCCGTTCGTGTTCTCGGACGGCAAGAAGGGCACGTTGGCGCTGAACGAGTGGTATCACAAATATGCGCCGACCGAGATGAAGGACACCAAGCTCTGCTTCGCCTTCATCCATGATCCGGGCGCGCTGCACGGCAAGAAGAAGATCGTGCTGCCGAGCGATCTCAGCGGGGTCAAGGTGCGCCCGGCGCAGAGCACGATCGGCGAGATGGTGAAGATGTTCGGCGGCACCAATGTGCAGGCCTCCGCGCCGGAATCGCGCGACGCGATCGAGCGCGGCGTGGCCGACGAGATCACCTTCCCATGGGGCTCGATCTTCCTGTTCGGCATCGACAAGGTGGTGAAGTACCACATGGACGTGCCGCTCTACACGACGGTGTTCACCTACAACATGAACCTCGCCAAATACAATTCGATGTCGGATGCCCAGAAGAAGGTGATCGACGATCACTGCTCGCCGGAATGGGCCTCCAAGGTCACCGATCCCTGGACCGACTTCGAAGCCAACGGCCGCACCAAGATGAAGGCGCTGCCGGGCCATGAGGTCTATCCGCTGACGCCGGAGCAGCTCGCCGAATGGAAGAAGGCGGTCAAGCCGCTGCACGACAGTTGGGCCGAGGCGGTGAAGAAGGCCGGCGGCGATGCCGAGAAGATCGACGCCGATCTACAGGCCACGCTGAAGAAGTACGGGGCGGGGCTCTAGGCGAACTGCCGAGGCAAATGCGGTCGTCATGCCCTGGCTTGACCCGGGCATCCACGCCTTACTGCTCAACGGAACGAAGACGTGGATGGCCGGGACGAGCCCGGCCATGACGTGGGGGTAGGATCTCGAGCCATGGCTGCAACCACCGAAATCTCCCAAGACGGTGCGATCACCGGTCCGCCCGAGCCGGTGCGCAAGAATGTGATGGACCGCTTCATCGATTCGATCGAATGGGTGGCGGCGTTCTTCGTCGGCGTCGTCGCGCTCAACACCTTCGTTGCGGTGTTCATGCGCAAATTCTTCGCGGTGACGATCCCGGACTACTACAATTTCGGCCAGTTCCTGCTCGGCATCCTGATCTTCTGGGGCATCGCGGCGACCAGCTATCGCGGCACCCACATCACGGTCGATCTGGTCTGGGCCAACGCCTCGCCGCGCTACCAGCGCTGGATCGACATCTTCGCCACCCTGGTGCTGCTGTTCGTGGTGAGCGTGCAGACCTACACGCTGGTCGACAAGGTGATCGACACCAGGAGCAGCCACATCGTCACCATGGATCTCGGCGTGCCGGTCTGGCCGTTCTTCCTGGTGTCGTGGATCGGCGACGTCTCCGCCGTGCTGCTGATCGCGATCCGCACCTACCGCCTGATCTTCCATCCGGAGGATATCCACGATGCCAAGATCAAGACCGCGGAGTAGACGGCCATGAGTCTGAAACCATGAGTCTTGATCTGAGTCCCGAGGCCGTCGCCGTCATCGGCTTCGTCTGCCTGTTCGCGCTGATGCTGTTGCGTGTGCCTGTCGGTATGGCAATGGGCCTCGTCGGCATCACAGGCTTCGGCTATCTCACCGGCTTCGCGCCGGCGCTGAAACTGGTCGGCCAGACCACGATGCGCACGGTGACGGATTATTCGTTCGGCGTGATCCCGATGTTCCTGCTGATGGGCGCCTTCGTCTCCGTCTCCGGCATCAGCCGCGAGCTGTTCCGGGCCGCCAATACCTTCGTCGGCCATTGGAAGGGCGGGCTCGGCATCGCGACCATCGCGGCCTGCGGCGGGTTCGCCGCGATCTCGGGCTCGTCGGTCGCAACGGCTGCGACCTTCTCGGCGGTGGCCTATCCCGAGATGCGCCGCTTCGGCTACCCGCAGTCGTTCTCGACCGGCGTGATCGCGGTCGGCGGCACGCTCGGCGCGATGCTGCCGCCGTCCACGGTGCTGGCGGTCTATGGCATCATCACCCAGCAGGACATCGGCAAGCTGTTCATCGCCGGCGTGATCCCCGGACTGCTCGCGATCCTGATGCACATGATCACGATCGGCATCATCGGTGTCACCCGGCCCGGTTTCCTGCCGGCGGGAAAGAAGGCGTCGTGGCATGAGCGTCTTGTCGCGATGCGCGACGTCTGGTCGCCGCTGCTGCTGTTCCTGTTCGTGATCGGCGGCCTCTATGGCGGCTTCTTCGTGCCGACCGAAGCCGGCGCGGTCGGTGCGGTCGGCGCGTTCATCATCGGAATCCTCAGGGGCAAGCTGACCAGGGACGGCATCCTGCAATCGCTGTTGCAGGCGACCCGCACCGCCGCGGCGGTCTTCACCGTGCTGATCGGTGCGCTCTGCTTCGGCTATTTCCTCACCATCACCCAGACGCCGCAGAACGTGACCGAGTTCCTCACCGGTCTCGGGATCGGACCCTATGGCGTGCTGGCGCTGATCCTCCTGATGTATCTGGTGCTCGGCTGCCTGATGGACGCGATGGCGATGGTGATCCTCACCGTGCCGATCGTGTTCCCGGTGGTCACCGCGCTCGGCTTCGATCCGATCTGGTTCGGCATCATCATCGTCATGACGGTCGAGCTCGGCCTGATCCATCCGCCGGTCGGCATGAACGTGTTCGTGATCAAGAGCGTGATCAAGGACGTCAACATGTCGACGATTTTCGTCGGCGTGCTGCCTTTCGTGATCACCGACCTGATCCGGCTGGTGATCCTGATCCTGTTCCCGCTGCTCGCGACCTGGCTGCCGCAGCGCATGATAGGCTAGGCATGATCCCGGAAAAGTGGGGTCCGGTTTTCCGAAAGGGATCATGCCTCAATAGATAGGTTCCCTATGAATCCCGAACTCCAGACCAGATACGTCTTCACCATCACCGCCCGGATCGCCGAGGTGACATCCGCCGGCGATATCGGCACCGGCGTCCGCCGCATCATTCCGATCATCGGCGGCGAGGTGAAAGGCGAGGGGATCAACGGCAAGGTGTTGCCGTTCGGCGCCGACTTCCAGATCATCCGGCCCAACGAGCTGATCGACCTGGAAGCAAAATATGCTTTCGAAACCGACGACGGCGCGGTGGTCTATGTCGAGAACAAGGGCATCCGCTTCGGTCCGGTCGAGCTGCTCGAGAAGCTCAAGCGTGGCGAGCCGGTCGACCCCAAGCTGATCTATTTCCGCACCGTGCCGAAATTCGAGACCGGCGCCGAGAAGTACCGCTGGCTGATGGAGCACATCTTCATCGGCTCCGCCGCCCGCCACGCCGACCGCGTCGTGATCGACGTGCATCAGGTGTTGTGAGGCTTCAGGCAGGGCGCATCGCGCCCACACGAGATGAAGAGCAAGCTCGGACGGTTCACGGCGCAAAAATGCGGGGGCATCGGTCACCGTCGGTGCAACACATCCCGCGTCGTCCTGGCGAAAGCCAGGACCCATTACCCCGAATCTCGATTGTGCGCGACGCTGGGGCCACGATTCCGTTCATCATCAAATACGGTGGTTATGGGTCCTGGCTTTCGCCAGGACGACAATCGTGTGGGAAGGCCCCCGCCTTGACTCCTGCCATGATAGTTATAAAACATAACTATTCTGAACAGGAAACAATAACGCCATGGGAAACGCTGCCGACACGGGCGACGCCTCGCTGCTCAGGATCGAGACGCAGGGGGCGGTGCTGACGGTCGGGCTCAATCGGCCCGCCAAGCGCAATGCGCTGAATGACGGCATCATCCTGGCGCTGCGGGATTGCTTTGCGGCGATCCCTGAGGACGTCGGCGCGGTCGTCATCCACGGCGTCGGCGATCATTTCTCGTCCGGCCTCGATCTTTCCGAACTCACCGAACGCGATGCTACCGAGGGCCTGGTGCATTCCCAGATGTGGCACCGGGTGTTCGACCGCATCCAGTATTGCCGGGTGCCCGTGATCGCCGCGCTGAAGGGCGCGGTGATCGGCGGCGGGCTGGAGCTGGCCTGCGCGGCGCATATCCGGGTCGCCGAGCCGTCCGCCTATTTCGCGCTGCCCGAGGGCCAGCGCGGCATCTTCGTCGGCGGCGGCGGATCGGTGCGGTTGCCGCGCCTGATCGGCGTGCCGCGGATGGCCGACATGATGCTGACCGGCCGGGTCTATTCGGCGACCGAGGGCGCCGCCTACGGCTTCTCGCAATATCTCACCGAGGCCGATGGTGCGCTGCCCAAGGCCCTCGATCTCGCCGAGCGCGTCGCCGCCAACGCGCCGCTGACCAATTTCGCCGTGTTGCAGGCACTGCCGATGATCGCGGAAGCCAATCCACAGACCGGCCTCTTGATGGAATCGCTGATGGCCACGGTGGCGCAGAGCGACAAGGAAGCCAAGAAGCGGATCCGCGCTTTCCTGGATCGCAAGACCGCCAAGGTGAAGCCAACATGACCGCCAAGGCTGACACATCGCCGTCTGCATCCACCGCGGCTACGCACCCGCTACGCCCGATCTCGTTCGGCAATCCCGCCGTCACCGTCGAGCGCCGCGACGACGGCACGATCTATCTTCGCCCGAAACTCAAGCTCGCCGATTTTCCGGTTCGCCTGACCGACCGCCTGCATCACTGGGCGGCGGTTGAGCCGAACCGCGTGTTCATGGCCGAGCGCGCGGCCGGTGGCGGCTGGCGGCAGATCACCTACGCGCAATTGTATGACGCCACGCGCCGGATCGCTTCGTCATTGCTTGCGCGCGGGCTGTCCGCCGAGCGGCCGATCGTGATCCTGTCGGGCAATTCGATCGATCACGCACTGATCGCGCTCGGTGCGTTGTATGCCGGAATTCCGTTCTGCCCGGTGTCGCCGGCCTATTCGCTGGTATCGCGCGACTACGGCAAGCTCGGCTACGTCATCAAGCTTCTGACACCCGGCCTGGTCTTCGTCGACGATGCCGACAAGTTCGCCGACGCGTTGCGCGCCAATGTCGGGGCCGACGTCGAGATCGCGGCAAGCCGCGGGGCGGTGCCCAGCCGCACGGTGACGGCGCTCGCCGATCTGATGGCAACGCCCGAGGATCCGCGCCTCGACGCGATCCATGCCGCCGTCGGTCCGGACACGATCGCGAAATTCCTGCTCACGTCGGGCTCGACCGGCAATCCCAAGGCCGTCATCAACACCCAGCGCATGATCTGCGCCAACCAGGTCATGCTGCGCGAGACGCTGGCGTTCCTCAAGGACGAGCCGCCCGTGATCGTCGACTGGCTGCCGTGGAATCATACCTTCGGCGGCAATCACAATGTCGGGCTGACGCTCTACAATGGCGGCTCGATGTATCTCGATGACGGCAAGCCGGTGCCCGGCGGCATCGAGGAGACGGTGCGAAACCTGCGCGAGATCTCGCCGACGGTCTATTTCAACGTGCCGAAGGGCTATGAATCGCTGCTGCCCTACCTGCGCGACGACGAGGCCTTGAGGGAGAAATTCTTCCACCGGCTGCATGCGATGTTCTTTTCGGGCGCGGCGCTGTCGCCGTTCGTCTGGAACAGCCTCGATGCGCTCGCGGTGCAGGAGAAGGGCTATCGCGTACCGATGCTCACCGGGCTCGGCGCCACAGAGACCTCGCCGTTCTTCATGTCGGTGCGCCCCGATACCAGCCGCTCCGGCCATGTCGGCCTGCCGGTGTCAGGCAATGACGCGAAGCTGGTGCCCAACAACGGCAAGCTCGAGGTCCGCGCCAAGGGGCCGAACGTGACGCCGGGCTACTGGCGGCAGCCCGAGCTGACCGCGAAAGCCTTCGACGAGGAGGGGTTCTACAAGTTCGGCGATGCGCTGAAGCCCGCCGATCCCGCCAATCTCGATGCCGGGTTCGATTTCGACGGCCGCATCGCCGAGGATTTCAAGCTGGCGAGCGGCACCTGGGTCAGCGTCGGCCCGTTGCGGGCGCGCTTCGTCGGCGCTTGCGCGCCGCTGGTGCGCGACGTCGTGATCGCGGGAATCAACCGCGACGAGCTCGCGGCGATCGTGATCCTCGATCTCGATGGCTGCCGCCTGATCAATCCGGCGCTTGCCGCGAACGACGTCATGGCCGCGGCCAATGATCCGCTGGTGCGCGCCGCCTTCCGTGAACGTTTCGCGCGTGTGCTTGCGAGCGCAACCGGCTCGTCGAACCGGATCGCGCGGGCGATCCTGCTCGACGGCCCGCTGTCGATCGATCGCGGCGAGATCACCGACAAGGGCTCGATCAACCAGCGCGCGGTGCTGGAGCATCGCACTGACATCATCGACGCGCTCTATGCGCCGGTGCCGCCGGCATCGGTGATCACGTCAGTCTAGTTTCGAACAGGAGAACGCCATGCAGTTGAAGGACCAGGCCGCCATCGTCACCGGCGGTGCATCGGGATTGGGTGCCGCGACCGCGCGCCGGCTGGCCGCGCAGGGTGCCAAGGTCGCGGTCTGCGACCTCAACGCCAAGCTCGCCGAGAGCGTCGCGGCGGAGATCGGCGGCATTGCCGTTGTCTGCGACGTTGCCGACGCCGCTGCCGCCGAGGCTGCGGTCGCTGCCGCCGCCAAGGCGCATGGCCCGGCGCGCGTGCTGGTGAACTGCGCCGGCATCGGCGTGGCAAAACGCGTGATCGGCCGCGAAGGGCCGATGGCGCTGGCCGACTTCGACAAGGTGATCAAGGTCAATCTGCTCGGCTCCTTCAACATGCTGCGGCTTGCCACCGCCGAGATGTCGAAGCTCGAGCCGCAGGCGACCGGCGAGCGCGGCGTCGTGATCTCGACCGCCTCGGTCGCGGCCTACGACGGACAGATCGGGCAGGCGGCCTATTCGGCGTCCAAGGGCGGCATCGTCGCGATGACCTTGCCGATCGCGCGCGAGCTCGCGCAGTTCGGTATCCGCGTGCTGACGATCGCGCCCGGCCTTTTCATGACGCCCTTGCTCGCCGGCCTACCGCAGGAGGCCCAGGACTCGCTCGCCGCCGCGATCCCGTTCCCGCGCCGGCTCGGCCAGGCCGACGAGTTCGCTTCGCTGGCGCTGCACATGATCGACAATCCCTATCTGAACGGCGAAGTGGTGCGGCTCGATGCCGCGCTCCGGATGGCCCCGCGCTGACGCATGATCCGGAACGGCGCGAAACGCCGTTCCGGATCGATCACGATTAATCGAGGGATAGACCATGTTCATCCACCGGCGCGACGTGCAGATCCAGTGGGGCGATTGCGACCCTGCCAACATCGTCTATTACCCGCGCTACTTCGCGATGTTCGACGACTCGACTTCGATCATGTTCGAGGCCGCCGGCTGCTCGAAGCAGGACCTGGTCCACAAATACGGCCTGGTCGGCATTCCCATGGTCGACACAAGGGCGAAATTCCACATCCCGTCGACCCATGGCGACTGGATTACCATCGAGACCCGGATCGAGAGCATCAAGCGCTCGAGCTTCGAGGTGGTGCACCGCGTGTTCAAGGGCGAGCAGCTTGCGATCGAGGCCTTCGAGACCAGGGTGCTGGTCGGCCGCCATCCGGACGATCCGGACAGGCTGAAATCGTCGCCATTTCCGCAGGAGATCATCGACCGCTTCATGAGCGGCTGAACTTGTTCATGAAGGGCTGACGTGCCGCCCTTCGTGACTCGACTTTTGGAGCATGACTCTCCTGGAAAACCGGTTTCCACTTTTCCGGATCATGCTCTAAAGAAGGGGCTGAATTGGCCCGCGAAACCGGTTTAAACCCAAAAAACATATCCGCAGGGAGGAATGAATGAGGAAGGCCACTCTCGCCGCCGCGGTGCTCGCAGCAGCTTTCGCGCTGCCGGGCATGTCCGCGCAGGCGCAGACCAATGAGATCACCATCGGCATTTCGATCTCGACCACGGGGCCGGCCGCGGCGCTCGGCATCCCCGAGCGCAACGCGCTCGATTTCGTGCCGAAGGAGATCGGCGGCGTGCCGCTGAAGCTGATCGTGCTCGATGACGGCGGCGATCCGACGGCCGCGACCACCAATGCGCGGCGCTTCGTCACCGAGTCCAAGGCCGACATCATCATGGGCTCCTGCACCACGCCGCCGACGATCGCGGTGTCGACGGTGGCCAACGAGGCCGGCATCCCGCATTTGGGTCTGGCGCCGTTCCCGATCAACGACGCCCGCGCCAAGTGGTCGGTCGACCTGCCGCAGTCGGCGTCGATCATGGCCAAGGCGCTCTACGAGCACATGAAGGCTCACAACATCAAGACCGTCGGCTATATCGGCTACTCGGATTCCTATGGCGATCTCTGGGTCACCGACTTCAAGGCCCACGCCGTACCGATGGGCCTGACCATGACCGACGAGGAGCGCTTCGCGCGTCCCGACACCTCGGTCGCCGGCCAGGTGCTGAAGCTCGTCGCCTCCAATCCGGACGCCATCCTGATCGGCGCCTCGGGCACCGCTGCCGCGCTGCCGCAAACCGCGCTGCGCGAGCGCGGTTACAAGGGCCTGATCTACCAGACCCACGGCGCAGCCACGATGGACTTCATCCGCATCGCGGGCGCTGCTGCTGAAGGCGTCATCATGGCGGCGGGACCGGTGATGTCGCCGGAGACCCAGCCAGACAGCGCGCTGACCAAGAAGCCCGGCCTTGCGCTCAACACCGCCTATGAAGCCAAGTACGGCGCCAACAGCCGCAGCCAGTTCGCCGGCCACTCCTACGACGCGTTCCAGGTGCTGAACCGCATCATCCCAACGGCGCTGAAGACCGCCAAGCCCGGCACGCCGGAATTCCGCGAGGCGATCCGTCAGGCGTTGATCTCCGAGAAGGAGATCGTCGCGAGCCAGGGCGTCTACAACTGGACTGAAAAGGACCGCTACGGCCTCGACGACCGCTCGCGTATCCTGCTGACGGTCAAGGACGGGAAGTACGTCCCGGCGATGTGAGCCAGTCACGGGCTTGGACGAAGCGAAGAAGCCGGTCTCGAAGCAGACCGGCTTTTTTCTTAGCCTCCGCAGGAGAGGCGTTCACCCGAAATTGCGCAAGGTGGGCAAGTTGCGCGGGCTCCCCCCTTGCGGGGGAGGGGTGGGGAGAGGGGTAAGCCGCGGGCAAGATGATCGATGGGATTGTCGCTAGCGCAATCTCGGTCGCGCGTAGTTGAAGCGCGTACGGCAAGAGCATGCCGTGTGACACCCCTCTCCCTAACCCTCCCCGCAAGGGGGGAGGGAACCCTACTGCCGGGAGCTCCCTCACATTGGCGCGCTTGGCGATCCATCCGCGTACGTACCAGCGTTCCTAAATCGCGCTCTCGCCCTCGTGCTGGAAGCCGAGATAGCTCGCGGCGACGCCCTTGTTGGCGGCGATGTCCTTGGCTGGGCCCGACAGCACGAATTCGCCGAGCTCCATCACATAGGCGCGGTCGGCGATCTGGAGTGCGGCCTGGGCATTCTGCTCGACCAGCAGCACCGAGACCCCGGCTGCGCGGAGCTCGCCGACGATGCGGAAGATGTCGGCGACGATGATCGGGGCGAGGCCGAGGCTCGGCTCGTCCAGCATCAGGAGTTTTGGCGCGCCCATCAGCGCGCGGCCCATCGCCAGCATCTGCTGCTCGCCGCCGGACAGCGTGCCGGCGAGCTGCTTGCGCCGCTCCTTGAGCCGCGGAAACAGGGTGTAGACCCGCTCCAGCGAGGTCGCGGCGACAGCCTTCGCGATCCGGAACGCGCCGAGCTCGAGATTGTCCTCGACATTCATGGTGCCGAACAATTCGCGATGCTCGGGCACCAGGCTCAAGCCCTTCGCGACGCGGTCCTCGATGTCGAGCGGCGCCATGTCGGCGCCAGCGAAGCTGGTGCGGCCCTTTAGCGGCAGCACGCCCATCATGGCGTTGAGCAGCGTGGTCTTGCCGGCGCCGTTGGCGCCGATGATGGTAACGATCTCGTTGTCGGCGACGTCGAGCGAGACGCCGCGTACCGCCTCGACCTTGCCGTAGGAAATGTGGACGTCGGCGACCGATAGCAGCGCAGTCATGCGGCGGCTCCGAGATAGGCCTTGATCACGTCGGGATTGCGCTTGATCGCGGCCGGCGTTCCCTCGGCGATCTTGGTGCCGAAATCGAGCACCACGATGCGGTCGGCGAGATCCATCACGAAGCCCATGTCGTGCTCGACCAGCAGCACCGACATGCCGCCGTCGCGCAATTGCCGCAGCAGCGCAGCCAGCCGCTGCTTCTCCATGTGGCGCAGGCCGGCGGCCGGCTCGTCGAGCAGCAGCAGCATCGGATCGACGCACAGCGCGCGCGCGATCTCGACGATGCGCTGCTGGCCGAGCGACAGCGAACCCGCGAGCTGGTCGATCTGGTCGGACAGGCCGACGCGTTCGATCTGCCGCGCGGCCTCCGCCAAAAGCCTCGCTTCGTCGGCGCGGTCGAGCCGCAGCATGCTGGAGATCGCGCCGGACGAGCCGCGCAGATGGGCGCCGATCGCGACGTTCTCGAGCACGGTCATGTCGGGCACCAGCTTGACGTGCTGGAAGGTCCTGGACACGCCGAGCTTGACCACCTCCTGGGGCGGGGCGTTGGCAACTTCCCTGCCGAGCACCGAGACCTTGCCGCCGGTCGTGGCCAGCACGCCGGTGATCAGGTTGAAGGTGGTGCTCTTGCCGGCGCCGTTCGGGCCGATCAGCGCGACGATCTCGCGGGCGTTGACGTCGAACGAGACGTCGTTCACGGCGACCACGCCGCCGAACTGCTTCCGTGCCTTCTCGACATGCAGCAGCACCGGCGACGAGCCGGCAGCGCGCTCGGGATGCTCCAGCTTCACCGACGTATCAGGCGTCTTGCGCGCGGGCTTGAACGGCAGCCGCGACATCAGCCAGGGCCAGACGCCCTGCGGCGCGAGCTGCAACAGCAGCACCAGCATGATGCCGAACACGATGGTCTCGAGCTGGCTCTGGCCGCCGAAGATGTAGGGCAGGTAGCTTTGCAGCACTTCCTTGAGGATCACGACGATGGCCGCGCCGAGCACGCCGCCCCAGACGTAGCCGGCACCGCCGACCACGGCGATGAACAGATATTCGATGCCGGCCTGCGCGCCGAACGGCGTCGGGTTTGCGGCGCGCTGGAAATGCGCATAGAGCCAGCCGGACAGGCCGGCCAGAACGGCGGCATAGATGAACACCAGCAGTTTGGCGCGCGGCGTCTGCACGCCGAACGCTTCCGCCGCGACATGCCCGCGCCGCAGCGCGCGGATCGCGCGCCCGGTGCGGGAATCCAGCAGGTTCATGGTCAAGAGCGCGGCGAGCAGCACCGCGACCCAGATCGCGTAATAGATCGCATCCGGGCTCAGCATCTTGAACGAGCCGATCGAGAGCGGCGGAATGCCCGAGATGCCGTCATTGCGGCCGAGGAATTCCAGCTTGCTGAACAGATAGAACAGGCCGATGCCCCAGGCGATGGTGCCGAGCGGCAGGTAATGGCCCGACAGCCGCACCGTGACGAGGCCGAGCAGCACCGCCGCGATGCCGCTGACCAGAAGCGATGCCGGCAAGGTCAGCCAGGGCGAGACGCCATAGGCTGTGGTCAACACCGCCGTGGTGTAGGCGCCGAAGCCGCAGAACGCGGCCTGTCCGAACGAAGTGAGGCCGCCGACGCCGGTGAGCAGCACCAGCCCCATCGCCACCAGCGCGGCGAGGCCGATATTGTCGAGCAGCACGATCCAGAACGGCGGGACGCCCGGGAGCAGCGGGATCACCGCCATCGCGAGCGCGAAGATGATCAGAGGCAGCCGCTGCGTCATCGCGCTCAATCCTTCTCTTCTTCGACCTGGGGCGCTGCGAGCGAGCGCAGCACCAGGACGGGAAGGATCAGCGTGAACACGATGACTTCCTTGAAGTTGCTGGCGTAGAACGACGAGAAGGCCTCGACGATGCCGACCACGATGGCCGCGACCGCGGTCAGGGGATAGCTGACCAGGCCGCCGATGATGGCGGCGATGAAACCCTTCAGGCCGATCAGGAAGCCGGTGTCGTAATAGAGCGTGGTGATCGGCACGATCAGGATGCCGGAGATCGCGCCGATCACGGATGCGAGCAGGAACGCGATCTGGCCCGACAGCGTGGTGCGGATGCCGACCAGGCGGGCGCCGAGCCGATTGACCGCGGTGGCGCGCAGCGCCTTGCCGGTCCTGGTGTAGCCGAAGAACAGCCAAAGGGCGGCGATGAAGCCGACCGTCAGGCCGTACACCGCGAGGCTCTGGCCGGTGAAACGCAGCGGGCCCGCGGTCACCGCGGCGTTCGACAGCGCCGGGCCGCGCAGGCCTTCGGCACCGAAGAACACCAGGCCGAGGCCCTGTAGCGCCAGATGGCAGCCGACCGAGGCGATCAACAGCACCAGCACGGAGGTGTGCGCGATCGGCTGGAACGCGATGCGGTAGAGGAACAGCCCGATCGCCGCCACGATCAGCAGCGCCAGCGCGATGTTGACGGCGATCGGCGTGTTCGGGCCGACCAGCGCATAGGTCAGGCCAAGCAGCGCGAACGGGAAGGCGATGTTGAGCGCGGCCGAGCGTATCACCTTGCCGGCGTGCAGCGCCTTGCGCGCGAAGAACAGGTCGAGGGCGAAGGCGACGAGCCCCATCGCGACCGCGAGCCGCACGGTGCCGGGCACCTGGCCGGTCGCCAGCATGGCGTAGCTCAGCGCGCCATAGGTCACGAATTCGCCTTGCGGGATCAGGATCACCCGCGTCACCGCGAACACCAGCACCAGGGCCAGCCCAAGCAGTGCGTAGATCGCGCCATTGGTGATGCCGTCCTGCAGCAGGAACAGCATGATCGTTGTGTTCAAGGCTGAGCGTCCCCCTTAAGCGTCGGGCCGTCGCAACCGGCTGTGCCGGTCGGGTCGGCCGATATCGGCTGTTGATAGCCGTCGATATTAGATATAGCGGATAACAATTATTGGATATAATCTCAAGATCCCCGAGCGTCCCGCGGGGTTTTTGTACCGGGATTGCGAGCCTGGAGCGATGACTGTTTCCAAGACCGCCTCCGATGTCGTCAGGTCTCCGCGCGCCACGCGTCGGGAACCGGTCGATCCTGCCGGGGACGACAGCATGCTGCAATTGGGCGAACTGTCAGGTTTGCTCGGCTATTCGTTGAAGCGGGCGCAACTCAAGGTATTCGAGGACTTCCTGCGCTGCGTGGCGCCGCTGCAACTGACCCCGGCGCAGTTCTCGGTGCTGCTGCTGCTCGACAAGAACCCGGGTCGCAACCAGACCGAGATCGCCAACACGCTCGGCATCCTCCGGCCGAATTTCGTCGCGATGCTCGACGCGCTGGAGAGCCGCGACCTTTGCGCGCGGATGCGCTCCACCAATGACCGCCGCTCCCACATCCTGGTCCTCACCGACAAGGGCCGCGCCGTGCTGGCGCGCGCCAAGAAGCTGGTCGCCAACAAGCACGAGGCTCGGCTGATCGAGGTGCTCGGCCCGGCCAACCACGCCGCGCTGCTGGAAATGCTGGCGAAGCTCGCGCAGGAGTTTTGAGGGCTCGTCATTCCGAGGCTCGCGAAGCGAGAGCCCGGAATCCATGGCGCCGCAAGCTTCGCGGCTGAATGGATTCCGGGCTCAGCCCTGCGGGCTGCCCCGGAATGACAAGGCGCCTCAATCCACCAAAATCACCCTGACATCATTCACATTGGTCAGCGTCGGGCCGGTCAGCAGCAGGTCGCCGGTCTGCGCGAAGAAGCCGGTGGCGTCGTTGTTCTCGAGATAGGCCTTCGGATCGAGGCCGATCGATTTCATCTTGGCGAAGGTCGCCTGGTCGATCATGGCGCCGGCGGGGTCGGTCGCGCTGCCGGCACCGCCATCGGCGCCATCGGTGTCGGCGGCGAGCGCCGCGATGTCGGGCGTATCCTTGAGCAGGCCGGCGAGCGCCAGCGCATATTCCTGGTTGGGTCCGCCGCGGCCGTTGCCGCGCACCGTCACCGTGAGCTCGCCGCCGGAGACGATCGCGACGCGCTTGCCTTCGCTGCGCGCCTTCAGCGCCAACCGCGCATGCTCGGCCGCAACCTCGCGGGCTTCGCCTTCGAGATCGGCGCCGAGCGCGATGGTCTCGTAGCCGGCGTCCTGCGCGACCTTCACCGCGGCGTCGATCGAGGCCTTCGGCTTTGCCAGCAGCTCGAACGTGGCGCGCGCAAAGGCGGGATCGCCGGGCTTGCAGCTCTCATTGCTGGGATCGTCGAGCGCGCGGCGCACCGCGTCATCGACCGAGAGATTGTACTTGGCGACCAGCGCGCGGGCATCCGCCAGCGTGGTCGGATCCGGCACCGTCGGGCCCGAGGCGATCGCCGAGGGATCGTCATGCGGCACGTCCGAGATCGCCAGGGTGACGATCTCGGCGGCGTGCTGGCCGGCGCGCGCCAGCCGTCCGCCCTTGATCCGCGACAGATGCTTGCGGACGATGTTCATTTCGCCGATCGGCGCACCGGAGCGCAGCAGCGCGCGGTTGACCTGTTGCTTCTGGGCAAAGCTGACGCCCTCGACCGGCGCGATCCAGTTCGCCGAGCCCCCCCCGGTCAAGAGCACCAGCAGCAGGTCGTCGGGCGTCGCTTCCGCCGCCAGCCGCAACGTATCGTCGGCGGCGCGCAGGCCGGCCTCGTCGGGCACCGGGTGGCCGGCCTCGACCACCTGGATGCGGCGGGTCGGCACGCCGTGGCCGTGGCGGGTGGTGGCGATGCCGACCAGCCGCTGTGGCTCGAGGCCGAGCGTATCGAGATAGTGCCGTTCCGCCGCCGCCGCCATCGCGCCGGCGCCCTTGCCGGCGGCGAGGCAGATCACCCGTCCCTTCGGCACCGGCCGCAGCCGCGCCGCGAGCACGACGTCGGGATGCGCAGCCGCCACCGCGGCATCGAAGATCGAACGCAGGAAGGGACGACGGTCGGTCATGGCTGGGCCTCCGTATGACGGATCAGTTGCCGGCGATCTCGCCGCTGATGACGTCGCCGAACAACTGCCAGCGCTCGCCCTTGAACTGCATCAGCTGCAACTGCTCGATCGGCTGGAAGTCGGCAGGGCCGGTGGTGAGCGTCACGCCCGGCAGCAGGCCGCCTTGCGCGAACTGCTTCAGGCTCGCCGCCTGCTTCATGACGTTGGCGCGGGTGAGATCGTCGCCGCAGCGGCGCAGCACCTCGACCATGGTGGTCGCCATGTTGTAGCCGGTCATCGCCGAAGCATCGGCGCGGTTGGTGTCGGGCAAATATTTGGCGAGCAGATCGTCGAACGCCTTCATGCCGGAATCGTCCTTCCACTGCGGATCGCTGGCGTCCTTGGCGTAGGCCGCCGAGATCACGCCCTGCGCATTGTCGAGCCCGGCCGGACGCATCACCGTCGCGGTGGAGGCCGAGACGTTGGAGACGATCGTCACCGGCTTCCAGTTCATCTCGCCGAGCTTCTTGATCGCCTGGGCGCCGAATTTCGGCGTGGTGAAGAAGATGATGACGTCGGGATTGGCGGATTTCAGCCGCACCACATGGGAATCGATGGTGGGTTCGGCGACCTCGTAGCTCTCCTTGGCGACGATTCCAGCCGGATTGCCGGCGAAGCCGTCTTCCAGGCCCTTGAGATAGTCCTTGCCCATGTCGTCGTTCTGGTAGAGCACCGCGACCTTGGCCGTGGGCTTCTCCTTGAGCAGATACTTCGCGTAGATCCGCGACTCGCTCTGGTAGCTCGGCAGCCAGCCCATGGTCCACGGGAAGGCCTTCGGGTCGTTCCACTTGGTGGCGCCGGTGGCGACGAACAGCTGCGGCACCTTCTTGGCGTTGAGATACTTCTGGATCGCGGTGTTGGAGGCGGTGCCGAGCGTGCCGAACAGGAACAGCACCTCGTCGCTCTCGACCAGCTTGCGCGCCTGCTCCACCGCCTTTGGCGGCGAATAGGCGTCGTCGTAGGAAATGAAATTGATCTTGCGGCCGTTGATGCCGCCGTCGTCGTTGACCTTCTTGAACACCGCGCCCATGGCCTTGCCGACCACGCCATAGGCCGACGCCGGGCCGCTATAGGGGACGATGTTGCCGATCTTGATCTCGGTATCGCTGGCGCCGGTGTCGTACTTCTTCTGCGCCCATGCGGCATGCCCGGTCGCGACAGCGACGGTGAGGCCGAGCAGGGCGGTTGCGATACGGTGTCGGATCGGCATCGTCATGTCCCGAAAACTCCTTGTTGTTCCCGCGCCAGGGCGTCGGTTTCGTTTCGGATGATTGCCGGTTTTCCTAGCGCATTGCCGGGCAAAGTGTAAGCGGCATCGCCCCGGGAGCCGGCGCAATGGCTAATGAAAAAGCCTCCTGCGACGGTATCGCAGGAGGCCATTCAGTTTCGTCCGTTGATGGAAAATCAGCCGCCGACGTCGGCGCTGATGACGTCACCGAACAGTTCCCATTTCTCGCCCTTGAACTTCATCAGCTGCAACTGGCTGATCGGCGCGAAATCGTTCGGCGCGGTGTTGATCTTGATGCCGGGCAGCAGCACCTCGGTGCGGAAGTCCTGCAAGTTCGCCGCCTGCTTCATGATGTTCTCGCGCGTGAGGTTGTCGCCGCACTGCTTCAGCACCTGGACCAGGGTCTGCGCCACGCCGTAGCCGGTCACGGTGCCGCCGTCGAGCTTGTCGCCTTCCGGGAAGTCCTTGGCCATGAAGGCGTAGAATTCCTTCATGCCGGGATCATTGTCCCATTGCTTGTCGGAGGCGTCCTTCAGGTAGGCGGCGGAGATGATGCCCTGCGCGTTGTCGTAGCCTGCCGGCTTGATCACGCTGCCGACCGATGCCGACACGTTGTTGAGGAAGTGGGTCGGCTTCCAGCCGAGCTCGGCGACCTTCTTGATCGCCTGGGCGGCGAATTTCGGCGTTGCGATGTCGACGAAGACGTCAGCGTTGCTGGCTTTGAGCTTGACGATGTGATTGTCGATGCTCGGCTCCGAGGTCTCGAAACTGTCCTCGGCGACGATCATGCTGGCGGCCTTCTGGCCGAGACCATCCTTCAGACCCTTGAGATAGTCCTTGCCGTAATCGTCGTTCTGGTAGAGCACGGCGATCTTGGCGTTCGGCATGTTCTTCAAGATGTATTTTGCGTAGATCTGGGTCTCGCTCTGGTAGTTGGGCTGCCAGCCCATGGTCCACGGAAACTCCTTCGGATCGTTCCACTTGGTGGCGCCGGTGGCGACGAACAGCTGCGGCACCTTCTTGGAGTTCATGTATTTCTGGATCGCCGAGTTCGACGGCGTCCCGAGCGAGTTGAAGATCAGCAGCACCTCGTCGCTCTCGACCAGCTTGCGGGCCTGCTCCACGGCCTTCGGCGGCGAGTAGGCGTCGTCGTAGGAGATGAAGTTGATTTTGCGGCCGTTGATGCCGCCGGCGTCGTTGATCTTCTTGAAATAGGCGGCCTCGGTGCGGCCGATGATGCCGTAAGCGGATGCGGGTCCGCTGTAAGGCATGATGTTGCCGATCTTGATCTCGGTGTCGCTGGCGCCGGTGTCGTATTTCTTCTGGGCAAGCGCCGAACCGCTTGAAGCTGCGGCGAGCGCAAGCGCGGCCGCAAGGACCGCCAGATGTCGAGGTGCGGACATTAACGTCTCTCTCCCTGTTGTCAGACTGATGTGTCGTGGCCCCCTGTTTCGAAGGCTCTGTTGTTGTTCGCTAGCAATATCATTCTGTCCCGACCGCCTCAACGACGGGCTCTTGCGACATTGCCGCAGGGGCCGCGCTGTTGGTCGATCGGACTTGCTCGTAACCGCATCAACCGCCGACGTCGCTGCTCAGGATGTCGCCAAAGCGCTCCCAGGTCTCGCCCTTGAAGCGCTCCAGCTGCAATTGCGAGAGCGGGGCGAAATCGGTCGCCGAGGTGTTGACCTTGATGCCGGGCAACAGGCCGCCGAGCTCTAGGTTCTGGATGCTCGCCGCCTGCTTCATGATGTTGGCGCGCGTCAGATTATCGCCGCAGGCCTTCAGCACATGCACCAGTCCCTGCGCCACGGTGTAGGCATACATCACCGAGGCATCGGCGCGGTTGGCGTCCGGATAGTATTGGTCGAGGAACTTGTTCCAGGCGATCATCGCGGGATCGGTCGTCCACTGCGGATCGGTCGGATCCTTCAGATAGGCCGAGGAGATGATGCCCTGGGCGTTCTCCTTGCCGGCGGGCGCAATCACGCTGCCGATCGAGGCCGAGACGTTGTTGAGGAAGTGCAGCGGCTTCCAGCCGAGCTCGGCGTTCTTCTTGATTGCCTGCGCGGCGAATTTCGGCGTGGTGATGTTCATGAAGACGTCGGCGCCCGAAGCCTTCAATGTCACGATATGCGAGTCGATGGTCGGCTCGGTGACCTCGTAGGTGTCTTCCGCGACGATCAGCGACGCCGCCTTGGCACCGAGCCCGTCCTTGAAGCCCTTCAGGTAGTCCTTGCCGTAATCGTCGTTCTGGTAGAGCACGGCGATCTTGGCGTTCGGATGGTTCTTCAGGATGTACTTGGCGTAGATCTGGGTCTCGCTCTGGTAGTTGGGCTGCCAGCCCATGGTCCAGGGAAACTCCTTCGGATCGTTCCATTTGGTGGCGCCGGTGGCGACGAACAGCTGCGGCACCTTCTTGGTGTTCATGTATTTCTGGATCGCCGAGTTCGGCGGCGTGCCGAGCGGATTGAAGATCAGCAGCACCTCGTCGCTTTCGACCAGCTTGCGCGCCTGCTCGACGGTTTTCGGCGGCGTGTAGGCGTCGTCATAGCTGATGAAGGTGATCTTGCGGCCATTGATGCCGCCTTCGGCGTTGATCTTGCGGAAATAGGCCTCCTCGGTCTTGCCGATCACGCCATAGGCGGACGCAGGGCCGCTGTAGGGCATGATATTGCCGATCTTGATCTCGGTATCGCTCGCGCCGGTGTCGTATTTCTTCTGGGCCAGCGCTGTGCTGCAGGATGCGGAGACGAGCGCGAGCGCAACGGCAAATGCCGCCAGATGTCGTGTTGCAGACATGCGGTTTCTCTCCCTGATAGCAGATGATGTGTCGCGGCCCCCCTGTTTCGAGGGCTCATTGTTATCCGTGCAAACTATCATCTTACCCGGGACGTCTCAACGAAAAGCCCCGCGGCGGTGCCACGGAGGCTGCGTCTTTAGTCGCGCTCACGGGATCGGTGCGAGACATCCGCACAGATTGCGGTTGTTTCGCGCGACGCTGTTGAGTTGAGCGTGCGGATCTGACGACGATCCGCGACGATCAGTTGCTGAGATTGCTCGAAATGATGTCGCCGAACAGCTCCCACTTCTCGCCCTTGAAGCGCATCAAGCGCAGTTGCTTGATCGGTGCG
The DNA here is from genome assembly GCF_002831585.1 of Bradyrhizobium sp. SK17. Lineage (GTDB taxonomy): Bacteria > Pseudomonadota > Alphaproteobacteria > Rhizobiales > Xanthobacteraceae > Bradyrhizobium. The sequence continues at coordinate 624,886 of NZ_CP025113.1, read as the reverse complement.
AAGTCGGTGGGCGAGGTGTTGATGCTGATGCCGGGCAGCAGTGTGTCCGGGACAAAGTCCTTCAGGCTCGCGGCCTGCTTCATGACATTGGCGCGGGTGAGATCGTCGCCGCACATCTCGAGCACCTTCACCAGGGTTTGCGCGGCGGCATAGCCGTAGGCGTTGGCGCCGTCGAGCTTGTTGGCGTCGGGATAGTCCTTCTTAAGGAAGGTAAGGAATTTCTCCATGCTGGGATCCTTGTCCCACTGCGGATCGGCGCCGTCCTTGAGATAGGACGCCGACAGGATGCCCTGCGAATTTTCGAAGCCGGCGGGCTGCATCACGCCGCCGACCGAGGCCGAGACGTTGGTGACGATCTGCAACGGCGTCCACGCGATCTCGGCGGCCTTCTTGATCGCCTGCGCCGCGAATTTCGGCGACGTGATGCTGATGAAAGTGTCGGCGCCGGCGGCTTTCAGCTTGACGATGTGGCTGTCGATGGTCGGCTCCGACGTATCGTAGGCCTCCTCGGCCACGATCATCGACGCCTTGTCGCCGAACGCGTCCTTCAGGCCCTTGATGTAGTCCTTGCCGAAATCGTCATTCTGGTAGAGCACGCCGACCTTGGCGTCGGCCTTGTGCTTCATGATGTATTTTGCGTAGACCCTCGCCTCGTCCTGGTAGGACGGCTGCCAACCCATGGTCCATGGATAGTTCTTCGGGTCGTTCCACTTGGAGGCGCCGGATGCGATGAACAACTGGGGCACCTGCTTCTCGTTCATGTATTTCCGGACCGCCGCGTTGCTTCCGGTGCCGACCGAGCCGAACACCAGCAGGACCTGGTCGTCCTCGACCAGCTTGCGCGTCTGCTCCACCGTCTTGGCCGGTGAGTAGCCATCGTCATAGGAGATGAATTTGATCTTGCGGCCGTGGATGCCGCCGGCATCGTTGATCATCCTGAAATAGGCCGCTTCGGCCTTGCCGATCACGCCAAAGGCCGAAGCAGGTCCCGAGTACGGCATGGTGTTGCCGATCTTGATCTCGGTGTCGCTGACGCCGGGGTCATAGGCCTTCTGGGCCAGTGCGCCGTCGCAACACGTCATGATCAGGGCAAATGCGGACAAGAGCGCCGTCAGGGACGGACGTACGGCAGTCATGGTTTCCCCACCTGGAGTCTTTGTTGGAGCGTATTCAATACCATCGGCACCGGGCGTCAACAAAAAGCCCCCGCGACTGAAGTCGCGGAGGCCGGTTGATTTTGTTTCCGCAGTGCAATGTTACTCGGAAGGCACGTCGCCGGAAATGATGTCGCCGAACAGTTCCCATTTCTGACCCTTGAAGCGCTGCATCTGCAACTGGGCGATCGGGGCGAAGTCGGTGGCCGAGGTGTTGATCTTGACGCCGGGCAGCAGCGTGTCGGGCGTGAAGTCCTTCAGGCTGGCGGCCTGCTTCATCACATTGGCGCGGGTCAGATCGTCGCCGCACATCTCGAGCACCTTGGCGAGCGTCTGCGCGGCGCCATAGCCGTAGACATAGCCGCCGTCGGTGCGGTCGGCGCCGGGCATGTACTTGTCGAGGAAGGCCGACCATTTCTTCATGCCGGGATCGTTGGCCCACTGCGGATCGGCGCCGTCCTTGGCGTAGGCCGCCGACAGCACGCCCTGGGCGTTGTCGAAGCCGGCCGGTTGCATCACGCTGCCGACCGAGGCCGACACGTTGGTGATGATCTGCAACGGCTTCCAGCCGAGCTCGGCGGTCTTCTTGATGGTCTGGGCGCCGAAC